>CAMCSP010000050.1 GCA_945877755.1 Rickettsia typhi | reverse complement strand
CCAACGTACCAGACTCAAATATTCTAAACACGACTCTTCAGTTGGAAACATATCCATTAATTCAATCAAATTTGACGGTTTAATATTCATAATAACCAATACTACATGTAGTAGCTAGTGGAGTCAACTGCATAGCCAGGTAAAATTTTATGCCAATAATGATGCCAGATGGCAAGAAGCATTTGATGAGGTGATAAATTTATGAGAATATCAATACAAATTAGAATTGATCATGAAGATGGCCAATCCATTATTACTAAACCGGTAGCTGAGTTTAGACGAGAAAGTTTAGTTACAAATACGCTAGGATTAACATTGACTGAATCCAAGTCAATATTACAAAATGTTCAATCTGAGCTTGCACAACAGCAAGTAGAAAAGCATATTAGAGAACATAGAATTTGCAAGGATTGCAGCAAATATCAACAAACAAAGGATCATCACAAACTGGTGTACAGGACTTTATTTGGAAAACTAACTCTAAAAAGTCCAAGGCTATATGCCTGTCTTTGTACAAAAAAAGATAAAAAAAGTATTAGCCCATTAGCTTCTGTACTTTCTGAGCACATATCACCTGAACTTCAGTTTTTACAAACAAAATGGGCATCACTGGTTTCTTATGGTATGACTTCGAGTATTCTTGAAGAAGTGCTTCCTATACAATCTAATGTTTCAAGTATAGTTGCTACAACACACAAGATAGCAGAGCGTTTAGATTCTGAAATTCAAGAAGTACAATTCGATTATGGCTCTCAAAACCAACGAGATAAGCTGCCTTATCCAGACTCTCCATTAACTGTAGGAATTGATGGTGGTTATATCCATGCCAGAGAGGGTAAGAATAGAAAAGCTGGATGGTTCGAAGCAATTGTTGGTAAAAGCTTACAAGATGAGAAACCTTCAAAGCGCTTTGGATTTGTGTGTAAGTATGATAACAAGCCTAAATCAAGACTCAACACAATGTTACAGAAACAAGGGCTGCAAATGAATCAAGATATCACTTTCTTGTCTGATGGTGGCGACACTGTACGAAATCTTCAGACATTTATTAGCCCTCAATCTGAGCATATATTAGATTGGTTTCATATCACAATGAAAATTACAGTTATGAGGCAAACTATAAAAGGGTTAGATAAAAAGGACAGGGATGATTTGGATGAGCAAATGGAAAGCATTAAATGGAATATTTGGCATGGAAATGTTGATAAAGTCTTAGATAAAATTGAATCTTTTTGTGAGGAAATTGAATGCCAAGATTTAGATAATGGAAATAAAAAACATTCATTAAAAAAATGGGCAGAAGAATTTTATATTTATATAAAATCTAATCAGCACCTTATCCCAAACTATGCAGAGAGATACAGACATAATGAAATTATTTCTACTTCTTTTGTAGAATCTACTGTAAATGAGGTTATAAGTAAGAGAATGTCTAAAAAACAACAAATGAGATGGACAAAGGAAGGTGCTCATAAAATGATACAAACACGAATATCCACTCTTAACGATGAACTGAAAGATGCATTTTGTAATTGGTACCCAAGCATGTTAGAAAATAATAATGAAAACATTTTAACATCTAGCCCCCACTTTTGAATGGTCTCCTACCTATCATTTTGATGTGCTTCAAATATGAAGCAAGTTATATAAGAAAGGAAAGCTATAGAGTTAATATGAGCATTTATATTTACTGAAACATTCTGCTCCTCTGTTGATTTTATCTTGACGTACATATTTGTTTATGAACGCAAATTTTTCACCAAACTCAGGAGATTCTTCTCTATAAAAATATCCATTTAAGTCATCACTCATAGCAAATATATAGCCTTGAGTAACTATTTTATCTTCAAAAAATAAAAAACCATAGTAATTAGTGGGTGAAACCAACTCTAATACTAAAACTTTCGGTTTAAACCCAGACCTTCCTATTACATCGTGCTCTGTTCCTTCCACATCAATCTTAATAGAGTCAATATCATTTATTTGATGATCTATTAAAACATTAGTGAGAGTATTCTACTTCTACAATAAATATTTTGTTTTTTATAGTACCATCTAAATCTATAATTTTTTTGTCAAGAGAAGACAGAGTATTTAATTTTTCATTGATATAAAACTGTGCCGTTCCTTTAAAACTAGATATTGCTTTGTTTATATTAATATCATGTGGCCTGGCTATCACCAACTCATTAAATAATTCTTTAATAAGCTCGATACCAATACCCCTTCCATCCTCTTATATGAAAATAGTGTGTGGCATTATCTATAATTTGATCATTTACTCCGACTTCTACAAAAAATCCCTTTTCTATATCTTGAAATACATAAGCTAATATGGAATCTTCTAAAATTGGCTAAAATATTCTTTGTTTTCCATCATTTTTGAAATTGGGCATGTATGGTTTTTAGTTGGCATAATTCAATTCATCCATATTGTACGTCTACTATACATAATAGTAACGCATGCTGGTGAATTGTTAGCAGTATAACTTATTGATTGCATCTGCCATATTTGTCTTCTAATCTTACAATGTCATCTTCTTCTAAATATGCACCAATTTGTACTTCAATTATTTCAAGGGGTTCTTTGCCTACATTTTCTAACCTATGAATTGTGCCAGTTGGTATATAAGTTGATTGTTCTTTCTCTAAAACAAAACTTTTATTACCATGTGTTACCATAGCTTTACCGCTAGTTACTACCCAATGTTCAGAGCGCTTGTTGTGATACTGCAGTGAAATTTTACTTCCAGGATAGATGTGAAGTTTTTTTACTTTATAACTGTCATAAGTCAAAATATTTTGATAATATCCCCAAGGACGGTAATATATAGGAGCTGTGTTGACTATAGGGTTATTTTGTTTTTTGAAGTCATTCACAATATTTTTTACTGCTTCACTATCATCTTTGTTTATAACCAATACAGCATCTTTGGTGGTTATTATGCATAAATTCTCAACTCCATATGTGATTGTTGACATTTCTGGTTGAGAATAAATGAGACAATTATTGGTTTGATATGGATAATTCTTACCAAAACTATAATTCTGATCTTGATCTTTAGGGCTGTGATCATATAGAGCTTTCCAGCTACCAATATCACTCCAATTTAGATCCATGGAAATTGTTACTGCATTGTTTGTGTGCTCAAAGATGGCGTAATCTATGGAAATATCCTCGCAAGAATCAAAAATGTCTTTTTGAATTTCAAGGAAGTTATAGTTAGTTGTAGCCATTTTAACTGACCTTAAACAACAATCAAAAATTGCTGGATAAAAATTTTTAAGCTCTTGTAGATAAGATTCTGCTTCAAACATAAAAATACCACTATTCCATTTAGCGTGGTTTTTAATTAAATCTTCGGCTGTTTTTATAGTTGGTTTTTCGGCAAATATTTCTACTTCGTAACAGTTTCCATTAATTGATTTACCTGGTACTATGTAACCATAGGCTGTTGATGGATAGGTAGGGTTAATACCGAAAGTGATTAAGCTGTTATTGGCACAATGTTCTTTCGCAGCTAAGGCCAGTTTACAAAATTGCTCTGATTGCTCTATCATATGATCAGCGGGCACGACCAGCATAGTTTGTGAGTGTGGATGATGTTCTTTTAAATAATGTGCAGCAAGAGCAATTGCTGGTGCTGTATTTTTGGATACCGGCTCGAGAATTATAGCTAAAGGTTCTATGCCTAATTCTTCTAATTGGCCAGCAATTTTGAACTTATGTTGTTCATTACACACTATTACTGGTTTGGTAAAAATCTTTGAATCTGATATTCTTTTTGCAGTGACCTGAAATAGCGATAAATCACCTTCAATAGCAAGAAATTGTTTAGGATTTGTTTCACGTGAAATTGGCCATAATCTTGTTCCAACTCCGCCACATAAAATAACTGGTGTGATCATAATTTACCTATAGTAATGATTTGTATAAACTAACAGTTTTTTCTTTCATAATTTTTGCTGTAAATAATTTTTCATATCTTTCCAAAGCAGCCCTGCCCATTTTTTTTGCTAACTTTGAATCTTGCGCTAATAGTGACATTGCTTTTTTTAAAGCAATTGGATCATTATTAGGAACAACAAATCCGGTTTTCTCATGTTGATTTATATAATCCGTGCCAGTGCCAATAGCGCATGAAATCAAGGGTTTGCCAAACATTGCGCCTTCAACAAGAGTTATACCAAAAGCTTCTGACCTAAGATGTGATGGCAATACTAAACATAAACAGCTATTTAGCAAGTTAACCTTTTCTTTATCTTCTATTTGACCTAAAAAATGAACATTATCAAGTTTTTTTTCTTGAGCTTGTTTTTTCAGATTGTTATACTGTGCTCCCATGCCAGCAATTACCAATTGGTAGTCAGCTCTTACCATAGAGTCTAATAAAATATGCAATCCTTTGTAATAGCGCAATTGCCCAATAAAAAGAAAAAATTTATCACCAAATTTCTTCTTTATCTGTTTACAGCTATTTAAATTAGGCTTTGGGTAATTGCTTTTATCTATTCCAATAGGAATTACTGTAACTTTTGATTTGCGGTTGATAAGATTTGCACTAGTAATGGTATAATTTGGTGATGTGGCTATTATTTTATCAACTTTAGACAAAAACCATTGTTCAAGCGGATAGTATAAACAACGCAAGATTTTCTGTTTTACGATATCAGAATGATAAGTTACAACAGATTTTCTTTTGGCGGCAAATAAAGACAATAAGTCACCAAAAGGCCAAGGATAATGATAATGAATAATATCAGCCCAGTTAGATTCTTTTTTAAAGTTTATTATAGCTTGGATAGAAATGGGGCATGAAGCATAACTCAAAGTTTGAGGATAGCGAATAACTTTTATGCCTTCATAATTTTCTACAGTTTTTTTGCTGTTCTTAGTTAGGCATAATACCCTGGATTCAATCTCTGCATTTTTGCATAATTGAAATATAACCTGCTCCCCTCCTCCTACCGTTTCAGGGAAAAATGTTTTATAAACATGCAAAACTTTAATGGACATTTATCTAATATTAATGTTCTATAAGGCTGAAAATTTAGTATAAGTTTGATTCAAAGTAAAGGTTTTTAGGTCCAAGGTTGGAATGAAATTATTATCACAGATTTATAACTTAACAATTAAGGTATCTCCAAAGGTGATGCGGAAGCTTGCAAACACCATACTTATGTACATTTTGCCAAAGCCTTCTAAACTAATCAAACCTGGTCCAATCACAATGGTTGGTATGCTAAAAGCCTCTTCTGGACTAGGACAAGCTGCAAGACTAAACTTAAGTGCTCTTGTAGAACAAGGATATAAAGTTAAGTCATTTGATGTTAGTAATTTGTTTACAGAAAGCTTTTTAAATATCCAATTGCCTGCTCAAATGTCTACCAAACAAAAAGGTGGTGTAATTATTATTCAAAACAATCCCGTTCACATTCCTTTAATTTTATTTTTGCTGGGTAGAAAACGGTTAAAAAATAAAAAGATTATTGCGTGTTGTCTTTGGGAAACCGAATCTATACCAAATCATTGGATAAAGCCATGTAATCTAGTTCATGAAATTTGGACAGCTTCAGATTTCTCGGCTCAGGCTTTTAAGAAGAAAGTTAGAAATATACCCGTGAAAGTTGTCCCTCTTCCTTTGCGGATGCCATCAGATACTTCTCTTAATAGAGAGCATTTTGGATTACCAAATAGTGTTATAATATTGAACATCGCTGATTTAGGCTCTGGGTTTAATCGTAAAAATATAGTTGGTGCCATAGAAGCATTTAGAAAAATTTCTAATAAAGTAGAAAATGCAACTATGGTACTAAAGTTATCTGGTACCAAAAGGTTTTTGAAAGAAAAAGAAGAAATAGATCAGTTGATTTTTGACTTGCCTAATATTGTAGTAATTGATAAATTTTTAAGTGTAGATGAAATGCAAGGTCTAATAAATCTTTCAGATATTGTTGTGTCTTTGCATCGCAGCGAAGGATTTGGCTTACTTATGGCTGAGGCTATGTGGCATGGTAAGGCAATACTTGCTACTCCATGGTCTGCTAATATGACATTTTTGCCTAAAAATTGTGCTTGTTATGTTGAATATAAATTGGTTGAAATCAATGATTCTCAGAATATATACAAAGACAAAGGTGTTTGGGCAGAGCCTGATATAAATGATGCAGCAATGAAATTATTGAAGCTTGTGAATGACAAAAAACTCAGAAAAGAGCTAGGTGCAAATGCTAAAAAACATGCAATGAAATTCTTTACTAAAGAAGCATTTGCTAAACAGACAGACGAAAGCCTTAAGAACTATGCTGAGAAATATTAATTTGCTAAACGAAGTAAAAACATAAAGACAAATATAGTTGCTAGCAATAGCGCCCCTATAGGATAGTTTATAGAAAATAAGCTAAGTATTCCCAAAATCAGATTACAATAAATAATTTTTTTAGTAACTTGCGAATGTGATTTGCCTTTACGTACAGCTAGTTGATAGTAGTGTTCTGAGTGGGCTTGCCAAATCTTTTTCTTTTGAACAAGACGTTTTATGATTGTAGTAATGCCATCAGCTAGATAATAGCCTGGAATGATTATTGCAGCAGCAATATAACCATGTATTGCTAGGTTTAATAATAGCCATCCACAAATTAACCCAAGGGTTACGCTACCAACATCACCCATAAATATCTTAGCTGGGTGCCAATTATATATTAAGAAGCCAGAACATGCCCCAATAATACTCATACAAAGATATGAGACCGAAATATTTATTTGAGGATCAATTATAGTAAATATTAGCACTATTATTGCGATATAGATAGTTTGTGATGCTGCAAGGCCATCTATTCCGTCCATAAAATTGTAAATATTTATAAATCCTAATAAAGCTAGGGCAACCAAAAATTTTTCAACTATTAAAGGTATAGAGTGTAATAGGAGATTAGAGTTGTATTCTGGCAAAAAATTAATCGCAAAATATATTGCTAAGGCTTGAAAGCATATTCTTAATAGAATAGAAATGGTAAGAATGTCATCTAGAAGTGATATTGTGGCACAAATCAAAATTGCAATTATTAAATAGATAAAATGGTGATTTGAAGGATATTGTAAGTTAAGCATGGTAATGCAACACAGCAATATAATGCTAATTATTGTTATTCCCCCTCCACGTGGTATTGGATTAATGTGATTTTTGCGTTGGCTTGGGAGGTCAACCATACGATTTTTATTCAGAAAGGCAATAAGCGGCTTGGTTAAAACTATAGAAAATGCTAGTGGAATAATAAAATATATAATATACATAGTGTTAGCGTCAACTTATCAGATTGTATTATAATAAATAGCCAAGATAGATTAAAATACGAATAATATGACAAATATACAAATAAAATTACAACATATTTATGTCAACGGCGTTGATACCCATGCTAGGGCTGGGACTTTGCGTCAATGGTTGTTGCTAAATAAAACAATCAAATCCAAGGGTATACCAATATTATGTGACGTGTCTCTTGAAGCAAAGCCGGGTGATAAAATAGGTATTATTGGTAGGAATGGCAGCGGTAAGTCTTCGATTTTAAAGGTGATTTCTGGTAATTACCCCATAGCTAAAGGAAATAGGTTGGTGCATGGAACAATAGCCCCACTTATTGAGATGGGAGCAGGTTTTGATCCAGAGCAGACTGGCATTAAAAACATTAAATTAAGTTTTGCTTACAGAGGTAAATTAAAGGATTATTCTCCGGAGTTAGAGCAAAAAATTATAGAGTTTTCTGAATTAGATGATAAAATTTATCTTCCTCTTAAAACCTATTCTTCGGGAATGGTCTCTCGTTTAGCATTTTCTTCAGCTGTTTTTCAAGACCCAGATATTATGCTTCTAGATGAGGTGTTAGCTGCAGGGGATGCTGGGTTTGTTAAGAAATCTAGGAATTTTCTTAGAAAAAAATTGGATACGGCTTCAATTGCGATAATAGTATCGCATGCTACTGATGACATACAAGAAATATGTAATAGGTTCATTTTGATGGATCAAGGCGCTATTATTATGGAAGGTTCTGCAAAAGAGGTGGAGTCAAAATATAAAAAAGATATATTAAATATAAAGTAAGTAATAAATATGAGATTTATTAAAGATTTTTTCCA
>CAMCSP010000049.1 GCA_945877755.1 Rickettsia typhi | reverse complement strand
ATGACTTGCAAAATAAGTGTGATAAGTATTATTTTCTTACTATTGTTCTTATAGCCCAGAATACTTTGTCTAGACAGTATCGCGACTCGGTTTTAGGAATATTGTGGACTTTGATTCAGCCAACGACACAAGTAGTTATTTATTCTTTGATTATGCCCCATATTATGCGATTTCCTGTAGCAGATTACACAACGTTTCTAATAACATCTATATTCACATGGGGTTTTATATCGCAGACTTTAATAGTTACTCCAAACTCATTGATAAGCAATGCCGAGATTATCAAAAGATGTATTGTCTCTAAGACAATCTTTCCGCTTTCTGATGTTTCAAGATTATTCTATAATTACATAATATCATTTTTATGCATGTATGTTTTATTGTCAATAACCAAATTTGATCCGGTGGTTTTATTATTGCCTTTATATTTGATACCAATTTTTATTACTCTTGCCGCTATTTCTATAGCGTTAGCTTTCTCAGCTCCTTATCTAAAAGATTTAAATGAAGTAATGACTGTACTTGTGAGTGTGTCATTTTGGTTAACCCCTATCGTATATCCTATCACGATAATTCCAGAACATTTGCGTTATTTATTTGAGCTCAACCCCTTTTATATTATGATTAGGCCTATTTCTATGATAGTTCATCAGCATGTTATCCCAAGCTTTTTGGATTCCTTATATTTAATTTTATTAACTGTGTTTACCTCCGTGATTAGCTATATAGTTTACAGAACATGCAGAAAAAACTTTGTGTTTTATTTATAGTGAGTTATATAAAAAGTTGTGTGTACTATTTTTACATCACAAGAACTTTTTTATCTATGTATATAGTATTTACTATATTGGTCCATATTGGTATATACGATTTTGATCGTAAAAACGTTCCAGCTTCTGGTGATTCAGTGATAATAACCTTTGGTCTAAAATGTTCATAATCAATAGCGACAAGAATATTTAAGTCATATCCTTATGTTTTTTCTTACATCATTATAAATTTATTCTTTTTAAATCTGCTTCGACCATCATTATTGCTAACTCCTCTAAAGAAGTTGTTGCTTTCCAGTTTAATTTTTTTTCAGCTTTAGTTGGATCACCTAATAATAGATCTACTTCTGCAGGGCGATAAAATTGTGGATTTATCTCAATAATAATCTTGCCTGAATTACTATCGATTCCTTTTTCATCTAGACCTTTACCTTGCCAAACTATATTAAATCCAGCTGCTTTGGAGGCGATTTCTATGAAATGACGTATTGTTGATGTTTTACCAGTAGCCAAAACATAATCATCACCCTGCTCTTCCTGTAGCATTAACCACATTCCCTCCACATAGTCTTTTGCATAACCCCAATCACGTTTAGCATCTAAATTACCTAATTGTATTGGACCAACTTTTTTTGATACAATATTAGCTAATCCTAGAGTAATTTTTCTAGTTACAAATTCTTCACCTCTTAGCGGTGATTCGTGGTTAAATAAAATTCCAGATGAAGTATGAATATTGTAAGATTCTCTATAATTTACTGCAATCCAGTGACCATATAATTTTGCAACTCCATATGGGCTTCTTGGATAAAATGGTGTGTCTTCACTTTGAGGTATAGCCTGGACTTTACCAAACATCTCAGAAGTAGAGGCTTGATAAAATTTAATTTTAGGATTTAAGATCCTTATTGCTTCAAGAATTCTTGTTACACCTAATCCATCAACTTCTCCGGTATAAATAGGTTGCTCAAATGATGCTCCAACAAAGCTTTGTGCTCCAAGATTATATATTTCATCAACCTTAGTTTTTTCAAGAGCCATCATAATATTAGAGAATTCATTTAGCTCAAAAGAAATAAAATTTACTTGATCTGAAATATTTAATTCTTTTAACCTCCATAAATTATTCTGAGAAGATCTTCTGGTCCCTCCATATACTGTATAGCCTTTTGATAATAATAATTGAGCTAAATAAGCTCCATCTTGACCAGTTATGCCAGTTATAAGTGCTGTTTTTTTCATAAATCCTATTGTTTTTTTGTTAATTTTAATACAGTAGTTGGAATATTTTTCAAGCTATAGTTCCATAGTAATTTTTTGTATTTTTCTCCTGATCTGTCTGTAGAAAAATTAGGAGAAAAATCTTTTTTCAGACATTTTTTTATAGCGTTTTTAAAATCATCTGGGGTATCTGCTATTATAACAAAGGGCTCATTTTTAAATTCTCCATATCCTCGGAAAGCAATACTTGTAGCAATAATAGTCTTACCAGATAATATTGCTTCTGCAGTTTTTAAGTTTGAACCGCCAGCTTCAACAATAGGCAATAAAATTATTGTTGACAAGCTAAGTATTGCTGTTAGGTCTTCATTTTTTACAATTCCAAAATTGTCAATACGCCCTATATTTAAGGATTTAAAAATTCCGTGATCATAATTATATATAGAATTTCCAGCTTCTCCACATAGTATAATTTTTTGATCAGGAGCTAAAAAACCAAATGCTGGACCTAATAAATCCATAAATCCTTTAGTATTAGGTGGATGTCCGCTGCCAACAAACACTATAAAATTATCTTGATTTATCTTTTCTTTCCAATAAGCTATCTTTTTTTTGCTTGGGGAAGGTGGTATTGAATAGGCATTAGAAGATATGATCACTTTGCTAGCGCCCATTTTTTTTAGTTGAACTGCTTCTTGCTCAGTAACAGCAATAACTAGACTTGCTTTCTTACACACATCACGTTCTATATCCTTAATCTCTTTTATTATAGATGAATAATTTGTACAACGCTCTTTTAGTATGCTTTCTTTGAGTTTATATTCAATATTTTGGGAAGAGTAAATTAATCTAATTTTTGGGTATTTTATAGATAATTTCTGATAATACGGGAATAGCCAAGGCTGTTCTAATTGAATAAAATCAGGGTCTTCATCCAAAACTATTTTGGTTAATTTATTGAATAAATTATCATCTGAAACTATTTGTTGACCAGTGACTAAGTCACCTATTAAACCTAAAGACACGTTGCTTTTGTGCGCTAATAGGTGAATGCCTATATCGTTTTGACTTGATTTTAGAGGATTTGAACCTTTATTATAAATTGCTACGTATTTAGCATTTATATTGTGCTCTATATATTTTTTTAAAATTTCAGAGACTCTAATTTGGCCGCCATGTAATGGGTTTTTGATATTATATGTTCCTAACATCAATATTTTAACCATTTTAATTTTTCCTTATATTAAATTCTGTTTTTATAAAATCAAGAAAATTAAGGGCCATGATATTTAATGTTATAGGTTTGTAATTCTTTTTTATATTATCTTCTAGCGATTTTAATTTGGAACGATTCTCTAGTAGGTCTTTTATTGATTCATACCATGAATATATATCTAAAGGGTCTAGCATTTTTGTCAGGTTTTGAGATACTTCAGGTAATGAGCTGGTATTAGATGTTATACAATATTTTCCGTAATAAAGACTCTCAGCTACAGGAATACCCCAACCTTCATAAAAAGAAGGAAATACAGTGAATAAACAGTTTTTGTAAAGCCACTCAAGATCAGAATCATTTGCATCATTTACTATGATTATATGTTTATTTAATTTGGTATCTTCTCTTATCATATGTTGTAACTCATTGCACAACCAGCCATTGCGTCCAGTTATCACTAATATAGGACAGTTTTTACTATCATATTTATAAAGTTTCTGCCAGACATTATAAAGAGTAGCATGGTTTTTACGTGGCTCAATTGTACTGACTGTTAATATAAAGTCTTTATTTTTAATTAAAGATCTACCAGTAAATCCAACTTTTTTAATATTTTTTGTTAATAAATCGCACCCTATATTTATTATTTTTAGAGATGGTAATGGAGCACTGACGGTTTTTGCATATTCTAAAAGATCATTTTTTGAACTTTCAGATATACATATAATATAATTAGAGCACCATAACATGTCAGTAAAGTACCTAGCCATTTTAAATGAATAATTTGGCGGAGTAAATTGAGGAAATTTGTACGGTATTAAATCATAACAAAATAATACAGTTTTTATACCTACATCTTTTACTAGATTATATACTTCCGTAAGATTTCCTTTATCCCAGTCAAGTCCAAGAGAAATATATACATCATTGGGGCTGAACATTTCTCTTGCTAATTTTATGTTTTTTCTTACTTGTTTATTTGTTCTATTTTGACTTCTAATACATTTTATAGCATAAATAAAATTCAAAAAACTGTTATAGAACATTACACAGGTTGAGTGATAAGACGATGGTATTATTTTTTTAAATATATTCTTAAGGATTGGATGAGAAATGATATTTAGTAAAGAGGCTTTCAAAGGAAGTGGTGTGTATTTTGTAATGGTTTCATCTATACATACAACCTTATTCGTGAGTATCTGACTTACTTCATTACGTGATAAAGCAGTAAAATTATTTCTTTCTTTAGAAAACAAGCAAAAAACAATGCGTTCGGGCATATTATTTAGCAGAGTTTTTGCTATAGCTTTTTCAGTGCGCACAATGCCCACATCTTCACCTTTCCAATAATAAGAGGTGCTAATATCAAAAAATATTTTTCTGTTTTCCAAGCTTTAGTCCAATTTTACAAAACACCATGATTTATAGCATTTAAAGTCTATATATCAAAGTTTTAATATTTAATAACTATTTAGTACGTTAATATAGGAAAGAATATTTTTATTCAAGCTCAAATCGTTGTTTCCAACGCGTATTACATAAAATTTCATTCATTCTCATATCTTATATGACAGAGCCTACCTTGTCAATGGCGTATTGGCAGTACTATAAACAATATGTTAATACGTTTTTATATTCTATTAGAGATAGAATCAATAGAATGAACAGAGCAACCTAGTATTAGTATTATAGATATTGTATTTCTGTAGGTGCGCCAACTAAAGATCCACGAGTATCTGAAGATAAAGATATTAAAGCGAACGCTATTATAAAGAGCTTAGCAAAGGATGGTGTTAACGGAGAACTTGCATATTTAAAAGGAAAAATAAGGATTTGAAAGAATTCAATCCAGACGTTGTATTAATGCTTTACCCATAGGAGTGCATTAGATGCGATACATATAATTTTAAGTATGTTGCTCAATTTGCGACAATATTTTATATTAATTATGGATTTACGTTTTCTAATTTTGAAATTTTGCAATATGAAAATGATTTTTTGATTCTTGTTCTCGCATGTACTTAGAGTCTTATGGTCAATTTAAAAATTATGTGAATAAAAAGGGTGTGCGTTGGGCTTATGAGTGTTGTATTGATGTGGTACAACAATTAGATGCTTTCACTGAAAAGTCTGTTAAGGCATAAATCAAGTGAATATTAATAGCTCCTCATTGGATTTTTAAAATGGACCAATCAGATGGTACTACAATTAACTTATACTCTACTTTTTTCGCATTGCATCAGCTCTGATACTGCTGTTATAGGTGTGACTTCAAAAAACTCTGAAGAACTCAGTTTATGCTCACGTCTCTAATAGTACTATGACGCATTTCACTCTTGCGGAGTGCTCACAATATGAATGGGCTGGTTTAGCATATATTAAAAATTCTGATTTCCAACAGGTTAATATTGGATATATCAAATTCTTGCTGATTATTTACCAGCTTCTGCGGCTATTATAAATGTCTACGAAGTAAACACGGCCAGAGACTATAGCATGTTATTGCAAAATATAATAGCTACCTAGATAGTCATTAAGGTCATTTTGAACCTTATCCTCATTCTTACGGCTTCATTCTACTTAGGTGCATATTTTGCTTTAACTAGAACTTTTTGATCCTATACAATGATTAATCGTTAAAAAACTAAATCAAATAAGACTTTATTTAATTTGCTTATAAAGATCGTTAGCTTTGGCTTGATCTTTATAAGTTTTAATATGAATAATATCCCAGGAAATTCCTTGAGATTTATATGGGAGTTCTGCGCTTTTTTTAAAACCTACAATTTTCTCGTGTATTTTATCAATAAATTTTATTTCAGGATTTGCCAGGTTAAATATTCGACTTTGAGAATCTGGATATCTAAACCTGCCTAAAGCATCGAACTCTTTCTCCATAATTTCTCTAATAGGGGGGTCTTCTTCTGAGTTAACGTAATAATTAGCTCTAGGTACTTTTATGAGATCGATATGAGGATTTTTAGATATAAACCACTTAAAATTTTTTATTAGAGGATCTGATAAATACTCATCTGCGTCAAGCTGGAAAAAATAATTTCGCTTGTATTTCCTTGCGTTATTTAGTAAGTTATTTTTAAAGGTAGCGAAATCTTTATTTAGCGCAAAACGTAATACTACAAATTTAGGTGATTGAATTTGCTCCTTAAATTTATTAATTACTTTTTGAACAGATTTGTTGGTGTTAGAATCATCTATCTGAACAATTATCATGTCTTCATCTTCTAAATTGCTTTTTAATTGATTTAGCAACCTATTAAGCTCTTCAGATTCTGTAGAAACCGTAATACCATATGTTATAGGAATAGCATGCGCATTGTTAAACAAAAAGAAAAATAATAATAAATACAATTTCATTATAAAACCTTATACTAAGTAGTTTGCACCCTATTCCTTACAACGTTAATACTGCCAATATCCAATGTTGCCATTTATTATCAACTATTATTTACTGAATGTTTTTGTAAATGTCAAATTTATAGAGCAAATGAAAATAATCTTACCAGTATTGCACTAAAACAAGGTATTGAGGACAGACTGCGTTTTTATGAAACTGAAGATGGTATAGATAGATATAAGGACTTTTTGTTAATCACAGATTTTGCTATTCAACTTCGTACCTATATTATGGGAAGCTTATCAGGAGCATTACTTGATTGCATAGTTTATGGGGTGCCTACAGTTACAAACAAAGATATGGTTATATCAATGAACTCTCCTGAGTATGATATAGTGCCAGATGTTATAAAGCCTCACCTTTTAGCAGAAGAAGTGATTAAGGCTTATCGTAATGACGAGCATTTGAATCGTTTAAGAAATAGCAGAGAAGAATATATTAATAAATATAGTATGCAAAACTACATTAAAGAATTTTTAAAAATTTTGGGATTAGGGTAGTTATTGTAAATGTAGTTGTATTTTCATAGTATTATTTTCTTTCAAAACCCACTTGTAACCTTACCAAAAATATAGTACATAATTAAGGTTCCTATGTGGGGATGTAGCTCAGTTGGTAGAGCGCCTGCTTTGCAAGCAGGTTGTCAGCGGTTCGATTCCGCTCATCTCCACCACATTTCAGCAATATGAAGTGATAATGGTCTTTATTCTTTCACATATACCGTAAAGTTATTATCAACAAACACTTGCTTCCAGCCGCTTTTGTTGGCAAAGATCATATTTTTTGGCTTAGAACTATATGCAATGACTCCGTTTATCTTGTGACGGAGGAGTATATAATCGTTTAGATTAGGCAAAGTTAATCCTAGAAGCCAATAGTCATTTAATACTTCTTCAGGATAAGCGGTTCCTGCCCTGCCATCTATAAAAACTGGAATTTCCCCTCGAGTATGATAAATCAAATAAGCCCCTAAGCCATAATCGTTTAGAAAATTATTCTTTGGGTATTTTTCCTTTATAAATTTTACTAAATTAATTGGCAGCCTATAATTGGCTATGATGTCTTTTGTTATAATACGGCTAGATATTTGGGGTGTAATCATAACAGCTATAAGCACAACAACAGTAATAAATGAACAAACTCTAAGTTTGCTCGTATTTATATCAGGTAATTTTCTTAATATTCCAGAAGCTGATAAATTGCCCGCAATAAATGGCGCTGAGCATAAAGCAAATATAGGCATATTGCGTACGTACATGAATCCAGCAATAAGCCAAATGATTGCTAGTATCCTGTCAGCTAAATAGATTGATTTCTCTCTAATATTAAATGTTATTAGAAATAAAAATAGATATAGCGTAATTGTCCAATCTGAACCGAATGCAAATTTCCGCCACTCATCAATATGAGCGGTAAATGCGCTAGCTGTTGTGCTGGAGATCCCGCGGTATATATCTATACCATAAGGATTTATTAGAGCACTAACTAGGCATAATATCCCCGTAATTGCTAGAAATATCACTTCTTTCCAGGATTGGTTTGCTAATGCTGATAGACCGTATGCACCAATTAAAATAAAGCCACCGATAAAGCCGCCATGTATATTGACCCAGCTAACCATCATTACT
>CAMCSP010000048.1 GCA_945877755.1 Rickettsia typhi | reverse complement strand
ACATAGCAACTATAGCTCTTATTTTAGAGGGATCATTCCTTTTGGTGAAACTCGCTTCCAGAGGGGTCAAATGTTTTGGTGACGGGTGGGGTCAAATAACGTGGTGAAATCTCATCTCAAGGGGGTCAAATGTTTTGGCGATCGACAGTCCCTACAGAAAGTCTAGATATTGCCTCTGCTTTTGGAAGAAGAGATAAAATCTCAAAAACGCTAATCGACACAGTTTTCCCAGTTAATAAAGCGCGCAAAACTTGCATTGGCTGGTTAAGTTTTATATTTTTATCGATAGTATATTGCTTAAGCGATTCCTCAATAACTTGCTTATCCCATGACATCAAACCTTCTAGCAGGTTTATTATTTCTACTAGCATAATTTTATCGCTAGAATGAATGATTTCTAGTGCATCTGGCTCAATAGTTATGGGATGATTTATAATTAAAAATAGTGCGCCCATTGCTAATTCATTGATATTTTTAGCGCGAACTTTTAAACTATCCATCGCTTTTGTTATCAATGGAATTTGCGTTTCGGACACATCGTTATTTTTCTGCAAGATAGGTATAATTAAGTCGACCAATTTTTGGTTATCAGAGTTTTTTATATAATAGGAATTAACATGATCCATTTTAGCAAAATCTAATCTGGAAGGCGCCTTATTTATATCTTTTATATCAAACCAGTCGATTGCTTGCTGACTAGAAATAAATTCATCATTACCATGACTCCAGCCCAGTCTTAATAGATAGTTATTGAGCGCTTCCGGTAAATATCCCATTTCTTGATAAGCCTCAACCCCAAGTGCACCATGTCTTTTTGAAAGCTTAGCCCCATCCATACCATGAATTAATGGAATATGCGCGAAAGTTGGTACTGCCCAATCCATTGCCAAATACATCAAAATTTGTTTTGCTGTATTGCTCAAATGATCATCACCACGGATAACATGAGTAATTTGCATATCATGATCATCAACAACACATGCCATCATATATGTAGGACTTTCATCTGAACGTAATAATA
This sequence comes from Rickettsia typhi, assembly GCA_945877755.1. Classification (GTDB taxonomy): domain Bacteria; phylum Pseudomonadota; class Alphaproteobacteria; order Rickettsiales; family JABSSG01; genus JAGVLN01. The sequence goes on along the minus strand of CAMCSP010000048.1, from coordinate 7,518 downwards.
CTAAATCATCAATTTGGGCATTAGCAATTTCAACCGTGCCTTGCACTACATCTTGAATAACCGTTTTGTTCTCATTTGGAACTTTGAGCCTAATAACAGGTTTTTCTGTACCAGTATAAAGATCAGGTGATTGATCACGCCATTTGCTCCTAAAAGCTTTTTGAGAATTTTGTTGTTTTGCTTCTTCACGCTGAGCTTCTAATTCTTGTACCGTATCAAAACAATAATAAGCTTTGCCGCGTTTAACCAATTCCTTGGCTATTTCAGCGTGTCTTGCTTCTCTTTGTGTTTGAAAAATAATTTCGCCATCATGCTCTAAACCAAGCCATTTAAGACCATAAATAATTGCGTCTATTGCTTCTTTGGTTGAGCGAACCTTATCAGTATCTTCGATTCTTAGTAAGAATTTGCCATTATTATGTTTAGCATATAAATAATTAAATAGCGCAGTTCTTGCACTGCCAATATGTAAATATCCCGTTGGAGAAGGAGCAAATCTAGTTATAACAGTCATAATTTATTTATAAACTCATCAAATGTACCAACAATATAACCATGCTTTACAGAGTAGGCAATAGCGATAGTAATCATTAAAGTGATAAATGAGGTGGCAAAGAACTTTTTCCATAAATGCGGATCTTTGGGCGCGCTATCAGCATGACCAGGCTCCTGATCAGCCTCAATTTTTATGCCAATTGGTAAAGTAACAAAAAATACTACCCACCATATTAAACAATAAATAAAAAAAAGAGATAAGAAATCCATACACACCTTGCAATATTAAATCATGTACCTTGCATTATTATATGACAAATAATATAATCCCTGCATAGTAATATTATTAGTATTTTATATTTTTAGGGTAATTATGTTTATAAAACTTCTCGGATTTTTATCTTCTGATATGGCAATCGATTTAGGTACTGCAAATACCTTAGTTTATGTAAAAGGTAGAGGTGTAGTATTAAATGAACCTTCGGTAGTTGCAATGGTCCGTTCTAATGGTACTTTTAAACCATATGCTTTTGGTCATGAAGCGAAGGTTATGTTAGGAAGAACCCCAGCTGATATAGAGGCTATAAGACCACTAAAGGATGGAGTTATTGCAGACTTCAAGGGGGCAGAAGAAATGATTAAACACTTTATTCGTACTGTACATAATCGTCGTACTTTTACTGGTCCATTAATTATAGTTTGTGTACCTTCAGGATCTACTCCTGTTGAAAGAAGAGCTATTCAAGAAGCTGCCGAAAGTGCAGGAGCAAGGGAAGTGTTCTTGATCGAAGAACCAATGGCAGCTGCCATTGGTGCGGGGTTGCCAGTAACTGAACCAACAGGATCTTTAATTGTTGATATTGGCGGTGGTACTACTGAAGTTGGTGTATTATCCCTAGGTGGAATAGTTTATGCACGCTCTGTGAGAGTGGGCGGTGATAAGATGGATGAAGCAATTATTTCCCATATCAGACGAACTCATAATCTCTTGATTGGTGAATCAACTGCTGAAAAAATTAAGAAAGAAATTGGTAGTGCATCTATTCCTAGCAATGGGAAGGGACGTACTATGGAAATTAGAGGGCGTGATCTACTTAATGGACTGCCAAAAGAGATAACACTTACTGAATACCAAATTGCAGAAAGTTTAGCTGATCCAGTTAATCAAATTATTGATGCCGTACACATTGCCTTAGAATGTACGCCTCCTGAATTATCTTCTGATATTGCAGATAAAGGAATTGTGCTGACTGGGGGAGGTGCCTTATTACACAACCTAAGTACAGTTCTTAGCAAAGCTACACACTTACCTGTAATAATAGCAGAAGAAGCATTGTCTTGCGTGGCACTTGGTTGCGGAGCAGTATTGGACAATATGTCGAAATTTAAGCATGTGTTATTTAAGCAAGATTAGACTTTGTGGTTTAGACATTGAAAGCTTTACTTGTTTTAAAGAAAATCCTCAAACAATGGCTAGCTATTATTTTAGTTTTAGCTGGAATTTTACTTATATACAATCATAACAATAAGCTGCTCAACTCATTAGAAATGTCATTATTAAATAGCACTAAGTCTATAATAAGCTCTTCTTCTATGCTAACAAATGGAATAGATGTAGCTGGGTCTAGCATTTCTGAATTTATTAACCTGCACACAAAATATAAGGAACTACAATTAGAAAATCAGCGGCTCAAAGATAGCATCTTAACATTTCAACAACTGCTCTTTGAAAATGAGGAGTTACGTAAACTTAATAATGTAACTTTACCTAAAGCAACAAAAATTGCCACAACCAGGATTGTTAGCCAATTTGAAAGTGGTTATTCCAATACCGCTGTAATTTTAGCTGGCGAAAACCAACATATTAAAACTGGTCAAGTTGTAGTTAACGGCGACGGAGTTATTGGCAGAGTGGTAAATGTTGGTACAAAAGTTTCAAGAATTCTACTACTTACAGATAACTCATCAAAAATTCCTGGATTTTTTCCACGCACTAAAGAACATGGAATTGTAGTCGGTAATAATGATAATCTATCAGCACTTTATCTTTCAAAAAGTACAAAAATTGCAGTAGGAGATTTGGTTTTAACATCTGGTGATGGAGCTCTCTTTCCATATGGCTTGCCTATAGGAGTGGTAAGTAATGTAGAGAAAGATAAAATCATCATTGCTCCTTTTTATGACCATAGCAGGCTAAACTTAGTAAGTATTCTGAGTTACTGACTAGATTTTAGCAAATAATTATACATTTCTTGATTATTGTTCATCAATGCATAATCAAGAGCGGTTTTGCCAAAAGCGTCCTGATGATTAATTTTACAACCATTATCAAGAAGTAATTTTATAGCCTCAATATTATTAGTACGTGCGGCTATATTCATAGGATTAGCCATATATTTATTCTCTTCATTCAAATTGGCTCCTCTATATACCAACATATATGCGATATCATTGCGGCCATGTAAAATAGAATATGATAATAAACCATAGCCATCATCACTTTTGATAGTTAATAAGAAATCATAGTTATCTAATAAAATTCTTGTAGAATCAATATCCCCAACAGCCACAGCATCAAATGCCCAATTCACAACTTCTGACATATAAATTGGCTTAGCTAAATGAGAGTTTTTCTTATTAAAGAGCTCGCTTGATAAATATTCAGTTTTAAAATTAGTTTGAAGAAACCTATTAATATCACCGCTCTTACTTTCTTCTAAGCCTGGTATAGAGTTGACAATATTATATAATTTTGGATTCCATAAATTTAGTGTATCTTGGTTTGAACCAATATATTTTAAAGGTTCTTTAATATTATTTGAATGAAATAAAACAGACTCTAACAAAAGCACATTCATGTTATGCCTTTCTTGAACATCTTCTTTGTCTTCAGCCATAGCAACAATTGCCTGACCTAAACCAGAATGCACATCAGGTTTTTTGATGACTACGCTATTTTTCGAGGATGGTATATTAGAATGAATTGGGTCTGGAAAAACGGGCAATTCTGGCGGAGAATTCTCAGCTCTTACGTAAGTTTGATTTAGAAGCGTCAAGAAAGTCAAAACCAAGAGTATATTTTGTACTTTTTTCATTTCTAAATCTATAAGATCCGAAGCTTACTCCGCCAATATTAAATCAATTGCAACTAACTATTGTGCTGCAGCTGTATCAGTTGCAGTATCTTCATCAGTAGTAGTAACAGTAGCAGTAGCAGTACCGTCTGGTGTAGTAGCTTTTTTTGCCACTGTAGAATTAGTGATAACACCTGTGGTCGTTGTTGTTGTTGTTTTTGATGCATCATCTGCTTGTGCAAAATTTGCAACAAATAATAGAGCTAAAGCAATTTTTACTAAAGTTTTCATAATTATCCTCATTAATATTTAGTTAGTTTAATTTAATTTTATTAATTAAATCTTTAATTTCTTTTTCAAGAACCTCTCTAACAATCAGCGGTAAATTCTCATTTAGCCAATCCTGCATATATGGTTTAACAACTTCAACAGCTAACTTACGCAGTTGTGCTGTTGACTCTTGTTCGTTAAACAATTTTGCATGCAGTAACTGATCAACAAAATCTGAAATATATTTTGAAGATTCAACAATTACCTCATCAGAGAGCAACTTCTCACTTGTAACAGTATCAGATAATATTTTGTTAGACAACTTAATTTCTTGATGATTAGAAATATTATTATCTTTTTTTACTTGCAATATTGTACCATCATCTTGAACAACATCAGTTAATTCCAATAAATCATAGCCCCCGTAATTGTCAGAAACTAATTGTTTAGACACTGGCTTATTAATTGCGCTACGAATATTATCTAGAATATCGTCTATAGACTGAGTTTGTATTCTATTATTTGACATACTTAAGCTATTAGTAAGAACCTATTAATTCCCATCTGATCTTATTGTAATTCTTTAGAGGATCGTATAAAGGAACTTTTAAATTAAGACCTTGAGCAGTTAATTCACCAATAGCAGACTTTAAAACATAACGATTTTGTATATCATTTGTTTTAGCTGTGACCAAATTTATATCTGTATCAAAATAGTTATTCTGAGCAACAATCACATCAACTGTAGAGCGAGTGCCAGCTTTTTCCTCTTCTTTCATGCCATTATATGCGACCAAAGCAGATTCTACTGCATCCTCTTGAGCATAAATAGCTGCTCTGCTAGTTTCATAACTTTGCCATGCCACTATAGCTTGATCTACCACTGATTGCTTATTGTTTAACAACTCATATTTAGATTGTTGAGCAGTTCTTTTTGCAGCTCTTAGCCCTGACCACTTACTACTTGCAAAAAGGGGAATATCAACAGTAAGGACCGTAGCATTAGAAGAAGTTCCGCTCGTCAAAGGACTGCTGTGACTGTTATCCTGCCATGAATAACCCAAAGTGGCCGATGGTAACAAAGCCGCTCTTTGTACATGAATATTCTGATCAGCAGCCTTATATTTATACTCAGATGCAAGTAAAGAAGGGTTTTTCTTAGACGCTATTGCTACAGCCTCATCAACATTTTGAGGAATTAAAACATTGTCTTTAGGTAAGGTTATGTTTTGAGGCTCAACAGTAACTATTGCAATAAAATTAGACTTAGCAGAATTCAACTCTCCTAAAGCTTTAATTCTCGCAGCAACCGCATTAGAAAAATAAGATCTAGCTTGAGCCACATCAGTTTTAGTTTTCTCACCAGCTTTATATCTAGCTTCTTCTGCTTCTAGATATTTTTTAAGTGTAGCAACTTTTTTCTCATATATATCAAGCTGCATTTGCGCCTGGGCCACACCTAAATAAACCTTAATAACATTCAATAATACTTCTTGCTCATAATGAATCAAAACAGCACGTTGTTGTTCTATTTGACGCTTTGCCTTCATAAGACCAGCCATATCACCACCGCTATTAAACAGATTCTGTTTTAACTGCAAGGAATTTGTTCCAAGAGTCGATTTTTCAGTAGTGGGCCTACTAAGCGTAGTAGCTTGATAACCTTTTATTTCTTGATTTTTAATACTCCTTCCAACTTCAAGAACAGGTAAAAAATTGGAAAACGCAGCCATGATATTTTCATCAACTGCCTTAAGCTCTTCTCTTTTTGATTTTAGCATATTGTTGTTTTCGTAAGCAATCGCTAAAGACTCCTCTAAAGTTTGAGCCATAGCGTTACCAATAGCAACCAACATAATAAACAGAGTTTTTACCAGGATTTTTTTCATAATATATTATAAACTCTTAAAATACTTAACTTTGGTGATAGTATCAGCTAAGACATCACTTGTAAATTATTTATACCAATGTTTTTTGTTTTAGAAATGATTAAAATTAAGATAATTCTTGAAAAATTCCAAAGATCAAGTTAATAATAATGCCTAGTTGGCCGGGTAGCAAAGTGGTAATGCAGCGGACTGCAAATCCTCTATACGCCGGTTCGATTCCGGCCCCGGCCTCCAATAAAAAGTAAAGTTATGACATTACGCCGTTTCAAATTTGACAAACTAATTCGAGATAAAGCGGCCGATATAATGAGAGGCTTGGGTATAATCGTCCACGATCGAGTGATGGATCATCAAGAAAAAGTAGGGAGACTGAAAGAAAAACTTGTTGAAGAAGCTGGTGAAGTAATGAATGAAGCAAACACAACGGAAGAATTCTGTGAAGAACTTGCTGATGTGCTTGAAGTAATAAGTGCCTTAGCTACCACCATAGGAATAACTACAGAACAAATTGAAAAAGCTCGACAAGAAAAATATGCTATTAAAGGCGGTTTTGAAAAGGGTATTTATTGTTCAACAATAGAAGCAGATCCGGACAATCCAAATTTGGCTGAGCATATTGCCCATTATCAGACACATCCACGCTACCCAGAAATAAAATAATATGGTCAAAGATTCATCATATATAGAGTCTTTTATGGAAATGATGACCGTTGAAAGAAATGCCGCAAGTAATACCAGCATTTCTTATAAAAACGACCTTAATGATTTCCTAATATTTTGCCAAAAATCCCAGAAAACTATTCTTGACGTCAAAACTAACGATATCAGAAGATATGTCATTTATTTATCTCAACAGAAATTTGATACTAAAACTATAGCCCGTAGAATTTCAGCCCTAAGACAATTTTTTCAATTTTTATTTGCTGAAAATATTATAACTGACAACCCATCATTAAATATTGATCTACCCAAGACCAGTAAAACTTTGCCTGGCGTTTTAAACGAACAAGAAGTAAATAACTTAATTGAAACCTGCTATCAAAATTCTTCACCAGAAGGACTAAGGCTAACCGCTTTACTTGAGATATTATATGCTTCTGGTATGCGAGTTTCCGAATTAGTAACACTGAAAATTTCTGATGTTCAAACCAAAAGTGATGATAGCAATATAAAATCTTATATTATCATTAAGGGCAAAGGTGAAAAAGAAAGATTAGTAGTGATCCATGATAAGGCTATTGCATCTCTGCAACAATATCTGAAAAATCTATCAGAATTCACTAATAACAAAAATGAAAAATGGTTGTTTCCTTCAAAAATTGCTAAAGAAGGACATATAACTCGCCAATATTTTGGTAAGTTACTAAAAAAAGTTGCTATTGATAGCGGGATCGATCCGAGTAAATTATCACCGCATAAAATTCGTCACTCCTTTGCAACTCACCTGCTAAATCATGGTGCAGATTTGAGAGTTATCCAGGAGCTTTTAGGACATAAAGATATTGGAACAACCCAAATTTATACTCATGTTTCAAATGATCAATTAAAATCAGTAGTTTATACACTACATCCGTTAGCTAAAAACAAAAAAAACTGTAGAGTAGGTCGCTGATTTGAATTTATCTCCTCAGAGACCCCTCGTCAAACCGTACGTGCAGTTTTCCCGCATACGGCTTTCCTATTGTTATTCTTCCCGCCGCTTTACAACTACTTAAGTCGAGAATACCTTTTATTTGTATCATCTACCACCACCATATTATTAAGGTTAACTAGTTTATGGTAGTCATGAT
>CAMCSP010000047.1 GCA_945877755.1 Rickettsia typhi | reverse complement strand
TAAACGTTAATAAACAAGGGATTGATGATCTCTTATAGAAAATCCTTTAACTCGCAATGAGTAGAGTGTTATAATTAAGCCTTATAGCAGTATCCCGCCAATCCAGCATAGATTTGTCTAAGCACATACTACCCACATATGCAACTTTATTATCAATAATGAATAACTTATGATGAACGCGGGGAAACCAAGTTGAAGGCCTTAGTAGCTGCCAAATGCTAATTGGTCTATAAAAATATATTTCACCCCCATCTTTCTTGAAATCTTGAGGTATTCTTGAACGATATAGATTTATACTACCAAACCAATCACATAAAACTTTTACTTTTACTCCTTGCTTTGCTTTTATGCTAAGTAATTTTATAAAACTTTTGCCAACAATGTCAGCTTCAAATATGTATTGTTCAATATAGATAGACTTCTTGGCATTCCTGCAACTTTGATATATAGCCTGCCAAGCTTTTGAAGAATTATGATAAAACTTATAACTTCTTATAGTTTTTTTCATTTACTCACTCTAATACCTAATTTAAATTTTTGCAATAAAAGTTACTTTATAATATTTCACTACATGAGTTTATTAGGAAAATAAAATATAAAAACTCTAGAGCTTGTCTATCGAATATATTATATCTAGAGAGCAAAAAATATTGCTATTGTGACCTAATTTGCGAGCTAGAAATAAAGTCCATTTCTATATAATTGTTATAACTTAGGCTTAGACTGGTGCACCCTGAGCGATTCGAACGCCCGACCTTTTGATTCGTAGTCAAATGCTCTATCCAGCTGAGCTAAGGGTGCATAATTTTGAAAAGTGATAATACAGCGTATGAATTATCTTTGCAATCCCGTAGTTTGAGTTCTTGCTAAATCAGCTTTTATTGCCTTAGCAACAGTCATCGCTGCAGGTTCTGGCGCTTCTACACCACCAATTAAAGAGCTCATCTCTAGTTTAGATTCTCCAGTTGCTGTCGGAAGAGACAAAATAGCAATGGGACTTTCATTTTTGAATCTTTCCATATTCTCATGATGGCCATCGTTCATAGAGCCAGTTATGTAACCAATTCTATTGTGAATAAGATCAACTGTTTCAGAAAACATTGATACTGATTCCCCTGGCAAAATCAAAAGGTCTGATGAGCCTAACAAACCCAAAAAAGGTTTATAAGCACTAATAGAAGGCGTTCCATATCTAAAATCAGCAAAATAAAAATCCTTAAAATTCATAGATCTTAAACGATTAACAAAAGCCACACTTACAGGATCAGTTGGCTCGGAAAGATCAGCATCACCCCTATGTACAGTTTTGTCTTCATTCATTGTGGCATTGTTAAATTTACCAGTTCTCGGGCCGTTAGTAACATACACATAATAATCATCTGTCTTAGCTAGAGTTGCTATATAATCAGCCAATTCTTCGGCTTCCTTTGTTGTGTAAAATTTTTGGGTCTTTCCATCTGAAAGTGGTGCATCCCCGCCAAGAATTAACACCAATTTCTTTTTATCAGTGGCTGGTATTCTATTAGACCACTCCCTGCGTGAAACCTCTAGACCAGCTTTAGTTAAATTATGAGGCACACCAGTAGTTTCTGTTAGACGATCAGAACTCTTTAAAGCATACGGGGCAGCTCCTCTTGGTAGATTAACTCGATCAATTGGTAATGCATCACGACCTTCAGGAAATTGATGACCGCTCCAAGAAACGTAAATCCTGTCCTCAAAAGAGCTTTTTAAATCCAGAGCAGCATCCAAACCATCCATTCCAGCGCTTATAACTATTACCTTATCAGCATCGTTAAAAGTTCTAATGAGAGCATCAGCTTTATCAACTTCTTCAGCTTTAATTTCATGGACAATTACTGCTTCAGGGGCATAAAGATCAGCTGTAGACCTTGCAACTCCACGCGCATTACTCATATCTCCTATCAAACTACTCAGCAAACAAATAATATAGGTCTTCATATTTACCTGATCGTTATAAATTTTTCCTTGACTATCTGCAATTAGATGCTAGATTCACTACTCTAAATAAACGTATTTTAAGTTAAAAGCAAGAGATTGAGTAATGGGTAAAGCTAAGACCGCAAGTAAGAATAACCCTGTTGAAAGGGAATCGGCTAAAGTTATTATTTATAATGGCCAGAAGGTTAAGCCGGTAAAGTTTATTAGCGCAAAAAGAAAATATATGGCTGTGCAGCTTGAAAATGGACAAATGGCTTTCGATCAACAAGGCATGCCTGTTGCCTGGAGCAAAATCAGAAATTAATAAAGGTAAAAAATGCCAAAATTAAAGACTAAATCAGGAGCAAAAAAGAGATTTTCGTTGACTGCTACAGGCCTCGTGAGAGGAACTCAAGCAGGTAAACGTCATGGCATGGTAAAAAGAAGCAGAAGACAAATCAGAGAGCAACGTGGCACAACTATTCTATGTCCAGCAGATGCTAAGATTGTAAAACAATTTCTACCATACGCATAATATTTAAGTTCTATTAAAAGGTATCAATAATGGCACGTGTAAAAAGTGGTAAAGTAACAAAAGCTCGTCATAAAAAAATTCTCAAAATGGCCAAAGGCTATAGAGGAAGGGCAAAAACTTGCTTTACAGTAGCGATTGAAAAAGTTGAAAAAGCGTTACAATATGCTTATCGTGACCGTCGTACTAAAAAACGAGAGTTCAGAGCATTATGGATTCAAAGAATCAATGCAGCTGTTCGTAATTATGGCCTAGTTTATTCCCAATTCATCGACGGCTTGAACAAAGCTAACATCTCTTTAGATCGTAAAGTTCTTGCTGATATGGCTGTTAGAGCACCAGAGCTATTTGCAGATGTAGTATCAAAAGTTAAGGAAGTATTATCAAAAAAAACAGCGTAAGCTAAACTTTGTAATAGAGCGTGCTTTATGGCAGATATTAAGCAGGTTATATCAAAGCTAATTAAGACAATAGACCACATCACTACCCTCGAAAATCTTGAAGAAAAACGTATTGAATATCTTGGTAAGTCTGGAATACTTACTGAAGAATTTAAGAAATTAGGCATCCTTCCTCCAGAAGAAAAAAAAGAATTTGGCAATATTATCAATAGTTGTAAAGTCAGTCTTACTGAAAAACTTGAAAGCCACAAAGCTTTGCTTGAATCAAAACTACTTCAAGAAAAACTGAAATTAGATAAATTAGATGTGTCACTCCCCATACGAGAACAAATAGATGGAACAGCTCATCCGATCTCACAAGCTATTGATGAAATAATCAATATCTTTGGTTCAATGGGTTTTGCAGTTGCTGAAGGTCCTGATATTGATAATGACTTTAATAATTTCTCTGCGCTCAATATTCCCGAAAATCATCCTGCAAGACAGATGCATGATACTTTCTACATGCCAATTAATGGTCAATTGCTTAGAACTCACACATCAACTGTTCAAATCAGAAAAATGTCAACCGAGAAGCCACCTTTTAGATTCATAGTTCCAGGACGAGTTTATCGTTGTGATTCAGATATGACACACACGCCAATGTTTCATCAAATAGAGGGCGTTTGTATAGATAAAAAAATCAACATGGGGCATTTGAAAGGCTGTTTAGAAGAATTCTTACAATTATTTTTTGAAACTCAAGACATAAAAGTCCGTTTCAGACCAAGCTTTTTCCCATTTACAGAACCATCAGCAGAAGTTGATATTGGCTATAGTTTAGTAGGTGACACCATTAAAATCGGTAATGGAGATAGTTGGTTAGAAATTCTTGGCTGTGGCATGGTTCATCCAAATGTTTTAGCAAATGTTGGCATTGATCCAAACGAATATCAGGGATTTGCATTTGGTATGGGCGTTGAAAGAGTAGCTATGCTTAAATATGGCATCTCTGATTTACGTACTTTCTTTGAAGGTGATCTACGCTGGTTAAAGAAATATGGTTTCAACTTCTACGAAACTCCAACAGTGATAGGAGGAGCCAAATAATGAAATTCACCCTGTCGTGGCTTAAGAAGTTTTTGGATACTAAGGCGTCATTGAATCAAATCAGTGAAGCTCTTACCTCGCTTGGTTTAGAAGTTGAATCTATCACCGATCATAGCAAAGCTTTAGAAGCATTCATTATTGCTGAAATTTTAGAAGCTGAACAACATCCAAATGCTGATCGCTTAAAGATTTGCAAAGTAAATAATGGTAAACAAATCCTAAATATAGTTTGCGGAGCATCAAACGCCCGCGCTGGAATCAAAGTTGTTCTAGCAGAAGTAGGAACCATTTTGCCTGATGGGACGGTCATAAAACAAACTAAAATAAGAGGTGCAGACAGTGCAGGAATGCTTTGTTCATCAGAAGAATTAGGACTAGGAAAACTTGAAGACGGCATCATCGAGCTTTCTTGTGAAGCTAAAATAGGTGAAAAATTTCTAACCGCACGCCCAGAATTAACCGACCAAGTCATAGAAGTTTCAATCACCCCAAATCGCGGTGATTGCTTTGGAGTTTATGGAATTGCCAGAGAGCTTGCAGCCGCTGGGTTAGGTAATCTAAATCCATTACCAGACTCAATTAAACATACAAAGTTAATACCAAACCCAATAAAAGTAAAAATAGAAGATACAAAGATCTGCACAGCTTTTGTTGGTAGATATTTTTCTGGTGTAAAAAATTGTGAAAGCCCAAAATGGCTAAAAGATTTGTTCAGAGCTATAGGTGAAGATTCAATTTCAGCGTTAGTAGATATCACCAATTATATTTGCTATAGTTTTGGTAGGCCTTTACATGTTTTTGATGCACAAAAAATCCATGGCAGCTTAATAGCAAGAAAAGCAAGTAAAGACGAGCAGTTAGAAGCTTTAAATGACAAAACATATAACTTAACAAATGATGATATTGTTATAGCCGATGATAAAAATGTTTTGGCCTTAGCTGGTATTATGGGAGGTAAAACTTCAGGATGTTATTTACCAACCACTGAAGTATTTCTTGAATCCGCCCTATTTGACCCAGCAACAATCACTGCAACAGGCAGAAAGCACATGATTGATAGCGACGCCAGACAGAGATTTGAGCGCGGTATGGATAAACAATTTGTTTTGATCGGTGCTGAAATAGCAAGCAACCTAATTTTAGAAATATGTGGAGGTAGTTGCAGTGAATATGTTATAGCTGGCTCTATTGACCACGAACCTAAAAAAATTACTTTTGATTTAACCATACTAGAGGCATTATCCGGATTATCAATTGCACTTAATGAGGCAAAAAATATTTTGGAAAAATTGGGTTTCATTTGTCATAACAAAAGTAATAGCTTGGAGTGCATAGTGCCATCTTGGCGTAATGATATAAATATTCCTGAGGACCTAGTAGAAGAAGTATTGCGTGTACGTGGTTATGATACAATTCCTGCACTAAAATTACCAGCAAGCACTTTAGTTCAGCCGGTTCTTACAAAACAACAACAATTGCTAAGTCAAACTAGACGAGTTTTAATTGCAAATGGATTAAGCGAAGTAGTAACTTGGTCATTCATGTCCTCCAGAAACGCAGAATTATTCGCACCAATTACTGAACAACTTAGGATTTCCAATCCAATTAGCATGGATTTAGACATTATGCGTGGTTCAATATTACCAAACCTAATAGAGCTAGTGCAAAGAAACCATAATCGTTCTTTACAAAATTTAGCATTTTTTGAAACTGGGCCAGTATTTACGTGGGAAAATAATCAATATCAACAGAATAAAGTTATTGCTGGGGTAAGGTTTGGTTGTAATGTCCAAAAAAATTGGCATAAAGACTCAAGAAGCGTAGATATATTTGATACCAAAAGCGATCTTTATAGAATCATCTCTGTCTTTGGTATCAATGTTGATAATTGTGAGTTAGATACTAACGATTTACCTGGCTATTATCACCCAGTTCGTTCTGCTTGTATAAAACTCAAAGGAAGGAGATTAGGCTTTTTTGGAGAAATTCATCCACAAATTATAGCAAAATTTGATCTACCAAGAGAAATTGTTGCTTTTGAATGTTTAGTAGAAAATCTAACTAATGGTAAAAAAGTTATTAGTGATCCAATCTCTGATTTTCAACCAGCACAAAGAGATTTTGCATTTTTATTGAATTTAGATACCATGGTTGGAGAAGTCAGCAATGCTATAAAAAATGCTGATGATTTAATCCAAGAAGTAAGTGTATTTGATGTTTATCAAGACGATAAGTTAACTTCATCTGGCAAAAAATCAGTGGCGTTTTCAGTGAAGTTACAAGCATCTCATAACCTAGATGCCAATGAAATTAATGGAATGTCTACAAAAATAGTAGATCTAGTGAAGCAAAAATTTGGAGCCGAATTACGTTAAACTGAATGAGGAGCTTATGACAAAATACAGAACCGAAAAAGACTCTTTTGGAGAGATTAAAGTTCAAGATAATTGTTATTGGGGGGCACAAACACAAAGGTCATTAGAAAACTTTAAAATTGGCATTGAAAAAATGCCCATTACTTTAGTTAGAGCTTTGGCAATTGTTAAGCGATGCGCTGCTATAGTTAATGTAAAATTAGGACAACTAGATAAAGTTAAAGGCGATGCCATAGTTGATGCAGCAGATCAAATCATTGCTGGAAAATATGACGATCAATTTCCTCTTGCAGTATGGCAAACAGGCTCAGGGACTCAAACCAACATGAATGTAAATGAGGTGATATCAAACCTTGCAATTGAAAAATTGGGAGGAAAATTAGGCTCAAAAGATCCAATCCACCCAAATGACCATGTAAATATGAGCCAATCTTCAAACGATTGTTTTCCAACAGCGATGCATATCGCAACAATGCTGAACATAGAGAAAAAACTTTTGCCAACTTTAAGTTACTTGCACAATGCGATTGATAAAAAAGCTAAAGAATTTAAAGACATCATTAAAATCGGACGCACCCACATGCAAGATGCTACACCAATAACTCTTGGACAAGAATTCTCGGGTTATGCAACACAAATTGAGTTTGGCATAGAGCGTGTTAAATCATGCCTAAAAAGATTGTCTTATTTGGCCCAAGGTGGAACAGCAGTTGGAACTGGAATTAATAGTTTTAAAGGATTCGCCGAAGAATTTGCTAAACAAGTTTCTCATTACACAGGGATTCAATTTGAAACCGCTCCTAACAAATTTGAGGCTTTAGCTTCCAATGACACTATGGTAGAGGTTTCTGGGTCAATGAATGTTCTTGCAACTAGTTTAATGAAAATCGCCAATGACATCAGGCTTATGGGGTCTGGCCCAAGAAGCGGTTTAGGAGAGCTCTCTTTACCAGAAAATGAACCTGGTTCATCAATAATGCCAGGAAAAGTTAATCCTACTCAATGTGAAGCGTTAACAATGCTATGCGTTCAAGTGATGGGTAATAACACCGCAATAACTATCGCGGGATCAAATGGACATTTAGAACTGAATGTTTTTAAACCCTTGATGATTTATAACCTATTACAATCCATTGATCTGATTGCAGATGGTTCCTTAAGTTTTGTAGATAAATGCTTAAGTGGTATTAGACCAAATATAGATAAAATAAATGAATTATGTGAGCAATCATTAATGTTAGTCACAGCTTTAAATCCGCATATTGGTTATGACAATGCAGCTAAAATTGCAAAAAAAGCACATATTGAAAACACAACCCTAAAACAAGCAGCTATAACCCTGGGCTTGGTCACCGATACCCAATATAATGAGTGGGTAAAACTAGAAGACATGGTAAAAAGCAAATAATGGCCTTTACTTCGTCTAAAAGGATAGTACAATTAGGAATGTGATTTGTTATTCTTGATTTATTGAGACACAATGGAAGCTGCAGCTAAACTGATCGCTGAAGACATAGAAAGTGGCAAATACTTTGTCGAAGCTAGACATTGGTATAATAGGGTTTACCTACAGCCTCTGTCTGAAACATCTATCGTTTTTACGATGATGGCAATTTTTCTTGGAACTTTGTTAGTTGTGAGTTACAATGTATATTCAGTGTTTCCAATAGTAACTAAGGTAGATACATTGGCATTTTTGCCAAGCACTTTAGATTATTATCCGGTTATTAAGAATATTGAAAACCCTGAAAAAACAACAAAACAAGTAGTAACTGAATATTTGTGTGGTAGATATGTAAAAGCAATGGAAGAATATAATTATAGTAATTTAACTTACAATTATAATTTTATCTTTCGTAGCTCTTCTAAGCAATTATTTGATAATTATTATCAAAACCTTGTTATTTCTAACCCTAATAGTCCGTTAGTGTTATATCAAGACACAAAAACGGTTGAAGTAACTATCATAGATACAGCTGTGCAAGTTAGCACTAGTAATGCTGTTGTTAAGTTTAATAGGATTGTTCGTAATGCACAAAATAAAGAATTATCAAATACTAATATGGTAGCAAATATAAATTTTTACATAGATAATTATGATTTTTCAAAATCTATAACCTGGCTATGCAGTTTACTCCACTAGCTACTACATGTAGTATATAGTGATTTAGCTGGTACTGGATCAATTGTCAGCGCTTGTTGTATTAACTGATAAAAAAGTTTTCCCCTTGAACGAGATTTTCTTCGATTGAATCTAAAAGTA
>CAMCSP010000046.1 GCA_945877755.1 Rickettsia typhi | reverse complement strand
GGCCAACGTACCAGACTCAAATATTCTAAACACGACTCTTCAGTTGGAAACATATCCATTAATTCAATCAAATTTGACGGTTTAATATTCATAATAACCAATACTACATGTAGTAGCTAGTGGAGTCAACTGCATAGCCAGGTTATTTTAAATGATTTTAAACCACTTCCAAGCATAAAGGGCAGTAGTAGTATTGTACTCATAAAGAATCGACAAAAAACAATTTGATAATTTTCTAAATTACTACTTAGGTGCTTAGTAATGGAGTCATTTGAGACGCTTATAATAAGACTAATTAGAAACCAAAAAATTCCTAGAGTTATATTTTTACGTATGAGGTTTGCTGACAATAAATTTGCCATTTTCATTGCTACTTAAATATTACTTAGCATACGTAAAGAATCAGCTTTGTCCGTTTTTTCCCAAGATAAATCTATGTCTTCTCTGCCAAAATGGCCATAAGCTGCTGTTTGTTTATATATGGGGCTATCTAACGAGAGCATTTTAATTATCCCGTAAGGTCGCAAATCAAAAATTTGTCTTACTAATTCTAACAAAAATTTATTAGGGATTTTACCGGTACCATATGTTTCTATATTTAAAGATATAGGTTCGGCTGTTCCAATGGCATAAGCAATATGAATTTCACATTTATCTGCTAAGCCAGCTGCTACTATGTTTTTTGCTACATAACGGGCCGCATAGGCAGCAGAACGATCTATTTTAGTGGGATCTTTACCTGAAAAACATCCACCTCCGTGTCTTACCATTCCCCCATATGAGTCAACAATAATTTTACGTCCAGTTAATCCGCAATCTCCTAAAGGGCCCCCTATAACAAATCTGCCCGTTGGATTAACTAAATATTTAATGTTCTTATCTAATAATTCATTAGGTAATACTGGTTTTATAATCTCTTCAATAACAGCCTCAACTAGTTCACTTTGACTTATGTTTGGCTCATGTTGAGTTGACAAAACTACTGTTTCTATACTTACAGGTTTTCCTTCTAGATACTTAAAAGTAACTTGTGATTTTGCATCTGGACGTAACCATGGCAATGTTCCATTTTTTCTAAGTAAAGCTTGTTTCCTAACTAAATTATGAGCATAGGTAATTGGGGATGGCATCAATGTTAAGGTTTCATTACTAGCATAACCAAATACTAACCCTTGATCTCCAGCACCGGTGTCATATTTATTAGCTTTATTAACGCCTTGTTCAATATCTGGAGATTGTTTTCCTATTGCACTAATTACAGCACAGGAATCTGCATCAAATCCCATATCTGAATTTATGTATCCTATTTCTCTGACTACCTCACGCACTATTTTATCTATATCTACCCATGCTGTAGTAGTAATTTCTCCTCCTACTAGTACCATACCAGTTTTAACAAAAGTTTCGCATGCTACGCGACAATTTTTATCTTGAGCCATTATTGCATCAAGAATAGCATCAGAAACTTGATCAGCAATTTTATCAGGATGCCCTTCTGAAACTGATTCAGAAGTGTATAATTGAAAATTATCAGTCATTATTTGTTCCTTATTAAAATTATATGAATCTTTGTGTTATCTAATTTAGGCAACACAAAGCATTTTCACAGCTTAGAGAAACTCTACGCTTGCATAATAAAACCCATTAATTAAGTGCTATAAAAGAAATAAAATAAATGTGGATATTCATATGTTTTCCTTTTTAGCAATTTATAAAGCGCATGCAATATAGTTAAATGGGCGCTATTAGTTTCGTGTATAAAATATACTTGTAATAAGCAAGTAGTCAACAAATTAATTTTCTTTAAATCCAATAAACTGGGTTATTTCTGGCCTGGTGATTGCAATTGCTTTGAATAACAATCCCATATCTTTTTCATTCACTAGGCGGTGGTATCCACTGAGTATATCTTCTTGTTGGCTATTTGTAGCGGTTTTGAGAAGAGCATCTCTGCGAGCAGCAATTTGCATATTAAGCAAGAATTCCCGTTGCGTTATTGGCCCATGAACTTTTGTGCCATGTAGTTCTGCAGCTTCTTTTAATGAAGTGAAGTTAACATGAGCAGAGAGATCGGCAGTGTTAAGATTATCAAGAGCCACACAATATTTGTGATCTTTCACTGCCTGTAAACTGGAACTAAATAATCTATCAACATTATCAATATAACCATAATCGATGAATAGTCCGCCACCCCCAAATTTTTTGATGTGGTCGGCTATTTGCTTTGTTATCACCCCGCTATCTTCACAAAATTCGATTATTCCATCTTGTGGCACATGGGAATATTTTTGTGCTAAAATATTTTGGATTTTTCTATCAATAGGCATTTCTGTAAAAATTAATCCTTTACTTTTTTGATCAATATCAAGGCTAATTCCATACCATTGGTCTTTACGCCTTATATATTGAGTTATTGGTAAAGCATCAAAAAATTCATTAGCAATAAAAATGGTTGGTAATTTTGGTAATTTACAAATGTCATCATGCCAATATTTTTTTATACTAAACAGTTCAAGAGTGGACTTTTGTCTTTGGCGCAAAATATTATCTAGTTCAATAAAATGCATTGAAATAGCATGATGAAACCCAGGAATTCTTTTAGTTGCTCTTATAATATCAGCTGCTAATGTTCCATTCCCAGGCCCTAGTTCTACCAGCGCAAAATTGTTAGGAGACCCAAGAATTTGCCATAAATTAACACACCAAATTGCGATTATATCACCAAATAATTGGCTGATTTCTGGTGAGGTAATGAAATCTCCTTTCTTGCCTATTTCTTTGACATTAGCATAATATCCATGTTGTTTATTGGTTAAGACAAGCTGTAAAAATTTTTTTAATGGCATTGGGCCATTAAGTTCTATATCATGAATAATCAATTCTTTAACGTTGATCATTTTAATTAATTATCTGCTCAACAATTTTATTTAAAAGTAACTTTCCTTGAGTGGTAACTGCAAGGTTACCATTTTCAAATGTAATATAATTCAAATCACATAGATGGTGAATATTTTTTATATTTAATAATTGGTCAGCTGGTTGGTGTAGTAATTGTTCAAGCTTTGCTAACTGGATACCTTCTTTAATTCTTAGTCTCATAATTAAATATTCTAATAATATATCTCTTTTCGTTAGTCTAGTTTTTTGCTGAATAGGCATAATATTTGCCGTTACGCTATCCAACCATTTTTTTGGACTGTGATGCATAACGACCGCGCAAAGCTTATTATCTATCATAATTCTGCTATGCGCTCCAGGGCCAATGCCTAGATATTGATTATAGTGCCAATATGCTAAATTATGTTGAGATTCAAAACCAGGGTGAGCATAATTTGATATTTCATATGGCTGTAAGTTTTGTTCAATCATAAAATCATCAGTAAATGAGTAAAGCTCTGCTGCTTGATCAGAATTTGGTAAAATGAATTTTTTGTTTTTATGTTGTAAATAAAAGGGTGTACCTTTCTCAATAGTTAATTGATACAAGGAGAGGTGGTGTTTAGAATATTGCATTGCTTCTTTTAATTCTTGTTCCCATGTTTCGATTGTTTGATTTGGTAAGGCATAGATTAGGTCAAAAGAATAATTATCGAAGATGAAATTAGCAATTTTTAATGCTTCTATCGCTTCTTGTTTTGAATGTTCGCGCCCCAAGAATTTTAAATCCAGTTCATTGAAAGATTGAATGCCAATCGATACCCGGTTGATACCTGCCGTTTTAAAATCAACAAATTTCTGACTTTCAATAGAAGTGGGATTAGCTTCTAAAGTTACTTCTATGTTATTATTTGTTTTTGATAATGAAAACAACTTATCGATAATTTTATTAACAGTTATTGCTGGCATCAATGATGGTGTGCCACCCCCAAAGAATATAGAGGTAATAGTCTTATCTTTGATTAATGGAGCGAAGCTCTCAATTTGCTTGAGGTAGGAGTTTAGCCAAGACTGATTATCTATTGATTCTTGTACATGGCTATTGAAATCACAATATGGGCATTTTGATTTGCAAAATGGCCAATGTATATATATTGCAAGTTTATTCACTTAATTCGTAGAGCCTTTTTTTGAATTTCAAATAGTTCTTCTGTGCCAAGTTGCGCAAGTTTTATCAGTTCATCTAATTGAGGCACTGTAAATGTGCGTTCTTCTCCTGACGCTTGAACTTCAATTAAATTACCAGCAGAGTCCATAACAAAATTTGCATCTATTTCAGCACCGCTATCTTCTATATAATCTAGATCTAGCATAGGTGTACCATCAACTATACCGCATGATATTGCTGCCATTTGATTAATTATTGGGTTTTTATGAATTAACCCATTATGAACTAATTTCTTAATTGCCATATACAATGCTACGTAACCACCTGTTATAGAAGCTGTTCTCGTTCCACCATCGGCTTGGATAACATCGCAATCAATGATGATTTGTCTTTCACCAATGCTTTCTAGATCAAGAGAGGCGCGAAGAGATCTGCCAATTAATCTTTGAATCTCGTGGGTTCTACCACCTTGTTTACCATTTGCTGCTTCTCTTTTAGAGCGATTATGTGTAGAGCGTGGTAGCATTCCGTATTCAGCTGTAACCCATCCCTTGCCTTTACCTCTTAAAAATGGCGGCAATGTTTCATCAACAGTTGCTGTGCACAGTACCTGGGTATTACCAAACTTTACAAAACACGATCCTTCTGCGTAAGCATTTACACCAACATCGATTGAAACTGTTCTTAATTCATTATTTCTGCGTCCGGAACTTCTCATAAAATCAATCTCTTATAATAAAACACTTGAAAAAGTTATAAATCATACCTAAATATATATATCATTTAAATAAAAGCACTAGTTTTTAATTTTTAGGTTTTAAATATGGATAAAAAAAACACCCAACAAGAAGTAGAAATCGAAAATATTGACGAGAATATTGAGAAGATAGAACAAGAGATTGAAGTTGAGGATAAATCAGCTCAGCAGATTTTGGTTCTTGAAGAACAAGTGCAGGAACTTAAAAATCAAATTTTACTTTCTCTAGCTGATTCAGAAAATGTTCGCAAGCGGGCAATAAAAGAAGTGGCAGATGCGCAGAAATATGCAGTTGGTAATTTTGCAGAAAGTTTGATCAATGTTCTTGAAAATTTATATCGTTCAACTGAACATCTTAACGATGAGTTATTGAAGAATGAAGCAGTTAGAAAAATTTATGAAGGTATAGATATTACTCGTAAGGAATTTTTAACTGTTCTTGAGAAACATGGTGTTAAAAGAATCTTTCCACAAATTGGTGATAAATTTGATCACAATTTTCACCAAGCTCTTTCTCAACAACCAAGCGCTGATTATCCAAATGAGAGCATTCTTAATGTTGTGCAAGCTGGTTATCTATTAAATAGCCGCTTACTTAAACCTGCGATGGTGGTGGTGAGTCAGCAGTAGGTGCAAGATCAGAATTAAATAGGGATAAAGGTTCGGATGCTGAAGTTACGATGGCATTTACCTAACAAATAGGGTGTAGAGTAGGCCTTGCAGAAACTTTTGGTCATACTTTAGCGGAAGACTTCTAATAAAATTACAGATCAAAATATTTGATTAAGTCTTCAGGAGACAATGCGTCACGCTTTTTGCCATGCATGTCACGTACAATTTCACCGTGATACATCATAATAGTGCGATCGCCATATTCTAATGCTTGCGTCATGCTATGTGTAATCATTAAAGCAGTTAGATTATGTTTCCTGACTATTTTTTCCGTAATACTCATAATGACTTTAGCAATTTTGGGATCAAGTGCTGCTGTGTGTTCATCAAGAAGTAATATTTTTGAATCCTGCAAGGTAGCCATTATTAAACTTAGTGCTTGACGCTGACCACCTGATAGACTTGAAACTTCATCTTTAAGCCTATTTTCTAATCCCATATTAAGTTCACTTAAGGCTTCACGAAAATTCTCGCGAAGCTGGCTATTTAAGCTATGTTGCAATCCTCTGGTCTCACCGCGTTTATATGCTATACTCATGTTTTCTTCTATACTTAAACCAGAGAAAGTACCGATCATTGGGTCTTGAAAGATTCTTGCGACCATTCCAGATCTTTCCTCGACGGAAAGTTTGGTAACATTTTTTTGATCAATTAAAATTTGTCCTTTGTTAGGGGAAATGTCCCCTGATAACACATTCATTAAGGTAGATTTACCGGCGCCATTACCGCCTATAATAGTAACAAATTCGCCTTCATTAACTTTTAAATTTATGTTTTTCAATACCTTGTTTTCAAGGTTAGTGCTTTTATTAAATATTACATTTATATTTTTTAGTTCGATCATTTTGCACCCCAATTCTTTTTTAATTTTGGTAAGATCATAGTAAATGCAACAATGATTGCAGTAATTAAATTAAGATCATATACCTCTAATCCTATGCCATGTGCATTTAGTGCAAAAGCAATGGCGATGCGGTATAGGATAGATCCGATAACACAGGCAATTAATGCCAGAAAGATTTTTTTTGGATTTAAAAAAATTGTTTCACCAATGATCACTGATGCTAAACCTATAATGATTGTACCATTTCCCATGGAGATATCAGCAAACCCCTGTGACTGTGCAAATAAAGCACCTGCAAGCGCTACAAAAGCATTACTAAACATCAATGCTATGATTTTCATTTTTCCAACTTTAATTCCATATGATTTGCTGACCTTTGGATTTATTCCAATGCTACGAATTGCGAGTCCATATTCAGAAGAAAAAAATCGAGTTAGCAACAGGGCGGTAATGATCACAATAACCAACGTAAGGGAAATAATATTATCATTTATAAAGATAGTTGGTTCATCCATAATGGCAATATTTGGACGCTGCATGATTCTCAGGTTAATAGAATAAAGAGCGGTCATGGTTAAAATTCCAGCTAACAAGCCAAGAATATCCCATTTAACATTAAGATAGCCGGTTACCATCCCTGCAAAACTACCAGTTATGATTGCAACTATAGTAGCAATCCACGGGTTATAGCCAGAGGCTATCATCACAGTTGCTACTGCTGCACCAGATGTAAAACTACCATCAACAGTTAGATCAGGAAAGTCTATTACCCTGAAGGTTATATAAACCCCGATTGCAACTAGGGCGTATATTAATCCTATTTCAATAGTTCCTAAAAGTTGCAGTACATTCATGATTGTTCCTTTCGTGGTATTACAATATTGAGTTCCGCTGCTATTTTATCATTAAATTTTAATGTTTTAGCACCTGCTGATTGTATATTAGGTGTTACTTTTATTCCACTTAAATGATCAGCAATCATGTTGCCAAGCTTTATGCCATCTTGAAAATAATCAGATCCCAAGGCAAATAACAAGCCTTTTCTAACTAATGTTGAATCGTTCGCTACAACCGGGACTTTTGCTTTTAGTGCTATTTTTGCAATGGTATCAATAGATGAAACAACAAGGTTGTCTTGTGGTAAGTAAATGAGGTCTACATTTGGAATTAACTGCTGTACTGCTAATTTTATATTACTGGAAGAGTTAACGATGGCTTTTTCTATTTTGAACCCATCAGCTGATGCTAATTTATTCATTTCTTCGGTCATTTTAACAGAGTTTACTTCTCCTGGGTTAAATATAATTCCTATAGTTTTTGCTTGAGGTAAAGTTTGCTTAATAACTTTTAATAGGTCGGAGATTGGTGGCTGATCGCCTACCCCAATTATATTAGTGCCTGCTAAGCCAGCAGCGTTAGGATCGGTTACTGCAGCAAATGCAAGTAAGGAATTAGCGTTCTTAGCTTTTAAGGTTACTTGTGCAGATGGAGTAGCAATTGCAACCATAACAGCTGGTTGTAAAGCTGCTTGATGTTTAGCAATTTGCGCTGCATTTGCCATATTTCCTTGAGCATTATCAAACTTAATTTCAACTTTACCTGGTATGAATCCTCTGTCTTTTAGAGCATTTCTTATTCCATCGGTAGCTGCATCAAGGGCAGGGTGGTTAACAAATTGATTGATTGTTATAAGAATTTTCTCAGCTGCTAAGGCGGTAGAATTTATTCCTATAGTTAATATTATTAGTATAAATAAATTTTTTAACATTTGGATATTCCTTATATAAATTTTAAGTCTAATTTTTTAAGTTTTTTGGTATAATAATACCAAGGGTGGCTGCTATTTTGTCATTAAATTTCAACATTTTAATATTTGCCAACTGTATATTAGGTGTTACTTTTATTCCTCTTAAATAATCAGCAATCATGTTGCCAAGCTGGACACCATCTTGGAAATAATCAGATCCTAAGGCGAATAATAGTCCTTGGTCGGTTGCATCTGGAACATTTGCTACTAGTGGGATTTTTGCTTTTAGAGCTATTTTTGCAAATGTTTCAATAGAAGAGAAAATAAGATTGTCTTGTGGCAAGTAAATTACATCTACATTTGTAATAAGTTTTTGTATTGCCAATTTAATATTGCTGGAAGAGTTGATTACAGCTTTTTCTATTTTGAAACCATTAGCTAGTGCTAGTTTTTCCATTTCTTCTGTAATTTTAACAGAGTTTATTTCTCCTGGATTAAAGAGAATTCCTATAGTTTTTGCTTTAGGTAGAATTTGTTTTACAATCTTTAACAGGGAATCAATTTGTGGCCTATCGCTTACTCCAATTACGTTGCCATCTGTTAATCCAGCAGCTTTAGGATCAGTTACTGCAGCAAATGCAAGTAAGGAACTTGAATTTTTAGCTTTTAAGGTTATCTGTGCAGATGGGGTGGCAATTGCAACCATAACAGCTGGATGTAAAGCTGCTTGATGTTTAGCAATTTGTGCTGCATTTGCCATATTTCCTTGGGCATTATCGAATCTTATTTCAATTTTGTCAGGAGTAAATCCCCTGTCTTTCAGACCATTTTTTACTCCATCAGTAGCTGCGTCAAGAGAAGAGTGATTAACAAATTGATTGATTGTTATAAGAATTTTCTCAGCTGCTAAGGCTGTAGAAGTTATTCCTAGTGTTAATACTATAATTATAAGTAGTTTTTTTATCATCTTAACTATTCTCAATATAAAATATATTTTAGTTTCCGAAGATTCTCTTCGAATATTTAAATTTTTCTGAAATAAGGGTGAGTAGATGTGTATATTTAGCGCTATGCGCTAAAATAATAAGAAGTATAAAAGAATAATGATGTGTTTTTTAAATTCTTCATAATAAAAAATACCTGGCTATGCAGTTGACTCCACTAGCTACTACATGTAGTATTGGTTATTATGAATATTAAACCGTCAAATTTGATTGAATTAATGGATATGTTTCCAACTGAAGAGTCGTGTTTAGAATATTTGAGTCTGGTACGTTGGCCTGAG
>CAMCSP010000045.1 GCA_945877755.1 Rickettsia typhi | reverse complement strand
ATAACTCAATGAAAATCTACATCTCATATATACAAAGAGCATGATGATTTCTGGAGATGAACAAAATCCTTTGAAATATTTTAAAAACTTTGAAGAAATATGAAATAGCATCTCTCACTCCTTTTCTACAAAAATAGCAAATTTAGATCTTTATTACAATAGATGCGACAGAACCACAATTTTTCCAATATCATCTAAAGTTTTGCCAATCATCAAACGACGAAATTTTAATCGTTGTCCTATATGGCTATCAATCTCGTTCTGAGTGAGTAATTTCGTCATTGTGATTTGCTCCCGAACTTAGTTAATTTATTTATCGATTGAGAACATATCAGAAAAAATATTGGAATAATAGCGAAAACTATACTGTTCAAATATTTGCTATAAATGGTTGTAGTTTTTAACGCTTTTGGTAGTTGTAAATCTATAATTCCTTCCTTGTTAAGTGGTAGCATTTTTAATATTCTACCATAAGGGTCTATAATAGCAGAGATACCAGTATTTGCTGCTCTTGCGATGGGTATGCCCTGCTCAATTGCTCTTAATTTTGTCATGTATAAATGTTGATATGGTCCTGATGTATTTCCGTACCATGCGTCGTTGGTAAAATTCACAATAAAATCTGGTAATTGTTCCTTTAATACAACATCTTCAGGAAAATATGCTTCATAACAAATTAAAGGTGCAAAAGAAGGCAAGTTTTTACTTACTTTAATTGTTTTTAGGCTTGATCCAGGAGAAAAATCTATTGCACCTTGAGTAACTTTTGTTATAGGTATAAATTTTTTTAATGGCACATATTCACCAAATGGTACTAAATGTATTTTATCATAAAAATCTATAATCTGACCAGTGGAATTAATTAAGAACATAGAGTTCCAAATCTCTGTAGGATTTATTTCATTATTTACTCTAATGCCACCAACAAGTAAGAAACTATTTTTTGGTATAATATCACTAATTCTTAGTCTATTTTGCAAAGACATAGGAAAAGATATCGCTGATTCTGGCCAAATCACATAGTCAATTTTATCATTATTTTGTTTAGTTAGATTGGCGTGTTTTATTAGGTTGTTTAGTCTTTCATTATAGTCCCATTTCAGATTCTGAGAGATATTTGCTTGAACAATTCTTATCATTGAATTACTTAATTCAGATGTTGAATTTTGAAGTCTGAAATAACCAAAACCAAAATTGGTAGTGAATATCAGTAATGCAATAGTTATAAATACCGAGTCTAATTTCTTATAGTGATCTAAGAGCAAATAAGGAGTGCATACTACACATAGCACAATAAAGCTTAGGCCATATATTCCAAAGACAGAAGCTGATTGTAGCATGGTATCCCAGAAGCAAAGGCTGTAGCCAAGTAATAACCATGGTGAGCCAGTTAAAATATTTACCCGGATAATCTCAAATAATACCCATAAGCAAATAAAATTTACTAATAATTTATATTTATTCTTGCTTAGTATTTTTGTTAGTAATCCTATAAACCCAATATATATTGCTGTAATTGCCGGCATTAGCAACACTGCAACTGGTATTAACCAGCCAAAGCTATTTATATCTACTAACAAAGCGAATGATATCCAGTATAAGCCCGCGATAAAATAACCGAAACCAAACCACCATCCTAATAAGAAAGAGGATTTTTTAGTGGAGTAAGATATTAAAACTAAAAAACAAGGAAAAGTAATTAACAGAATAGGAAATAAAAATACTGGGGCAAAAGCTAATGCTGATAATAACCCAAGAACAAAAGAGATAAAATATTGGAGCTCCGGTTTTAGAGTCCTTAAGATTGGTATGTTCATTCTTAAATACTTTCTCTAGATATATGAAGCTTCTTAATCCTTCTAGGATCAGCCTCTAAAATTGTAAACACCAATCCTGTACTATGCGTTATTATCTCGCCAGCTACTGGCACATGGCTGATGAGGGATAAAACTAAACCTCCCACTGTTTCAAAATCATCTGCATCGTCTTCTGTCAAAGATAGTTGAAAGAGTTCTTCAAGTTTTTTAATGCTTAAACGCGCACTTGCTTCTATTGAAGAGTCTTTCAAGATTATATAATCTTGTTCTTGCTCTGTATCATGCTCATCTTCAATTTCACCAAGTATTGCTTCGATTAGATCTGATATGGTAATAAGGCCGTCAACACCTCCATATTCATCTAGAACTATTGCAATATGTATTCTAGAGAACTGCATTTTTGCTAATAAATCTACAGCTTTCATTGATGGTGAAACCACTAGAATCTTTCTAATAATTTTATTTAGAGAGAAGGTGTTTTTGTTAATCATTTCAGATAAAACATCCTTTACGTGGATGAAGCCAATAATTTTATCTAAACTATCTTTATAGACAGGGATTCTGGTATGCTCATCTTTAGTTATAGTATTTTTAAGATCAGTAATAGATGTTTTATCATGGACCGCAACTATATCTGCTCTAGGAGTCATGAGCTCATCTACGCAGAGATTATCAAATTCTAAAATATTTCTGATAATATTTTTTTCGGTGCTATTAATTTGCTTTTTTTGATCGATGTTATCTTCGTCTAGCAGTTCTAGAATCGATTCCTTCATAGATGGGTCGTAGGTTACTTTACGTAAATGTGTGAGTAAATATTTTACCCACTTTGTTATATTCAGCATGAAAGTTTTACCTAGGCTTCCGGCTTTCTTTTGTAGAGGTTGCATATAGGGAAAATTAATTTGCCTTAGTTTTTGATTTCATAAGGTGATTGTATACCAAGTTGTGCTAGAATTGCAATTTCTAAATTTTCCATTTGTTCTGCTTCTTCATCATTTATGTGATCAAAACCCAATAAATGAAGGAAACCATGTGTGAGTAAGTGTACAAAATGGTTGTGAAATGATACTTTTTGTTCAATGCATTCTTTTTCTAATGTTTCATAAGAAATAACTATATCTCCTAGTGAGAATATATGGCTAATATTATTAATATCAAAATTTTGTGCAGGAAAAGACAGAACGTTGGTTGGTTTATTCTTATTTAAATATTTTAAATTAAGCTTTTGAATTTCATCATCATTTGTTAAGTTGATGGACAACTCTATATTGCTATTTTGGTTAGTTAAATCTAATTTATTCATTATATGATCAACTATGATTGGAATTTTATTTTCTAGAGATTTTAGTTCTTTATTCCATATACTATCATTAATACAAAGATCTATATTAAACATATTTGTTTTTAATTGCTTTACTTTGTGCATTATTAACTATTTATAAATCATTATGTGCAAATATTAGCGTTATTATTTAAACTAACTGGAGTACTAAAAATGTCAATAACCTCTTACTATGTCTTTTTATTACCACTTCTGCTACTGATAGTTTTTGTAGCAGTGAAATTTGGTTTGTTCAAGTTCAGTGGTGCGCCTTCTAAAGAGATTTCTTCTATTACTAAGACGTCTAAAAAGATTTCAATGACCTATGAAGAGGCTTTAGAGGCATCTAAGCAATTTATTTATGACATTATTAAGTCGGTAATGCAGAAATTTTCTCCAGATGATATAAAAACTTTATTGGGTCTAGGTAGAGTTTTAGCCTCAAAAAATGTGAAATATATGCATGTGGTTGATGTTCAAGCATTACAATATCAGAAGTTTGTTCAATCAAAACAGCAACCTTCTAAAGGAACTGGGCGAAGTTAAGAGTATAAAAACTAAATTGCCATATTCTCAAATATCTAGTAGAGTTGCCTTTTAAACAATAGCGATATTTTTGTAGGAGAATTATATGGGTGGCAGCTCATTTTTTAGTTTGGTGTTTGGCGCAGAGTTTACAGTACAATTAGTCATACTAATGTTACTTGGTGCATCAGTGTGGTCATGGTCCATTATTATAGATAAATGGCTTAAATTCCGTGAGATTAAAAACAAGTCTTTTTATTTCCAAAAACTATTTTCTTCTGATCATTCTCTTAGTGATTTATATACTAAGCTAAAAGATATTGCTTCAATGCCCTTGGAGCTTATTTTTATCAGTGCAATGGATGAGATGCATCGTGCTGATTTATCTAAATATGTTTCTGATCAATCTATTGCAAATCTAAAAGAAAGAATTAATACAGCAATATTTTTAGCTAAAAACAAAGAATTAGATAAACTAGAAAATAATCTTGGTTATTTGGCTACCATTTCATCTGCTAGCCCTTTTATTGGTTTGTTTGGTACGGTTTGGGGTATTATGCATAGCTTTCAATCAATTGCTGAGGCTAAAAACACTTCTTTGGCTGTTGTAGCACCCGGTATTGCTGAAGCATTATTTGCTACAGCTCTTGGGTTAATAGCTGCTATTCCTGCTCTAATTTTTTATAACATTCTTAGTAAAAAACTTCAAGATTTGACAAATAATTTTGATGATTTTGCGCTTCATCTAAATAGCTTATTGTCACGGCAGTTAGACAGAGAATAAAAATGGCAGGGTTTATACAAGGTAATAACAATTCTAGATCAGGTTCTCGTTCTAAAAGAATTATTAGTGACATAAACGTAACTCCATTGGTTGATGTGATGTTAGTTTTACTAATTGTCTTTATGGTAACTTCTCCTATGTTGGTTTCTGGTATTAACATAGATCTTCCAAAAACTTCAGCAAACCCTTTTACAGGGAAAGATGAGCCATTGACTATTACTGTTGATAAAGAAGGAACTGTTTATTTGCATGATCATAAAATTAAAGAATCAGAATTGGTAGATAAGTTAGTAGCAATTACAGAAGAAAAATACGATACCAGAATTTTTGTACGAGGTGATAAGGCTATAGACTATGGACAGGTAATGAAGATAGTTGGATTAATAAGCACCGCTGGATTTAAAAAGATTTCTTTGGTGACAGAATTGCAGTCAAATAGCTAGTGGATAAAGTTATGAAAGATAGAGGAATGCGATACTCTATTATACTACATGTTGTGGTTTTTATCATATTATGTTTTGGTTTTCCAAATTTTGATCGTGACATAAATAAAGATGTTGTTGTATCGGTTGAGATTGCACCGCTTTCTGAACTAAGCAACTTACAAAATTATACTGTAAGTGAGAAAAAGAAAGAATTAAAACCAAGTAAATCTGAGGAGGTAAAGCCGCAAGCTAAATCAGAAAAATCACTAGATATAGATGATAAATTAGCAGAGAAAAAGAGCGAAGTTAAAAAGGATGAAAAAAAAGCAAAAGAAGAAGATTCTTTAAAGCCTAAAAAACCAACGCCTAAGAAGGAAAGTAAGGAGGTAGACAAGTCAAAAAAGGCAAAGAAAAAGCCGAGCGACCAGAAAACCAAGAGTGAGTTAGATTCTTTGCTTAAAAACCTTGAAGAAGAATCTGTTAAAAATGAGGATGAAAAGCTAAAGAAGCCAAATAAACAGAGTAATACATCAGACAATAAGAGCATGTCTAATAAACAGTTTGATGAAACTATGCCTTTATCAATGAGTGAAAAGGATGCCATTAAAGCACAGATAGAAAGAAGATTCAGTAATCCTGTTGCTATGCAATTTAATCCTGGGGAGTTGGTAGTTCATATTCGTTTTATGCTTGGTGCGGATGGGATAGTGAGGGATGCAACCTCTCTTAGCTCAAGCATATATCCTGCAAGATATGCTAATGCATATCAGTCTATCTCTGAAGGCTTAATCAGAGCTGCATATAACGCTAGTCCTTTACAAGGGATATCGCGTGGCGATGAGGTGGTACTCACTTTTGATGCCTATTATTTGATGAATAACTAATTCTTTTTTAAATCTTTAGTTGAACTTTAAAGCATTTAGTGATCTAATGTGTGTGAATCATATTGAATTTTTATTTAACGAAATGTTGTTTAAGGAAAGCTTTAACTATGTTGGATACTAAAAAATTAAAAAATCTTATATACTCTCAATCTAAGGACATAGAAGAAAACAATGTTTTAGAAGAGGCTAGATATATTTGTAAATCAGGTGCTTTAATCACCGAATCTTTAGAAAGAGGTAGCGATATTATGCAGATTCCTAACGGTGATATCATTGTAAGCGAGATGAAAGCAGTTACTTTTTATTATGCTTGGGATAAGGTTAAAGGCAAGCTAGTTAGACTGAATAATACTGCCAAGCTTTTGCGCCGAGGCTAAAGAAATAGTTCTTAGCAAGTCTTTATCTAGATTGACCTTAATTTTAGTAGTTTTATTATTTTCTAAAATTCCACGGTATATTTGAATATTTGCTAAAACATTATGTATATAGCCCCTGGTCTCATAGAATGGTATTTTTTCAATCCAACTTACTACTTGCTCTACTGTTTTTAGTTTACGTGGGTCTCCATATTTTAAAATCCATTTATTAGCATTTCCTGGTCCAGCATTGTAAGCAGCAGCAGCTAAGATATATGAACCATCATATTTCTCAATAAGTGTTGAAAGATGATGGCAACCAAAAGTTAGGTTAAGCCTAGGGTTATTAATTAAATCACGCTCTCTAAAACGCAGGCTTAATTCTTTTCCAATATCTTTGGCTGTTGGATAAATAATTTGCATTAGTCCCATTGCAGAAGCTGAACTCATTGCTGTGTGGTCAAATGCACTTTCTTGGCGGATGATGGAGAGCATTAGTGCTTTTTCAATTTGGTTTGGTTTAGGAGAGAATTTTAAAGTTGGATATATGTGTTTTGCTAGAAACAATCCATTGCGTGCTGCTTCTTTTCCAGACGTTACTGATAAACGAGGTATATTTATATTATAACCCATTCTTACTACAAGTAGAATTCTAGCAGGGTTTGTATTATGTTGTATGGCTGCCTTCATGAATTTTTCAGCAAGTGTGTATTGTTTGTTTTGAATCAATAATTTTGCTGCTTTTATCAAATCATCATGCTCAAACCAATCTAAGTCTTGCTGTTTGACAATTGGTTCGGTGGGAAGATTAATATATTTATCATTGGTTCTATGCGTTATAGCTAGTTGCCCATAAAATGTATCTGGGTGTTTCGTGGCTTCAGAGAAGAATGCTTCTGATAATTTAAGGTTTTTCATTTTACGTGCAGCCATTCCAGACCAATATGCGCCTTTAGACTTACTTACAGAAAATTTTGCGTGCTTTAGAATATTATTAAAATGTTCTATAGCTAGTTTTGGCTGTTGTAAATAGAAATAGGCTAATCTGCCGGCAAGCCATTCGCCATCTACATAATTAACAGGGTCTTGGTAATTATGTTCTTTAGCAATTGCATAGGCGAATTTGTAGTTGCCAGCGTCCATTAATTCTGCCACTGTTTCTGTACGTAATCTGAACCAAGAATCATTGCCAAGTTCTTTAATTTGCCTATTATCATACAATAAATTAGCTAATTTATGGTGATGACCTTTGTGTTTATGCCACTGAGCTTCTGCATGCAATAGCCATGGATCTTTCCTAAGATTTTGCGGTACTGTTTGTATAATTCTAGCAAAATGGTTTTGATTGTTAATTAATGATATTCGAGCTTTTATTAGACTTTTGTGATTGTTAGGCAACAAATTCAGAATATCACTGTCTATATTTCTATTTCCTTTTGATAGCAAGGTATTAACCTTTTCTATGTGATCGCCAATGCTTAATATGTCTCCATATTTTAACAGAAATTTCCTTCGTTCCTCGGCACATAAGTTTCCTTTAATCCAGCCATACTTAATAGTTTTAGCAAGCTCATCTTTACTTTCTATATGAGGAATAATCAATTGTGTGTAATATTTTATACCAGTGGCAGTTAACGGCTTGTGGTGTTTAAACCATTTAATAAGCAGGTCTTTGGGCGTATCCATTGTGATCCTTTCTTCCGCTTGTTTAGTTAGTATTTGAATATCAGGGAAGGAAGGATTGGCATTAATAAAGTTACTTATTTCTTCAAAACTTGCATCACAATTTGTATTTTGATAGCAAAGCCAGTTTACAAGTTTATCTAAAGCTTGATTATGTTGTTTATGTGAGCATTTTCTTGCTTCAGACCAGAGATTGGTTTTTGCTAAGTCTAAAGTATTACAGCCTTCTTGCTTAGAGGCTTTAGCAGCATAAGAAGAAGTAAGTAATATTACACCTAGTATAAATCTAACAAACATTGCTAGCTTACCTTTAAAAAGTTATTAGGAAGTTCTTGATATCATAGCATATTTTGCTTATTAATACATAGTGGTTTTATTTTCAAGCTAAAGACCATCTTTATATATCGTATATTATTTAGTAGATTGATGATAATTGAAGATTATACAGATTTGCTTTCTCACATCTGTAGTTTGGGTTATCAAGATACTCAAAAGATAAGTTTAAAAATTTATTCTCCAGATCTATCTTTGTTTTTGGAAGAGGATCTTCGTCTTTATATTAATTTAGAATATATTCCCTGGAAGGTAATTGAGGGAGTGTTTTATGTGGCAGCTGTAGATAAGACCGATCAATTGCTTTCTTATTTGATTGATAAATATCAAAGTAATTTTATAGTGATACTCGCATCTCGCCGAGAGATTTTTAGATTTATTCAGTTAAAATTTAGCGATACAATTTTAGAAAAAACCAAAAACCACCTCTATAAAACCGCGCCGTTATATTCTGCTTATAATTTATTAAAAGAAAAGCATATAAATACAATTTGGTTCAGTGTTTTTATAATCATAATGTTGATTGCTATATACCCTGCCAAATTTTTATTTGGGCTGGCGTGTGTTGCCAATATTATATTCTTTGCTAACTCTATTTTTAGGTTGTTACTAATTATAGTAACAAAAAAGCGATATGTTTCACAAGAAAAAACTGCTAAAAGGTTGGCTGATAAAGATTGTCCGATATATACCATTATTTTACCAGTATATAAGGAAGATCACGTGATCATGTCTTTGTTAGATTCTATCTATGAGTTAGACTATCCGAAGGATAAGCTGGATGTAAAGCTTGTTATTGAGCAATTTGATCGTAGTACAATACTTTTTATTAATCAGTTAAAATTAGATGATTTTATTCATGTAATTTGTGTCCCTAAAAGCCTACCTAAGACCAAACCCAAGGCCTGTTGTTATGCTTTGCAATTTGCAAAGGGAGAGTATATTGCAGTTTATGATGCTGAGGATAAGCCTGATCCAGCTCAATTAAGGAAAGTTTTGGGCGCTTTTAGAAATGGACCAACAAACTTAGCTTGTGTGCAGGCCAGATTAAATTACTACAATAAGGATAAAAGTTTAATATCTACGTTTTTTCTATAGAATACTCACTTTTATTTGATTATTTTTTACGCGGGCTGGAATTATTAGATATTCCTATACCTTTAGGTGGAAGCAGTAATCACTTTAAAAAGTCGGTATTAGTAGAATTGGGGGTTCTGTCGCATCTACAATTTGAGTATTGCTAATTTCACATAATTACAATGTTATTTCAAATTTTAGACATAACTATGCCATTAGCATAGCAAAATTTTCAAAAACAGAAAGTTTATTATTACCCCCAATGATTTGTCCTTTTTGAA
>CAMCSP010000044.1 GCA_945877755.1 Rickettsia typhi | reverse complement strand
CGATGTATTAATTCTAACTTCTATAGCGAATGTTTCATTGAAGAGCCGTGTGCGGGAAAATCGCAAGCACGGTTCTGTGGGGGTTACCATAGCATTGAGACTAACTTTAATTTAAATATGGAGTAAGTGCTATGGTTTCTACCCGACATTCAGGGAAGTTCTTGCTCTAGCTGTTATTTCTGCTCTCCATCATCATTCCCGCGGAGGCGTGAACCCAGTTCAAAAAATACTTTCAAATCATTATTATTATTACAGATTACTCAACTATCATTCTTTTTAGGAAGGAATTTAGTCAGAATTCTAAATGTAGATTTATACAATGACGACAAAGAGTCAGCACCTCATATTAATACTCATATCTATATTTATTTTACAATGCTAGGTATAGCTTTTCTAAATTAGATAAAATTTATATTATAATCCTAACAGCCCCTTAGCGAAATCTTCGGGATTAAATTCATTTAGATCATCCAGATGTTCTCCTACACCAATTGCGTAAACTGGTATTTTGAACTTTTGCACTAACGAAACCACTATGCCAGCTTTGGCAGTGCCATCTAATTTCGTTATGATTAAGCCAGTAATGTTAATAAACTTATGGAATGTTTCTAATTGAGAGATTGCATTTTGCCCAGTAGTTGCATCAATAACCAAAATTGTTTCATGTGGTGCTTTAGGATCTTGTTTTTTAATAGTCCTAACAATCTTTGATAGTTCTTCCATCAAGTTTGTTTTGTTATGTAATCTGCCAGCTGTATCAATCAACACAATATCATTACCATTTTCTTTAGCAGCTTCTATGGCCTTGAAAGCGATGCTGGCTGGGTCAGAATTTTCAGGGCCGCAAATAAATTCAGCGTTTGCTCTATCTGCCCAAACCTTTAGCTGCCCAATAGCAGCAGCGCGGAAAGTATCGCATGCTACCATGGTGATTTTATGTCCCTCTTTAGCAAATTTTGCTGCTAATTTACCAATAGTTGTTGTTTTACCATTACCATTAACTCCGCATACTAAAATAACATGGGGTTTGTTGATGATATTTATTGCTTTGCTAGCTGATTGGAGTATTTCAACTATAATCTGTGCCAAGTCATTCTTAATTTCATCAATTGTGATTTCTTTATCGAATTTATGTTTAGCAAGTTGGGTGATAATAT
This sequence comes from Rickettsia typhi, assembly GCA_945877755.1. Classification (GTDB taxonomy): domain Bacteria; phylum Pseudomonadota; class Alphaproteobacteria; order Rickettsiales; family JABSSG01; genus JAGVLN01. Next base: position 8,593 of record CAMCSP010000044.1, on the reverse strand, counting down.
GATGGCTAGTATGTACACCTAAATCAGAAGAAATTAGCAACTCTTCTAATTCATCTAAAGTTTCTTGGTCGAGCTTTTTCTTAACAAATACTGTTACCAAACTTTCGCTGATTTTATTTGAAGTTTTGCTAAGACCTTGCTTTAATTTTTGTAGCCAACTCATTGATTAACCTACTATAGTTGCAGTTAAAATATTATCATTATAGCCAGTGATTTTAGCTGTTACTAATGATCCAGGTTTTAGATTTTGATCAAATTGGAATTTTAAGAAATTCTCAGTATGGCCATAATTATTTTGTTCAACAATCACTTGATGAGTGCGATTCAAATTGATTTCAACAAATTTATCCAATTCTTTTTGCCCAGCTTCACGTAATAATTTTGCGCGTTTTTTACGCATTGATAAGTCTACTTGTGGCATACGGGCAGCAGGGGTGTCATCACGTTCAGAGTAAGTGAATATATGAGTATATTGAATTCCTGCTTCTTTGATTAGCTTCAGAGTATTTTCAAACATCTCATCAGTTTCAGTTGGGAATCCAGCAATGATATCTGCTCCAAATGCTATGTCTGGCCTTTTAGCACGTGTTAATTTACAGAACTCAATCACTTCTTCTCGAGTGTGTCTTCTTTTCATGCGTTTAAGAATCATATTATCACCTGACTGCAAGCTGATATGAAGATGCGGCATTAATCTTGGTTCATTGACAATCAAATCCATCAGAGTTTCATCAATTTCTGCCACATCAATTGAAGAAAGCCTGAGTCTTGGTAGATCAGGAACTAAATTCAATAACCTTCTGATCATTTGCCCAAGCGTCGGTTTGCCAGGTAAATCTAAACCATAATCAGTTATATCCACACCAGTTAGCACCACTTCTTTATAATCACCATCAACTAAAACCTTCACTTGCTCAACAATTTCACCAATTGCTACACTTCTGCTATTGCCTCTGCCAAACGGTATACTACAAAATGTACAACGATGGTTACAACCATTTTGAATCTGAATAAATGCTCGAGCTTGTCCATGGAAACTACTAATCATATGCATTGCAGTGTCTTTTACTGACATGATATCATTGACCTTAACTTTTTCATCAGTTGCAATTGAGAGATAATTATGTGATTCCAATTTCTCTTGATTGCCGAGCACCTGATCCACTTCCGTCATAGCGGCATATTTACTAGGGTTAATTTGTGCAGCGCAACCAGTAACAATGATTTTTTTATCAGGAAAATTACGTCTTGCTTTACGGATAGCTTGCATTGCTTGCCTTTCAGCTTCTTTGGTAACAGCGCAGGTATTAAACACCATCACATTTTCTAGCTGAGCTTTTTCTAAAGCACCTTTAATTACCTCACTTTCATAGGCATTTAATCGGCAACCAAAAGTAATAATTTCTCGAGTCATTTTCTAAGTTAAATAATATTCGCCAGAAAAAACTATCTTAGCTTCGCCGGTCATTTCAATAATATTATCTTTTAGCAAATTTATGACCAAAGATCTATCTTTAAATAAGATATTAACTTTCTGACTTATAAGCTTTTTATGAAAAGCAGCGGCAGCAGTTGCACAAGCTGCAGTGCCACAGGCGAGTGTTGCTCCTGCACCTCTTTCCCAAACTTTTACTTGAATATTATGCTGATCAATAATTTTTGCCAAAGTAAGATTAACTCGCTTTGGGAATAGGGGATCATGTTCGATCTTCGGTCCAATCTTGTGAAGATCAAATTGTTCCAAATCATCAACAAAAAATATCACATGTGGGTTTCCAACATTCACAAAAATAGGGTCTAATAAAGGTAAGAAGTAATCTGCTTCTATATCTTCTAATGGTTTGCTTAAAGGAACATTTTTCCAATTGAAATCAGCCTTACCCATATTCACTGTTATATTTGAACCTTCGCGATGAGCTTCAAAAACATTATCATTGATCTCGATCTTTACCTCATTTACTGATTTTGAATTCATTTGAATTAAAGCAACGCATCTGCTAGCATTTCCACAAGCCTCAGCTTTACTACCATCAGCATTAAAAATAGTCATTTTACAATCAGCAATAGTAGAATTATCAATTAAAATTAGTTGATCACAACCAATGCCAATTTTTCGATCACATATAGCTCTAACGTTAATATTTGATAAATCAATTTTGTAGTTAAAATTATCTATAATTATAAAATCATTGCCTAGGCCATGTGCTTTAATAAATTTGATCAATCGCATAATAAACTACTTGAAAATCTCTCGCTAAAATATAGTATAATCTTTTAGTCCTAATAATTAAAATAACATATTTATGGCGATAGTAAAAGAAGATAACATTCAAAGCAATCTTGTCCGCACCATTCCACAAAATATCATGGCGGAACAAATGCTTCTTGGTGCTGTTCTGACGAATAACGAATCAATTCACAAAGTTAGTGACTTTTTGATCTCAGATCATTTCTATGAACCAGTTCATCAACGTATTTACGATACAGTTTTATTGTTTATGGATAAGGGAATTGTTGCAAACCACATCACTTTAAAAAATTATTTTGATAAGGATGAAGCTTTAAAAGAGAAGGGGGGCGCTGCGTATCTTGCTGATTTAGCTGCTTTAGCTACTACCATCATCAACATAACTGATTATGGTAAGGCGATATATGAGCTTGCTGTACGACGTAATTTGATCGAAATTGGTGAAGATATCTTCAATGATGCTTTTGACAAAGAGATCGAGCTTACTGCTCATGATCAAATTGAAGTAGCTGAACAGAAATTATATGATTTGGCAGTTAACGATCTAGAACAAAATAAAGGCTTTCTACAAATCAAACATCCGCTTACCGAAGCGATTAATAAAGCGCAATTAGCGTTTCAAAATAAAGGTAAGGTTTCAGGTATCTCCACAGATTTTATTGATTTGGATGAACTTTTGGGTGGATTACAATGCTCGGATTTATTAATTTTAGCTGGCAGACCTTCAATGGGTAAAACTGCGTTGGCAGTAAATTTGGCTCTTAATTGTTGTAAAGTTTTGGTAAAAAATTTTGAAAAACAAAAGAAAGCTAATCCCGAAGAATACGCTATTAAAAAGCCGGGGGCAGTTGGCTTTTTTTCTTTGGAAATGTCATCAGAACAATTAGCAAGTCGTATGATTTCAATGTTATCTGGGATTAGTACCGTAAAACTTAGAACTGGGCATGTTGATGAAAATGAGTTTGTTGGCATTGTACAAGCCGCTAAAGATCTACAGAGTCTGCCATTCTTTATGGATGATACACCATCTTTAACAATTTCAGCTTTACGCACCAGGGCCAGAAGATTAAAACGTAAGCATAACTGCTCTATTTTATTTATCGATTACCTACAATTAGTTAGATCGTCGCTTTCTTCAAGCCGCGATCAAAATCGAGTTCAGGAAATTTCTGAAATTACCCAAGGATTAAAAGCTATTGCCAAAGAATTAAATATTCCTGTTGTCGCAATGTCTCAATTATCTCGTGCAGTAGAGCAACGAGAAGATAAAAGGCCTTTGCTTTCGGATCTGCGTGAGTCTGGAAGTATTGAACAAGATGCTGATATTGTTATGTTTATCTATCGTGAAGAATATTACCTTATGCGAAAAAAGCCAAAAGAAGGTACCGAAGAATATAATAAATGGCAAAGCGATATGGATTCAGTAGGGAATGTTACTGAAATCATTGTCTCCAAACATCGTAATGGACCAGTAGGAAGCGTCAAATTACAATTCGATAGCCATCTTACCAAATTCAACAACTATGCTGCTAAATATGAAGGCTAATTGCTGATTAAAATTACTCTCTATAATTAATTTTATCTAGAACTGGACACATTCTTAGTACCTCAAATTAAAGTATCTGCAATCTATTCAAAGTATTTCCGTTTAATCTAATTGCTAACATTACATTCTCTTTGCTATACATGTATATCATTACATGATTCTACATTTTAGAACTCAATAACTACACATTGATATTCTAATAAAATAGTTTTCTGGTTGCGCTAAAAGCAAAAGATTATCTTTAATTATATTAAAAAACATACTACCATTACAGTATAATTAATTATAAGGATTAAAATTATGAGTGAAAGAAGTGCTGAAAGAACGGTTATTCAAGATTATTGGTATGAAGTGCAACATGTGCAAGATTTGGGGCAGCAATGGATGCATGCAGCTGGGGATAGACTTTTTATTTTACCAAATGCTGACACTTTGCTGGCAAGCGGAGCATCTATTGCGCAAGAGCAAGCTGATGCCATGGCCCAAGCTCTTAACAAAACGGGAATCACACAAGAGCAAGCTGACGCTATTACAACCCCGCGTAAAGTTATGCTGCCCCTTAATAAGGGTGGTGATCATTGGACAGCAATTACCGCAGATGTAACAATTGCCCCAAATAACAAGAGAATCGTAAAATTAAGCTTTACCGATTCCCTCGGTACAGAAGAAAATTATAATTCATTGCCGAGAGAAATTAAAGATGAAATGTCAAGAATTGGTAGTTTATTCGGTAGAGATGCTACGGTAACTACCGAGCTATATCCTTATACCTGGAAGCAGCCGGACGGATCATCTTGCGGACCATATTCATTTGCTAATGCGACTAGATGTTTGGATGGTAAAGGTTATGAGCTTAATCCAGGAAGAGAGGCGGTTAGGGCGCAACAATTAGATATGATGACAGATGAAGCTAATATTAAAGCATGCTCTACTAATAACGCAGTAGATGAGATTATACGCACTTGGATAATAGATAGAGCCTCAAAAAATAAATCTTTTCTTTTGGATAACGAGCAGAACCTTATAGAGATGTATGAGCGTTTTGCTAAAATTACAGGAAAGGATGTTGCAGAGATTGCAATGGTTTTTGCGAATGAAGACCCAAGAAGCTTGTCTTACGCGCAAAGGAGAATGAATGAACTAATAGCCTCAGATGAAATAATAGAGGTAGGTGTAGGTGCTGATAAATTAGCTGCCGTTCGCGAAGAGATGCAAGATAAAAATTCTATGCAGAAATTTGAAGATATGCGCAAAGCGGTAGAGCGTGAATTGGGGAAAGCTGAGTCTTACAAATTTACTGCAAACATTATCCAGCATTTATCTCAAATGGATGTAGAGGGAGCTGAGCTTAAAATTAATACACTAAAAGACCCTAAGATCAAAGAGCATTGTTTGAGTATTGCTCTAGATGTAATCTCAACTAGAAGTACTGAAAGAGATTATGCAGCTAAAGTGGAAGCTCAAGCCATGGCTTATTCAGCACTATATGAGGCTGAAGTTGAGACAAAAAAACTAGCGCATAAACCTCAAGATCATAGCAATAAAAGCTTGGCTCCACAGATTGAAAACCCAATATTGTCTAAGGAAAATTCGATGCAGGAATTTGAGAGTATGCGCGAGAAAGTAGAATTTTTATTGGGAGAAGTTGAATCTTATAAATTTGTTGCAGAGGTTATGCAGCATTTATCTAAAGGGGATATAGAGGGGGCTCAATTAAAAATTACTGAACTAGAATATCCAGATATAGAAAGCAATTGCTTGAAAATTGTTGAAGATATAACCTCTGAGGTGGGTTATGCAGCTAAAATGGAAACTCAAGCCAGTGATTATTTGGCAGCATATGAGGCTCGAGTTGAAGCTGAAAAACCGGGGCATGAACCTCAAGGCAGTAACGATAAAAACTTGGCTCCTCAAACAGAAGATCTGGTACAAGTATCTGATATGCTTAAAGAAGCAATAAGTAGAAATGATGCTGGTCTCGTACTAGGCGCGTATTATGTAATTAAAGATTTTACTGAAAGCATAATGTCTCTAGTTACCGGAAGCACTCCCAGTTATAAATTAATTAGTAAAGTCGAAGAAAAGTTAAACCTGCCTCCTGCAGTTTCGGATGTTACTCCTCAGGAGCGTAAAGCTTTTTTTGAGATAGAACTAAATGAAATTAAGAAAAAAATAGATGGAGCCAACCTTTCGCCAAGAGATCATCCTTCGACAACGCCACCAATGAGCAGGCCTATTAGATCTGATGACAAAGGCATGAAAAGATAATAGGAGTTTATGATATAATTAATGACACTGCGATACTCAGCATCATCACGCCAACAATGCAATCAAATATTTTCCAAGCATTTGGTTTTTTGAATAATGGTATTAAAAACTTAGCGCCATAACTAATTGTAAAAAACCAAGCAAATGATGCAAAACTTGCTCCAAATGCAAAGAAAGGGCGTTCTTCTGCAGGAAATTGTGCACCAACACTACCAATTAACATGCAAGCATCAATATAGGCATGTGGGTTTAGCAAACTAACGGCTAATGCAGTCAGAATCACTTTTTTTAAGCTTAATTTTTGCCCCTTACCATCTATTTTCAATGATTGATTTTTAAATGCCATCCAGAAAGATCTTAGCCCGTAAAAAGTTAGAAAAGCTGCTCCACCCCAGCGCGATACCATAAGAACAATCTCATTAGAAGCAATCATTGCCCCCAATCCACCCACACCAATAACAATTAAAATAGTATCAATAGATCCACACAGCAAAGCGGTTAGAGCAACATGGTTTTGTTGAATTCCTTGTTTTAGAATGAAGGTATTTTGTGCACCAATTGCGATGATGAGTCCTGACATTATCATCAACCCTTCAATAAATGGATAAAACAATGCCATATTAATTTTATTTATGTTCTGATAAATATCGTTCAGCTTCAAGTGCAGCCATGCAACCCGTGCCTGCCGCGGTTACTGCTTGTCTATAAACTTTATCTTGTACATCACCAGCAGCGAACACTCCTTTTATATTGGTTTGGGTACTGTTAGGGAAGGTAATTATGTACTTCTCATTATCCATTTCAAGAGCATCGACAAATAAAGATGTATTAGGAACATGCCCAATAGCAATAAAAATTCCATCAATTTTTAATTCTTGTGTTGCACCATTTTGAGTATCTTTTAATCTAACTCCTGTAACATTTAACGGCCCCTCAGTCCCTAAAACTTCGTCTATCTCATGATTCCAAATGATTTTAATCTTTGGATTAGTAATTAGCCTATCTTGTAATATTTTTTCTGCCCTTAAAGTACCGCGACGATGAATTAATGTCACTTTGTTTGCAAATTTGGTGAGATATAGAGCCTCTTCTACTGCGGTATTGCCTCCACCAACAACTGCAACTTCTTTATTTTTGAAGAAAAAGCCATCACATGTTGCGCATCCTGAAACCCCAAATCCACGGAATTTCATTTCACTTTCAATATCAAGCCATTTTGCCTGAGCACCAGTAGCAATAATAACTGTATCTGCGGTGTAGTTATTGTCTGATTCTCCGATTGCGGAGATTGGCTGACTCTTTAAATTAATCGCTTTAATGTGATCATTAATAATATTGGTGCCGACGTGCTTAGCTTGAGCTTCCATTTGTTGCATTAGCCAAGGTCCCTGAATCACATTAGCAAATCCTGGGTAATTCTCTACATCAGTAGTCACCATTAATTGACCACCTGGTTCCATACCTCTAACTAAAATTGGTTGTAAATCAGCACGAGCCGCATAAATTGCGGCTGTATATCCAGCAGGACCCGAACCAATTATTAGAACTTTTGTATGAAAATTTTGACTCATATTAATACCCATTTAATTAAGCAACCAGCTTTTAACCAGCGAAATTTGTTCTTCATCCATTAAAGAGGGCGCATGTCCTACATTTTTAATCACTATTTCTGTGCAATTAGGATGAGTTATTTTCATTTGCGCTACTGTTATCATAGATAAAATATTTGAAAATTCACCTCTTAATACTAGTATAGGCAGCGTTTTTTTTAACGTGTTCCAAAATCCCCAAAGGTTAGCATCAGTTGCGTAGGTTGCAGGAGATTTAAAAATCGTGCTGATTTGCGAGTCGTAATTTAGTCTATATCTGCCATCATCATTTTGTATGATACTATGCTCAGTGAAATGCTGCCATTTATCCTCACTATTAATACCAAAATTTTTAAAAATCTCTTTAAGATATAGTTCTGCTTCGGCAAAGCTAGCAAAAACTTGATATTTTGATACATATTCAGCGATTTTAGCAAGAGCTTTAGCCGGAATATATGCTCCAATGTCATTAAGTACCATTTTCTTAATTGTCCCACGAAATGTACTAGCATAAATCATACCAATAATTCCACCCATTGAGGTCCCTATATAGTAAGCTTCGTTAATATTTAAAGCCGTTAAGAAATTGTGTAAGTCAGTTACATATTGCTTATATGAGTAATAGCTAAGGTTAGTTGCGTATTCGCTTCTGCCTCTACCAATCACATCTATACATATCACACGAAAATTTTTAGCAAGCTCAGCCGCTATATAATCAAAATCATGAGCATTCCTGGTTAATCCATGTACACAAATAACGGGATAGGCATCTGGGCTTCCCCACTCAATATAAGCTAACCTGGCTATGCAGTTTACTCCACTAGCTACTACATGTAGTATATAGTGATTTAGCTGGTACTGGATCAATTGTCAGCGCTTGTTGTATTAACTGATAAAAAAGTTTTCCCCTTGAACGAGATTTTCTTCGATTGAATCTAAAAG
>CAMCSP010000043.1 GCA_945877755.1 Rickettsia typhi | reverse complement strand
CTCAGGCCAACGTACCAGACTCAAATATTCTAAACACGACTCTTCAGTTGGAAACATATCCATTAATTCAATCAAATTTGACGGTTTAATATTCATAATAACCAATACTACATGTAGTAGCTAGTGGAGTCAACTGCATAGCCAGGATTTAAAAAATATAGAGGCATGGGCTCAAGTGATGTGTTAAATTTAGATATTGCTGCCGATAGATACGAACAAAAAAATATCAGTGAAAAAATATCAATGGGCGTATCTGGATTAGTTTCTTATCGAGGCTCATTAAATTCACAAATAAATCAACTTGTAAGCGGTCTAAAAGCTGCAATGGGATTAATTGGCGCTGCAAACATAGATGAAATATATACTAAATCTAATTTCGTAAGAGTTACAGCAGCAAGCCTTAGAGAAAGTCACCCACATAGTCTAATTTCTTATAAGAGTGAAAAAAATTATGAATAAAAAAAGCCTGGAGTTTTTTGCTACAAATCCTAAATTATCAGACCTACATGTACATATAGGAAGTATTACTCATCCTGCGCTTCTCTGGGATATAGCACATGAATGCGGGTTAAAAATGCCAGTAAAAAATTACTGGGATTTTCAAAAAATGTTAGTAGTAGGAGATAAAATTGAAGGCGAAGATGCAAAAACGAGACTCAATAAATATCTCAAATTTTTTGATCTTACCGAAAAAATTCAATCCAGCCCATATGCAATGAATAAGGTGGTTTATGATGCTGTTAGCGGAGCTTACAGAAAAAATAATATTACCTGTTTGGAGTTAAGATTTTGCCCTATGTGGAGAAATAACAAAGGTGAACACGACCTTGATCAAATCATTATTGCAACAATTCATGCCTTAGATAGGAGTATGATTGCTTTCCCTGAAGTAAAAGTAGGTTTAATACTAAACCTTGATCGCAGACTTTCTAAAAAAGAAAATACTATCATTTTAGAAAAAGCAATAAAATATAAAAATCGTGGTGTTATTGCCATTGATATAGCTGGACCAAGGATTGGAGATTTTGATTATGCAAACTATAGTGATTTATATCAAGAAGCTACTAAAAATGGTCTAAAAACAACTATTCATACTGGAGAAGAAGGATCGGTTGAAGAAATGGAAAAAGTAATTGATATCCTTCCTTTAAACCGAATCGGTCATGGTATAAAGGCTCATTTAGATAAGCAACTCATGAGAAAACTAAACGACCTGAATATATGTCTAGAAATATGCCCAACTTCAAATTTAAAACTTGGTATAATCAAGGATATAAAAGAATTGAATAAAATTATTAGAATATTTCTTGAAAATGGGGTGAAATTTACAATCAACACCGACGGACCAGAATTACTGCAAACTACTATCAAGGAAGAAGTTGGCCTATTGCTTGATAATGAAATTGTCAGCTTTGAGGAAATGAATATGATTATTGATAACGGTTTTAAATACAGCTTTATCTCAAGCTAATATTAAATCAGATAGCAATAATGATTGACCAAGTTTTTATCTTTTCTTACACTAAATAAAAATACTTTTAAATCATGACAGAAAATAGATTAGAAATTAGTAAAACACACCTAGCTCAAGCTTTTCGTAGACTAGAGCAACTGATCGAGCAAAAATTGCAACATAACCAAGTTCAATCAAAAGCTGCCATAGCAGAAACACACAGGCTAGAAAAACATTTAAAAACAATAAATAACCGATATATTTCATTACAAACCATAACTAAATCCTCCATAGGAGAATGTGATAAAATGCTAGCTACATTAGAAAAGTTAATTAAAAAGTAAAAATGGCAACCGTAAAAGTAAATATACTGAATAATACACATGGGATTAACTGTGATGATGGCCAGGAAGAACATGTAAAATTCCTTGCTGATAAATTTAACACCAAAGTACAGCAATTATCTCGCCTTCAAAAAGAAGCAAGTGATATGACCATATACATAATGGCAGCATTAATTATTAGCGATGAATTAGAAGAATGCAAAGCGAAGTTAATCAACCCTAAAGCTGATATTACTACAGATGAGTCCATAGCCAAGGCCCTAGATATGATAACAGAATATGTAGAAAATATTGCAAACAAACTTGAAAAATGTTAAGCTAACGCCGAGTGAGTTCTGCGGTGTGCGTCAGATGCACACTCTTTAGATCTAGAAACATACTCATAAGAGTTGTCCCTGACTAGATTATAGTCTAGTTATATGACTCACCCTTAAAATCAAGGGTCTTTAAAGAGGTCAATCAACGGCAAATGTGGGCTCACTCATTCGCTTTAATTTTGAAACTTTGTGATGACTACATATTTAATACTAGAACAGAAAATAAAGGACTATAGCACTCTTGTTAATGAAAAAATAAGTCTTTTAATCCAAGACAAATCCTTAATCGAACAAGCAATGCGATACTCTGCATTGGCACCTGGCAAAAGAATCAGACCATTTTTATTTTTAGCAACAATAGATATGCTTGATGGCAACATTAAAGAATCAATTGATATGGCAGCTGCAATTGAGATCGTGCATACTTACTCATTAATCCATGATGATTTACCGGCTATGGATAATGCAAATTATCGTCGTGGACAACCTACTTGTCACAAAAAATTTGATGAAGCCACAGCAATACTTGCTGGAGACGCATTGCTCACCTACGCTTTTGAAATTATCGGTAAAAACCAATTTTTTAGCCCAACAGTTAAGTGTGATCTGATAATAGGGCTTGCCCATGCAATTGGATATCAAGGAATGATCCACGGACAAATGCTTGACATGCAAGCATGTAGTGATAATTTTAATTTAGAAAAAATAACTGAACTTCAACAGCTCAAAACCGGTAGGTTATTATCATTTTGTTGCCAAGCAGCTGCAATAATCTGTAATGCTAACAACAGTCAAACAACTGCGCTCAAAAATTACTCTGAAAAATTGGGACTATTGTTTCAAATTACCGATGATCTTTTAGATTACGAAGGAGAAACGAATGTAGTAGGCAAAGATTTACAGCAAGATGAAACAAAAGGTAAATCTACCTTTATCTCGTTACTTGGTATAGATAAAGCCAAACAACTAGTTCAAAAACTTATAAATGAAGCTATAAACTCGCTTACTCTCTTAAACAAAACAGATAGACTAATTCAACTAGCAGAATTCATTGCCATAAGAAAAACCTAGCAGATTGTCTAAAATTATGCTAATAAGAATGGCTCTATACCGTTTCTCATTTTAGATTATCCAATAGGAGTGAAAAATGTCGAGGAGCGGGCTGTAACTTTTACCACACGAGCACCGTAAAGCACAATGCAGGACAACGTGAGAATGAAAATGGTATATGCAAAAGAACTTATTTATTAGAACTTATGGTTGCCAAATGAATGTCTACGATTCAATTCGTATAGGTGACGTCTTAAAACCATTCGGCTACCAGATTACTGAAACTATTGAAAATGCAGATATGGTGGTACTAAATACCTGTCATATTAGAGAAAAAGCTGCTGAAAAAGTATATTCTGAACTTGGCAGAATTCGTAAATTCAAAACTGCACGTCAACGTAAAACAGACCAAGAAATGATCATTGCCGTTGCTGGTTGCGTTGGCCAAGCAGAGGGAAAGGAAATCTTCAAAAGATCTCCTTGGGTTGACATTGTTGTTGGGCCGCAATCATATCACACTTTACCGGAACTTATGGCACAACTAATGCGTAAGAAAAAACACGTCATTGAACTAAGTTTTATCGAAGAAAAGAAATTTGATTTATTACCAGAATCAATGAATGGGCAAGGAGTCTCAGCATTCTTATCTATTCAAGAAGGATGTGACAAATTCTGTAAATTCTGTGTAGTACCTTATACACGTGGTTCTGAATTTTCACGGCCAATAGAGCAGATATATCGCGAAGCATTACAATTATCATCACTTGGCAGTGCTGAAATTACGTTACTAGGACAGAATGTTAATGCTTATCATGGCATAGATGATGATGGAAATATACATTCGTTAGCTTCTTTGGTTAAATATATTGCTAAAATTGGATCAATTAAAAGAATTAGGTACACCACTTCACATCCTAATGACATGACTGAAGACCTAATAGAAGTTCATGGATCAGAAGCAAAATTAATGCCATTTTTACACCTGCCTATTCAATCTGGTTCAAATAAAATACTTAAGGATATGAACCGTAAGCATACAGTTGAGCAATATCTTGAAACTATTAATAAACTAAAATTAGCAAGACCAGATATATCTTTCTCATCAGACTTTATTGTTGGCTATCCAGGAGAAACTGAAAAAGATTTTGCTGACACTTTGCAAATAGTAAAAGAAGTAGGCTATGCTCAGGCTTACTCATTTAAATATAGCCCTAGACCAGGGACTCCTGCATCCATCATGGCGCAATTACCAGAAGATGTAAAAAATGCGCGTCTACAAATTCTACAAAACTTGATTTTAGAGCAACAAAATGCTTTTAATAAAAGCTTTGTTGGAAAAAAATTGGAAGTATTACTTGAAAAACCAGGTAGACACGCAAATCAAATAACCGGAAAGAGTCAGTATATGCAAGCAGTGCATGTTGATAACGCTGACCAATACTTAGGAAAAATTGTAACTGTTGATATTAATGCATTACGTGCAAATAGCCTTGGCGGTGTCATATACTAAATCTAGCTAAGGATTTACATGAAAATAAGAACTATAAATTATATATTCCTAACAATAATATTATTATATTCTTTTGCTTTTATAAGATTTCAAGAAATCGACTTAGGATCAACTAATTTATTGCTTGATCACAATTCCTACTGCAAAGATTTTAATAGAGTAGTAGTGAGTCTAATTGCATATTTAGCGACAGCTCTTGTTATAATATATGGAGTATTAAGCTCTATTGGATATTTTTGCGCAAAGAAAAATCAAACAAATTTTTTAAGTACTAACTACCAAAAATATAAGCAGAGCTTTGTATTTTTATTTTTCAATGCAGTAATTGTAGCTGGACTTCTGGTTGAGTTGATCAAAAATATATTTGATAGACCAAGACCACATACTATAAATAATTTCGGTGGAGAAAACATATATATTGGTCTCTGGCAAACCGCTAATACATGTGTTACTAATTGTTCTTTCCCATCTGGGGATGCGGCTGCAGGATTTCTAGTTTTCCCTATAGTATTTGTTTTAACCAAAAACCTAAAATTATCTTTTGTACTTGGTACGGTTGCTGGACTGATAATAAGTTATTGCAGGATAACTTTATCTAAACATTTTCTAAGTGACGTATTATTTTCTTTTATCTTAGTAAATTATTTTGCACTTATAAGTCATGCATTAATTTACAATAGAAATAAATCTTCTACCCATAAATAATTATCCCAACTAATGCTGCTAAAGCCCCTAAACAAGCCACGCTATTTGCAATAATAAGTGGTCTGTCTTTCAGCATAATACCATATATCAGCCAACTAGTTACTGAAACTAAACCAGCAGTAAATCCAATGATAGAAACGTCTGTAGCATGCTGAGTAGTAAAAATTTTATACGCTTGGGCAAAGAAAACCAGTTGACCAAAAATACCAATAAAAATCATATAGATGGAATAAAAACGTCTAATATTAGATTTCTTTTCTTTAACCATAATCAGCTACCCTTTTTATTTTTTATTTCAAATAAGTCTCGTGCTTTGATCAATCTTATGAACTTAGAATATCCATATATATATGCCTGTTCTACTCCTGCAAAACCATAAACGCACCATCTTCTCATAAAATATGCTTTTATAAAAGCCAAAAATGGCTCGAAAGCAATTCTCAGAGCGCTTGGCTTTTTCCCTTTTTTATATAAATCTTTCGCCTGCATTGATGTATAGAAATTAATTTTATCTAATTGATGAGTGAATGATTTGAAGCAACGATGAAAAATTTTTCCTTTGAGTCTTATTGCATTACCAACCTTTACAATAACAGAATCGTGTACCGTACTCTCTGAAAAGGAAGCAAAATTCTTATTGTATAATCTAATCGCTAAAGTATTTACAGTAAAAATAGACACCTCAGACTCTTTCTTCAGAATGAGCCTTATATCTAGTATATAGCCTGAATATTTATTAATTTTTCCACTTGTAAAAAGATCGATGATTTCTTGCTTCAAAGAGATGCTTAAGGCCTCATCTGCGTCTAAATTCAAAATCCAGTCATTCTTACACAAACTCTCGCCATATTTTTTCTGTAATCCGTAACCTTCCCACTTTTTGTAATAAGTTTGCGCACCAAATTTCTTAGCAATATCAAGAGTTTTATCTTCACTGCCGCTATCTATTACAATAATTTCATCAGCAATATCTTTTACACTGTCTAGAGTATAGCCAATTCTTTCTTCTTCATTTTTAGCAACAATAAATACTGACAGAGGCAGTTTCTGCTTTTTCATAATAACCAACTTAGAATTACAATACTAAAAATAATGGTGACGAGGGAGGTATTGAACTCCAGACAAACGGAGTATAATATGTCCCTTCAAAGTTATACCTCTATTTACCATATTATATCTATGTATATAGAATACTTCATTTTCCTAATATATAGAGGATTATAATTTTTATCTAGTACTATTTACAAAGATAAGACTATCTCTTTCTTATAGCTAAGTTGCTATTACTACAACGAATGGTGCACTCACTATCTATAAACACGACCGCTCTATGAGCATCGTTTCACATGCCTCTACTGCACACCTGCAAGGTTTATCCATAAAAACTCCTTTATATATGTTTGATACTTTATATTATAATTAGAAAATTAAATGGGTTTCATAATCTTTTTTCTTGCGTGATATGATGAAAAAGTTAAAAATCAAGAAGAGTTGATTCTAACATAGTGGGAATGAGTATGAAGAATGAGGAGCAACTAGGTAATAATAACCCCGAAGCAACCAGATGTAAGACTGGTATTAAGTGGTGCAGGATTGTATGCACTATGGTGGTCAGCCTTGTGGTAGTGTTGTCCGGAACCTTTGTTATGCGGGATGGCCTAATTAACATTAATAAAAATAGGGAGTATATATCAGTCAAGGGGCTAGCTGAGAAAGAGGTGCGCTCTGATTTTGCAATTTGGATGATTCCAATAAACGCAACAGGAGATGATCTTGATTTAGTGCGCGATAAGATCGAATTAGATGTACAAAAGACAGTAGATTATCTTAAAAAATATGGCATCAAAGATGAGGAAATTGAGCAGGATGTAATGCGCATTTTTGATAAAACAGCCCAACGTTACTACGATGAAAACAACAAGGCAAAGCGCTTTGCTGTAGATAATCAGATTGTCATAAAAACTGCTAATGTGGATGCAGTATACAAAGCTAGCAAGAATATCAATGACATATTGAAAGATGGTGTAACACTTGCATACGATGGATACTCTCCTACATTCTATGCCCCTATGTACCCTTTTTACTAAGTTGAATGAAATAAAACCTGCAATGCTATCTGAGGCTATGCAAGAAGCTAAGAAGGCAGCTGAGCATATCTTGGCCCCCTCCTCACAGAAAGTAGGCAAAATTAGAAATGCTTCTCAAGGCATATTCAGTATTTATTCTAGAGAGGCTATTGCTAGTGGGCCTAATTTTGATCAGAAAGCCTATGGCAGCTCTCAACAATACAGCAGCAATGAAGTCTACTTCATAGAAAAAGTGGTGAGGGTATTGGTAAGCGTCGATTACTACATTAAATAGGCTTAGAGTTAGAGAAGTTGTAAAAACGCCTCTTAGTTTCATTTTGTAAAAATCAGAAACTCCTCAACTCGGCTCTGTTTGATTGGGCAATTTTCTTACAAGTTATCTTATAAAAATAATAAATTATACCATCTCTTCGGTATAAACCAGTTTAAAGTGGTAGCGAGAGAGGGATTTGAACCCCCGACAAACGGATTATGATTCCGCTGCTCTAACCAACTGAGCTACCTCGCCACTTAGCATTTTTATAGCTTATAGATAACCTTGATGTCAAACTGTTTTACAAGTAGCTGATCAAAATTAAGAATATTAGTAGGTAAAAACTGCACCAGTCATAATAAATTAAAATACTTGCGCTTAATTTAAAATAAGCTTATTTTGAGGCTAAATATACTAAACAAACTTAATCAGGAGTTTTATATGACAGTTCTTGTTGGAAAATTAGCGCCAGACTTCACTGCTAAAGCCGTAATGCCAGATAATGAAGTTATGGATAAATTCTCTCTACATCAATATCTCAACGGAGACATTGGAGTATTATTCTTTTACCCATTAGACTTTACATTCGTTTGCCCTTCAGAAATTATTGCATTTAACAATCGTTTAGCTGAATTCGCTTCACGTGGAGCGAAAGTAATCGGCATAAGTATCGATTCTCATTTCACTCATATAGCATGGAAAAACACTCATATTAACAAAGGTGGTATCGGACAAATTAAATTCCCATTAGTTTCAGACCTAACAAAGAATATCGCTCGCAGCTACGACGTATTGATTGATGAAGCAATTGCATTACGAGGAACTTTTTTAATAGACAGAAATTGCATAGTACGCCATCAACTAGTTAATGACTTACCGCTAGGACGCAACATTGATGATACCATTCGTATGGTTGATGCTTTAATTTTCTTCGAAAAACATGGTGAAGTATGCCCTGCTGGTTGGCAAAAAGGTCAAGATGGTATGAAGCCAAATGCTGAAGGCGTTGCAGACTACCTTACCTCACACGCAGAGAAGCTTTAATTAGACCCTATATCTAGAAATAGATATATGAATAATCAAAGTAGAATTAGTAAAGAAGAGAGGCTGGCTTGCTTAAGATTAATTCGTTCAGATAATATTGGGATTAAAACCTTTTATACCTTCCTTAAATATTATGGTTCCGCAGTCACTGCAATTAAAAGAATTTCTGAACTACCGTCATTAAATCTAAAAACAAGAAAGATCACACTAGCTTCTGAGAATGATATACAGCAAGAATTAGAACAAACAGAAAAACTTGGTGCACAATTTTTACATTACAAAGATCAAGATTACCCCTATTTACTTAAACTTACAGCAGACCCCCCACCTTTTTTAACGATACGTGGGAAAAAAGAACTGCTCCAGAGAGATAGTATAGCAATAGTTGGTTCACGCAATGCATCAACAAATGGTTTAAACTTTACTCACAAAATAGTTAAAGAGCTATCTCAAGCAGATTTGGTAATTGTTTCAGGTTTGGCTAGAGGTATTGATACCGCTGCTCATAAAAGCAGTATAGTGAATGGTACTATAGCAGTTATTGCCGGGGGCATAGACAACATTTATCCTCCGGAAAACAAAAAATTATTTGAAGAAATAGCCGAAAACGGACTAATAATAGCAGAAAATCCTTACGGCACACCACCAACTGCCAAAAGCTTTCCACAACGCAACCGCATTATCTCAGGATTATGCATGAGCACTGTAATAATGGAAGCAAATCTTAAATCAGGATCTTTAATTACTGCAAGATTTGCAGCAGAACAAGGAAGGAATGTTTTTGCTGTTCCTGGGTTTCCTCTAGATTATCGTTACAGTGGCACAAACCACTTACTTAAACAAGGGGCGATCTTAATTGAATCAGCAGAAGACATTCTTGAATGTTTAAATTATCCTGGCTATGCAGTTGACTCCACTAGCTACTACATGTAGTATTGGTTATTATGAATATTAAACCGTCAAATTTGATTGAATTAATGGATATGTTTCCAACTGAAGAGTCGTGTTTAGAATATTTGAGTCTGGTACGTTGGC
>CAMCSP010000042.1 GCA_945877755.1 Rickettsia typhi | reverse complement strand
TCAGGCCAACGTACCAGACTCAAATATTCTAAACACGACTCTTCAGTTGGAAACATATCCATTAATTCAATCAAATTTGACGGTTTAATATTCATAATAACCAATACTACATGTAGTAGCTAGTGGAGTCAACTGCATAGCCAGGTTAGTTTATTATACAGTTTTCTCTAACATATATAGATATATTAATTAAAAATAATAAAATAGGCAAAAAAGCAGTGAAAAACCGAACTCAACAAGATGAACCAAAATCAACTCTAAGAGCCAGAAGACCACGACAAGACGCGAGTAATGAACGGTCTGTAATTCAACCAGCTAGAAGAGATGAAAATCAACAAGATAGAAAATCACCAGAAGAACTTGTTTGTGAGCAGTCGATCTTTTTTACAGTTAGTGAAATTTGGCGCTCTATTATTGATTCTGCTCCAGCTAAAACTGCTTTGAAAGAATATTCTATCTCTTATCCCGTTGTTAATTTTACTGCTCTTGCTATAGGAATGGTTATTTATTTTAAAACTAACACCCAGAATAAAGCAAAAAAATTAACATCTCAGGTTCCTATGAATGCAGTGTTACCTGTCGTCAGTAGCGCATTATCAGAATCAGTTTTGCAATCTCTACAATTATACCATAAAATAGTAGAAAATACAGGAAATCAAGAACTAGCAGTGATGGAGTCTTTTGAGAAGTTTTTTAATACTGTAATTAGCTTTGAAGGAAAAAAAGATCTAGTACCTATTTTTGCTGTTGATGTACTTAGCTTGATTGAAACCGTATGCTTTAGCATAACTAAAAGAGCTGCAGGGAAATTAATGATAGATCCTGCAATGGGAACTTTTATCGATCTCTATGCAGGCTTAACTGGTTCTAAGGCAGGAACTCTGGCTGAAATTATGCTAAGTGGTTTTGCAAAAGGCATTGATAAGAGTTTATTTAATGTTACTAATTTTGAAGCTCAGCTTTCTAATACAGAATACCCAAAAAGAGTACGTGAAGTAACCAACAATCAAGTTAGGCCAGAACTCCCAAAAAGACTACGTGTGGAGGCTAAAGAAATTGGAGAGCGTATTAATGCTGATTCTCTAAAAAGTGGAGCTATGCAAAATACTACTAAAACTATTATAGCTGCAGAAAATAGTGGTCTACGCAGGCGAAGATATTAAAACCGGCATGCCGTTATACACAGAAAATGATGATAATATCAAAGGCCAGCTATCCCAACTTCTTTATCGGAAGCAGTCCTTCTTTTAACTTCTGCATCAACATGCCCTCCACTAGCCACGGGGACCCTATTGGGTACCGCAGTTATCCCATTAACATTCGTACTATTTTTAGCAGCTGCAGCAGCTAATTCAGCTCTTTGAGCAAGAAGTCTAGAAACATGCGGACCTACAGAATGCTGGGACGTAGATATTGAATATGGAGAAGTATCTTGAGATGATGGTTGCAGAACTACTTTAGCCCTAGCTCCGCCTTCACCATGAGATGATTCATGTGGTGATAAAGATGCAGCGGTAATTCTTTTTGGTGGTTTCACTACTTCAACACTAACGGACCATGCAGCTTTTGATGGATTAAACATATTATCTCTTTTCTCTTCCTGCATCTCGATAGGAGGCTCCCGCTGTTTTATAATCTCATCAACTTGATCAGCAACTCCAAAATCACCAGCCTCCATTGAAATTTTAAAAGATATTTCCAAATCAGCATCACTAAATTTTTTAGGATTGCTTGTAGATTCATCAATTATATACTGAATCACTTGCCTTAAAGTATGTTGATAATCTAAACCTAATAAAGAAGTGTTCAACACTGGAACATTACGCTTATATAGATCAGCACGAATTGCCTCTGCTGAAGCTGGATTTTCTTCTAATACATTATTTAAGAAGGCAATTTGTTTGGTAACGTCATCTTCTTTGAAAGCTTTTTCTGTTGATGATAAATTTGTCGGCAAAGCATTAGCAAAAAATCTTTCAATCCCAAACATGTTATTTTTCCTTACAGAGCGTTGTGAACTTTCGGTAGTAATACCAGAGCTATTATCAACCTTCAATAATGTATTCTACTTAATTTTATTACCCACTAACTTATGATTAAAATTTATAATTGCTTTTTAGAAATTAAAGCGTAAGTTACTATTATATGATTAACAGCTACTTGAAGTTGCTTCTTCCTAAATAAAATATGACGATTTTAAAATTAAGAGGTTCAGGGAAACATTTACGTATCGATAAATCAGATACTGCATTACAAATTCATGATTATCGCAGTCATATTTTTACAGCAAATGATACTACTGAATCTTTAGCTGGATTTGTGTTAGACCGGGTTGCTTTTAACTCCTTATTAAAACTCAAAGACCAAGGTCATGAAATCAGCTTCCGTAAAGCAATTTTCTATCAAACAGATTTCTCAAATTTAACCTTAACCGAATTAGATTTAGCTCATGCAAAATTCACTCAATGTAACTTTTATCGTACTAATTTCATTAAATGCAATATGAAATGGGCAATGATTAACTCTGATTGTGCTGAAACTTTATTTAACAATTGTACTATTTCATATGCTAATTTTACCGGCGCACATAATCTTACTGGTAGTCAAATTATACATAACAAAGGAGTTATGGAAGCAAAATTTATTGATCTAGAACGCTTGATAGAAGAAGCTCAAAAGCAAAAAACGAAAACGAAAAGCTATTCTAGCAAAATAAGCAATTTGTTTGGGGATAATGAAAGCAATTATAACTTACCAAAACACCCACATATACCAAAACTTGTACAAGTTCGTTCTCTTGTGGAAAAAATAATACAAAAACAAGAAGGCCTAAGTGCACAAGCACAAATTGCAAATAAATTATTCAAACATATTGCCGAACAAGGCGAAGAAAAGTTCAGTAGAAGAATTCAAAAAGAACGCGTAACAGCAAACAAACAATTATTAAATAGATAGTGTTTTAATATTAGAACTTTAGTTGGTATTGACTACTAACTATAGATAGAAAAAGATTGTAAATTCAGGAAGTCAACGTCCTAGGTATTATCCAGCATTCTTCATCATCTCCTGTATTCTCCATCGTCATTCCCGCGGAGAATACATGAATGATGACGGAGAATAAATTAGCACTCATATAGATAATCGTTTTTTTTACCTACTTGATAGGTAATGAATATAAGTCTCTAAAAATAGATAAAGAAACTAAACTCCTCTACCGCTTCCACCATCACTATTTGCATTTAGAAGAACGCGTTCAACATGACTATTAGCAGCAACTCTATTTACCTGTGGGGTTTTCTCCGGAGTCATTAATTGACCAGCAGAAACAGATGCAGCGGCTGCTGCT
Organism: Rickettsia typhi; assembly: GCA_945877755.1. Taxonomy (GTDB): domain Bacteria; phylum Pseudomonadota; class Alphaproteobacteria; order Rickettsiales; family JABSSG01; genus JAGVLN01. The sequence goes on along the minus strand of CAMCSP010000042.1, from coordinate 6,572 downwards.
TTGATTGAAGAATTAATCGATTCAACCAGTGCAGAATCCAATGGTAAACCATCTGTACTTACCTGTTTTTTATTACGCCTATGAACAGTCGATTCCTTTTCCTTCTTTAAGTAATTATCAAGTTTATGTACTTGATCTTTTTCCCGTAAATGACTAGCTTCAGAGCTACCCATAACACCAACAAAAATATCTCTAACGCTTTTATACAAGCCCAAACCAGAAAAATAACCAACCACTGCTGAAGTTAGAAAAGTGAAGAAACCGTATGCAGGAAAAAGTTGCATGCCAATAATAATAGCGGCACCAGTAGTAGTACCAGAAATAATTGATGGTATAGTAATAAAATATTTTTTCTTTTTATTCTGCAAACCAAGCAAAAAAATACGGCCATTACTAAAATCAATAACTCGAGTAAAATAGTCACTAATCTTGCCTAACCATGATTTTTGAAATACACGTTTTTGTATATATTTGTTGCTCTGTAACTTATGTTGTTGGGCTTTTAGAATTTGCTCGACCATTTGCTGTTGTGTAGTGAGATCATTTGATGTTGCTTTCATATAGCTAAGCGCAGCCATACGAACATATTCATCGTCATTAAAATGATCATCATTATACTCTGGCGTTTGTTGCTGGTTCTTGCCCTTATCAATATTCTTATCTTTACCAGTATCATGACCAGCTACAAATAATTCTAACCAATCAACCTCTGAAGAATCATTATCATAAAGATATTTGGAGATATTATTCACAAAAAAATCAACTACAACCTCTTTTGGCTCAGGCTTAGCTATCAACCCAGCATTAAAATCACGGATTTTCATGGCATGTGTAATAGCACAAACATTAGCTAAAGTGCTAAGCTTACTTTCGGATATAATAAAGAACAAATTAGAAGTTAAATGCTTACGGAAGAATGAAATATCAAGCCATTGAGCGTAATCTTGATCTTGAGGAGTCTTTTTCATCCTAAAGCCTTATATTTTTCAGTCTACACTATATACTTCTCTTTGTGTAATATGCTGCACTACATATTTAGCACACTTTTATATAGCTCAAGCAAGGTTTCCTGCTCTTGAAGTTTTTGACTGTCAATTTTTCTGAGTTGCACCACTTTACGCATGATTTTTGGTTCGAAGCCATGAGCTTTTGCTTCCGCGTAGACCTCGCGGATATCATTAGCAACATTACTTTTATCTTCCTCTAAACGCTCAACGCGAGTAATGAAATTACGTAATTTTTCTCCGGAAATAGAATTGAAAGCATCGGTCATAAAAACTCCTAAAATTAAACATTAAATCTAAAATGCACCACATCGCCGTCGACAACTTGATATTCCTTGCCCTCAAGCCGCATTTTTCCGGTATCTTTAGCACCAGATTCACCATTGCATTTGATATAGTCATCATAACCAATCACCTCAGCGCGAATAAATCCACGCTCAAAATCAGTGTGAATTACCCCTGCTGCTTGCGGTGCGAGCGTATTGCGTGCAATCGTCCAAGCACGAGCTTCTTTAGGTCCGATTGTGAAGAAGGTGGTAAGATTGAGAAGCTCATAACCAGAACGAATCACTTTGCTTAAGCCAGTTTCCGATAGACCTAAATCTTGTAAGAATGACAGCTGTTCAGCCTCATCATCTAAAGTAACAATTTCAGCTTCGATTTTTGATGAAATCAGTATTGCTTTTACACCATTTTTTTTAGCTACTTCTGCAACTGATTTGCTGTAATGATTACCGTTAACAACATCACCTTCTGCAACATTACAGATATACATATATGGTTTGGAAGTGATCAATTGCAATGGCTTGAGATCAGCTTCACTATAACCTTGCGCTAATAATGCCCGTGCTGGTTTACCCTCAGACAATAAAGCCAGACATTTAGTCATTAATTCAAGCTCTTCTTTTAAATTCTTATCCTGAGCAAATTTGTTTTTCTTAGTGGCATTATCCACTTTTTTGGTCATCGATTCAAGATCTGCTAAGATGAGTTCGGTTTCGATCAACTCAATATCGCGCAATGGGTCGATCGATTTTTCTACATGGGTAATGTCATCATCTTCAAAACAACGTACTACTTGTAGAATCGCATCAACTTCACGAATATGAGACAGAAATTTATTACCCAACCCCTCACCAGTACTTGCACCTTTAACTAAACCAGCTATATCAACAATTTCAATTTGAGTCGGAATAATTTTTTCAGAATGAGCAATTACCGCCAGTTTGTTCAAACGGTCATCCGGCACACCAACCTTGCCAATATTTGGTTCAATGGTACAGAACGGATAATTAGCTGCCTGTGCCAAACTGGATTTGGTTAGCGCATTAAACAACGTTGATTTGCCTACATTCGGTAAACCGACTATCCCACATTTAAATCCCATATCACCCTATTTTTTAATTGAGAGGAAATAGTGGTAGCAGATCAAGTGGTGAATGTCAATGAATGGACGGGGTAAATTGGCATCGCCTACTAACTGATGCTACTTTCAACTATAGTATTATTCCTATGCAAGCAGTAATAACAGTTATGGCACAACCTCTGAATTATCATCACTTTCTATCTATCGTTAGTGGACAATGATAAAATCATCTTTTCTAAATAGAGTAGTTAAAACTAGGGCTTTATAACTGAGTCAAATTTGCTAGTATTAAGTGTTTCTCCTATAACAACAGAAGAAGAAATGGAATCCATTAAAATATTAAAATGCTTGGCTATAGAATGGGCTAGTTCGTTGATTGTATCTTTTTCAACACCATGTTCAAAATCGCTTAAGACGAAATCAGAGACCATATCTTTATCACCTGGATGGCTGACACCAATGCGTAAGCGATTGTAGTTTTGACCAAGAAGACCGTCAATCGATTTTAAACCATTATGTCCCCCAGCCCCACCTCCAAATTTGGTTTTAACTTTACCAAAATCTAAGTCAATATCATCATGAATAACAATTAATGACGATAATGATATTTTATAATGCTTGATGAAAGCAGCAACTGATTTACCTGATAAATTCATGTAAGTATGTGGTTTGATGGCAATCACTTTGTGTTCACCAATTTCTCCGACAAAAACATCAGAATCAAATTTTTCTTTGCTTGAAGTTAGATTAAATTGATCGACAATTTTGTCGATAATCATAAAACCGACATTATGACGATTATTGCGATATTGTTTGCCTGGATTGCCAAGTCCTACTACTAAAAACATGCATCAACCCGTGGAAACTAAGGTTATTTTTTTGCGTCTTTACCAGCTGCACCAGATTTTGCTGCTTCAGGCTTTGCATCCTTACCAGCCGCCCCAGGTTTTGCTGCATCTCCTGTAGCTGCTGTAGCTGCTGTAGCTACTGATTCATCTTCTTCTTTCGCTGCTTTCTTACCAACCACTTTAGCGATGGTATAATTTGGATCAGTGATATTAGATTTAGCATTTTTTGGTAACACGATATCTTTAAAACGAATAGCTGCTCCAATTTCCAAAGTTGAAATATCAACTTCAACTACATTAGGAATATCGTTAGCATCGACGGTCAAAATTAAATTACGTAATACAATATTTAATACACCACCACGTTTTAAACCAAGTGATTTTTCACGCCCAGTAAATAATAAAGGAACTTTAACGCTAACTCTTTCGCCTTTATTTAAAAATACGAAATCAGCGTGCTCAACTTTATCTGTCACAGGATGCTTAAGCACAGCTTTTGGCAACACATGATGTTTCTTGCCAGCTAAATCAATTTCTACCGGAGTAGAAAGATATGCAAATTTACTATATAAATGCTCAATATCACGACTAACAACAGAAATCATAACTTCTTTATGGCCCTTGCCATAAATGATCGCAGGAATTAAACCCTCTCTGCGCAAAGTACGCGCTGGACCTTTGCCTGTTTTTTCTCTAATAGTTGCTTGTAGTGATAATGCTGACATTTTATATCCTTATAATTTATAATTTGCAGCATCATACATAAAAAAAATAAGTTAATCAATACCAATTGTCTAACATTGGCGGCATTGTTAAATAAATATGGATAGAAATCGATATAAATTTAGGCATGTCCTTCTCCTAGACGTCATTCCTGTGCAGGCGAGAATCCAGTGCTTATATAAATATTAACCTAGTATTCTAGCTAAATTTTTTTCGAAAAGAGAATGATAGCGTAATAGACTCTAATAATAAAATAATTTGAGACTATTTTTAGGGCTGAATTCCCGCCTGCGCGGGAATAAAGTTTGATTAGGAATCGCTCGTATAAAATAAATTTTTTAATTATTATCCGCTTTAGATAAGAACATTTTGATGCTCTATATCGCCTATAGTAGGGTTTTCTAATTTAATAGAACCTATTTCTGTAGCATTTACATTAATAAAATCTATTTCTGTATCATTTGTAGTAAATGATACTTCTTCTTTTTTGTACTACCTTGACTGCTACCTGGCATAATAAAAAAAACTACATATCCAAGCACTGCAGTTGCATATGTAACAATATGCTCATAATGTTTAGAAAGTTCATATTGAAAACAATTTATAAAATTATAAGCTGGTGGAGCAGAAGTTCCTACCCCCATAACATATCCGAAATGCTTATAAAAATCTATTGCTTCCTGTCCTGAAAAACTTGAATCCACATTTTCTGGATTTATTTTACTTAGAACCCTATTAGTCAGTAAACCTAAAGAGATAAGAGGTATACCAACAATAATAAAATTCATTATAGAATAATATGAACTATTTTCTACAACAGCTGGGCTTGCTTGCGAAATCCGCTCCACAACATCAGTGGCTTCTTCCTCTTTAGCCATATCTAAAAGAGTAGATTCTCCTGCCCTTAATGACAATAATTCATTAAGCACATCTTGAGCTTTAGCTGTTGCGATTACGTTATTAAACAGCCCTACCTCTACACGCACCAGATTACTTAGTGGCGGAATATCATAATCATTGTTTACCAGCAATGCCTCTTTTAATATTGGTAAATTACTTCTAGTGAGTAATTTTTCAAAAATTGCCATCACTATTTCTTTCTTATCTTCAACAAGCGCCATATTCAAGGCTGTATTACCGTCTATACCTTTATCTAAATAGTAATTCTTTTAACAGGCCAGCAGCTTCTGCAGAGTTTAAAATTGTTTGAACATCCTCTAGATTGTCATCCTCAACCGCTAGATATAACAAATTAACTTCAACATCTCGTTGATGACCTAATAATTTCTCTCTCAAAGTACCATCTATTGCAGCTTGATTTAACTCTTCTTGAAGTTTATTTAAATTATTCATTGATTTACCCACAATTGCTTATTGATTTTATCATCTGAGCTTAAATTATTTAATAAAAAACTATTAATATTAATTATACTTAACCCAAAAATAATATATTAATTCGAATAAGTACTATTGCTAAGGCTTATTGTCAACGATTTTTGTTAAACTTTAAAAAATTATGCATAGACTCAGAATCATATGAAATCGTATATGAAGTGAGATTGTTATTAAAAATTATCAACGTATTAATTATATAATTAGGGTGGTGAAGTTATGTGGTAAGGTAATTTAAACAAAAAACTTAAATATTAAGGATGTTACCAAAACAAAAAGATAGATCATACTATGCTCAGTCTCAACATAACGTTATAAAGATCTAGCCACATTATCTAAACTTGACAATGACTCGTTTTTTAGACATGTTATCTAGACTTAGCAATAACCCCTCTTTTTTAAGATACTGCTCACCTAATAAATTTGAGCCAATTTAGAACTGGAACACCTGCTAATTCACTATAATAGAAATACAAATTAATTAAGGTATAATATGATGCACTCGGTAGATGCTCCCCAGCCTATGTTAAATCAAGCTAACCCACAAAACCTGGTTGATAACATCTTAGCTTTGGCTAATATTAACTATCATAATCAGGCTTTTGAAGACGACTGGGTACAGACTGCTCAGCCTATGTTAGGCCAGTTTAATGCACAGAATTTGGCTGACAGCATCTGGGCTTTAGCTCTTCTTGACCATCATGACCAGGATTTTGAAGATGCCTGGATAGAAGCTGCTCAACCTCTATTAGGTCAGTTTAACCCAGAAGATCTGGCTGGCAGCATTGTGGCTTTAGATCGTCTTGATCATCATGATCAGGATTTTGAAGATGCCTGGATACAGGCTGCTCAACCTCTATTAGGTCAGCTTAGCACACAAGATCTGGTTGACGTCCTCTTGGCTTTGGCTACTATTGGTCATCATGATCAGGAATTTGAAGAGGCCTGGATAGAAGCTGCTCAACCTCTATTAGGTCAGTTTAGCGCACAAAATTTGGCTGACATCCTCTTGGCGTTAGACAGTCTTGATCATGATAATCAGGATGATGAGGATTTTGAAGATGCCTGGATAGAAGCTGCTCAACCTCTATTAGGGGCTTGGGGAGCAATGGAACAGCCAACCGACTTAAGGTTTTTCTGTTGTTCTTAATGGTCTTAACTCACCGCGTTTTACCTCATCTGGCATGGCGAAAGAATATCGACCGAGCATATTAATGTGACCATATCCATATGCGGATA
>CAMCSP010000041.1 GCA_945877755.1 Rickettsia typhi | reverse complement strand
GATTCAATCGAAGAAAATCTCGTTCAAGGGGAAAACTTTTTTATCAGTTAATACAACAAGCGCTGACAATTGATCCAGTACCAGCTAAATCACTATATACTACATGTAGTAGCTAGTGGAGTAAACTGCATAGCCAGGTAGTTTTATTATTCGTGTGTATGTTGTTGTGCAGCTTCATATCGTTGAAATACAATTTATTGACATTTGTATTATTTGAGAATAGGATTTCACTTATTACTGAAACAACAGAAATTACTGAAACAAAGTTATTAGATGAATTTAGATCAGTTAGAACAGCAATTTATTATTCATTTTGGTGAAATGGGAAGTAAATGGGGTATAAATAGAACAGTTGGACAAATCTATGCTTTGCTTTATATCTCTGCAAACGCTTTAAATGCCGAAGAGATATCCAGTGGTTTAGGCTTTTCTAGATCAAATGTTAGTATGGGATTAAAAGAATTAGAGTCCTTAAATTTGATAAGACTTAAACATTTGCCGGGAGACAGGCGAGATTATTTTAGTACACCAGATGATTTGTGGGACATTGTCAGAACCTTAATTGAAGAAAGAAGAAAAAGAGAAATTGAGCCTACTTTGTCAATGTTACGAAGTATGTTGTTAGAACAACCAGATGGGATAGAAGAAAATTATGCACAATCTAAAATACAAGAAATGTATGACCTAATTAATGTGCTTACTAATTGGTATAATGACATTAAAAAAATAGATAATAAAAAATTAGAACAATTACTGAATCTTGGATCTAAAATCTACAAACTTTATGCAATGAAAGACAAACTAAAATTAGTGAAAGGTTAAACACGACTTATTAGGATTATTACTATGATAAAACCAATAGATTTAGCTCGTATTCAGTTTGCTGCAAATATTACTTTCCATATATTATTCCCAACTATAAATTTAGCTCTTGCATGGATATTAGTGTTTTTTCAACAACGCTATAATAAAACTGCTGATAAAAAATGGATGGAAGCTTATAAATTTTGGGTAAAAGTCTTTGCCCTATCTTTCGCTTTGGGTATAGTAAGTGGTGTTACCATGTCATTTCAATTTGGTACTAACTGGCCAGGATTCATGAAAACTGTTGGTAACATAGCCGGCCCTCTTCTTGGATATGAGATCTTAACCGCGTTCTTCCTAGAAGCAAGCTTTTTAGGAATCATGCTCTATGGATATGGTAAAGTCTCTAACAAAGTGCATAGCCTAGCAACAGCATTAGTAGCATTTGGTACCTCTTTATCTGCTTTTTGGATTATGATTTTGAACTCATGGATGCATACACCAATCGGTTATAAAATGATAGATGGTGTAGCACATCCAAACAACTGGCTAGAAATTATTTTTAATCCCTCTATGCACTATCGCTTATTTCATATGATGTTAGCCTCTGGTCTCACTGTTTCTTTTTTAATTGCGGGTATATCTTGTTATAGATGGCTTAAAGGTGATAGAACAGACAGCGTGATAATTTCATTAAAAACAGGTATTTACTTAGCAGCAATCCTGATTCCAATACAAATTTTTGAAGGAGACGCACTAGGACTAAATAGTTTAAAATATCAACCGGCAAAAGTTGCCGCCATTGAGGGCATCTGGAAAACTGAACAAGGTGCACCTTTATTGCTTTTTGCCATTCCTGATGCCAAAAATCAGACAAATAGCTACGAATTAAAAATACCTAAAATGGCTAGTTTGATTTTGACTCGTAATTTAAATGGCGAGATCAAAGGACTAAATACTTTTAATGGAAATCATCCACCTGTTGCTCCAGTATTCTTTGCCTTCCGTGTTATGGTAGGTTTAGGGTTTTTAATGCTGGTAGTTTCTTGGGTTGCCTCCTGGCAAATATATCGACATAATAAAATAAAAGATTTTCTCGCTAAAATATTAGTAACAATGACTTTTTCTGGATGGGTAGCCACTATCGCTGGATGGTACGTGACAGAAATAGGCAGACAACCTTTTCTAGTTTATGGAATTCTTAGAACTAATGAAGCTGTATCTTCTGTTTCACAAAAAATGCTAGCAAGTACGCTTACTATTTACATTAGCTTATACATTGCATTAGTAACTTTTTATATTAGCACGATATTTTATATGGCTCGTAAGGCAATAAATAAAGAAGGGTTGCAACCTCCAGCAGTAACACCTCCAGTAGCTGCACCTAAAATTTAACTGAAATATTAATTAGGTAAATAATATGGAACACATTATAAATAACCAAAATTGGCTACCAGTTGCTTTTGCAGCTATTATGGGCTTTGCTATTTTAGTTTATGTAATACTTGATGGTTATGACTTGGGGGTAGGAATATTATTAAACAAAGCAGATGACTTTGAAAAAGACCTAATAATTGCCTCTATAGGTCCTTTTTGGGATGCTAATGAAACATGGCTAGTTCTTGGAGTTGGCATTTTGCTTGTGGCCTTTCCTACAGCTCATGGCGAGATATTAACAGCACTTTATTTGCCTACGACTATAATGATATTTGGTTTAATATTAAGAGGTGTAGCATTTGATTTTAGAGTAAAAGCTCAAGACAATCATAAAAAATGGTGGAATCAATGTTTTTTTATTGGCTCTCTTATAGCAGCGCTTGCACAAGGCTACATGTTAGGGATGTATATATTAGGTTTTAAGCAACAGTTTGAAAACGTACTCTTCTCACTAATGTCTGCTGTTTGTTTGGCAGCAGGTTACTGTTTAATTGGTTCTTCATGGTTAATTATGAAAACCCAAGATCAATTACAAAGAAAGGCTGTTCTATGGGCTAATACGAGCTTAAAGTTTGCTGCATTGGGGCTTGCATTAGTCTCAATCACAACACCCTTGATAAGTACCCGTATTTTCAATAAGTGGTTCAGTATGCCTAATTTTATACTTCTGCTTCCTATTCCTCTTTTTACAGTGTTAATTTTAATAATATTATATTTTACTTTAAAGCACATGAAAAATAATAATATAAGCTTTGCATGGATACCCTTTACTGGGTCTGTAACAATTTTTATGCTAGCTTTTAATGGTTTATGTTATAGTTTTTATCCGTACATAATTCCGGAGAAGATGACGATATGGGAAGCAGCAAGTGCAGATTCATCATTGATGATAATATTTATTGGTACGATAATTGTATTGCCTTGTATTATAGGCTATACATTTTTTTCTTATAAAGTTTTCTGGGGCAAGGTAGAGCTTAAAAATGATTAAAGATGAAATTGTGGTATTAACAGAAATATCGCATATCTTAAATTCATGCAAATCACTTATGTAAGAACCTCTACGGTGCTATCTAGACTTTAACCTTAACAGTTTGGGAACAGCCTCTTCCAGTCCTAAGCGAATAACACCTTATCAAGGCATACATTTTGAGCTCGTATAAACGTGGCTGACTCCGGCTTATTAAAAATTTATTAAAACATTGATACTAAATACTAGAAAACCTTAATCTCGAACCTTGGGTATGATAAAAATGTGAAATTTGTGTCTAACTTCTAAAACAACGCGCATCAAAGCTAATTTATGAATCTATATTGTTAGTTGAGTTATACCCATTTCCTACAAGGCAGACCATTGCTTTATTACTATCGCTTGCTGACAAAAATGGTTCATGAATATCATCACCCACGATATAATTTTGGACAAAATCATGAGCCTCTTGAGAAATCTGATTCACGATACCTTCTGTCCATTTACCAGCATTATCTCCAATATCGTCAACCGCGATATAATTTTGAACAAGCTCATTGACACACTTAGTAGCTGCAAGTACTGATAACGCTCTCTGGGCCCCATCACTAACATTGATTTGTCTTGCTATTATGGTCAAAAGTGTGCTTGCGTTCCATGCAAGCATTCCTACTTTAGAAATGTCCTCTGCAGCATCTCCTATGTTAGGAAGCTTAAAGATCGGTTTAGGTTCATTATCATTTTCGCCCTTGATCATATACTCAACTTGATCACCTATGTACTCTGATGGCCCAGATGCCGCAACCCAAAAAATAAAGATAGATACAAGGCGCAATGATACACTGCCTTGTATCATACTCGCACCGGTCACAACACTTAATTTTAGTGTGTCTTCACACACATCATCCACATGATGATAAAGAAAGTTTTTAGATGTATTAAAAGTGGCACCTACAAAAGTAACCAATTGACTAAAAGGATTTTCTACAACAGCCGATTTCATAAACCAATATTATAAATTAATAATTAACTAACGTTAGTATATAAAAAATTACTTTAACGTCAATAATTTTTATTAGATATTGATAATATCAATTTTCGCACTACAGTTCTGATAGATTAATACAGCTTTTAGACTTAATTTTAGTCTCAATTAAATATGTTTTATTAACTCTTTTTTAACTTTTATAGGTTATGTTCTTACCAACTCCCTCATGAATGAGTGTTGTAAAAATTAATTTTAGGAGATCAAAATGGCTAAAGATGAACTAGAAGAGTCTGAATATGTTGTTATTAAAAAATGGTATCAAAAAACTGAAGAAGCAATGGATAAAGCCTGGAGAACAGGAGATAAAGGTCATGATATAGAAAAAGCTGGACACGCTATGTTTGAAGCAGTTTCTGATTTACTTCGGAAATTGGCTCCAGATATAGACCTTGGAAAGCTTGGTGAGGTACAGAAGCAATTTCTTCCTATTCTAAAAAAAGCACAGGAAGAATTTAAAAAACAGAAAGATAGTAATGGAGAAGTACGTTTCATCAGAGAAGATGGAATATTGCCAGCTATGATACAAAGCTTTTTTCATACTATAGCAAAATTCTTCAGAGGATTTAATCCAACTGTAGCTGATTTAATGGAAGATGCTGCAAAGATCGTGTACGAAGAAAAAAAGAATAGCGCAGAATATACAAAAAGTAAGGTGGCGCAAGAACAATATGCAGAGCAATCTCGAGAGCGTCAAGAACGCGCTGACTCTACGTTTAGATTGCAATCAACATCAGAAGAAATAGCTGCGCGAAAAGCAACTGCCGAAAGACTACAAAATATTTTTGATGGTAAACCGCCTGTAGCAACAGCTGTATTAAATCAAGCTACGCTATTAGGTGCGCAAGCTTTGAGTGGTGGAACTCCATCTAGCACTTCCTCGCCACAAACTCAAAATATAGGACATGGTAGGTCGGGTAACTTAGGGGTTGCAAAAAAATAGCATATGCAACGCATTACAGGTATTTTTTACTGCTCTTTTACCAACTTATTTTTACCATTAAAGCTGGATATGAGCTAGCTTGCTATAGTAAAATCTATAAAACTATGTACGCCACTTAATATCATTTCTTCGTTGTTACCTAAAAGAGATTCATGACTTTCTAATGATGAATTATGTTGCATAGAGAAAAGTGGTAAGTCAGGTCCAGGATGTGATAATTCAGATTTATACACAGAGTCTTTTATAGAAAATACACCTTGATCTAATCCATTAACTGTATTGATGCTAATATTAAGGCCAGATTTTAACAATTCATAACTTTGGTTTGATACATTATAGGCCACATCATGTAATAGAAAACCAGCGCTATACCCAACCAGCTTAGCACCACTCATTAATGCTGTGAATGCCTTACCATTGAACATATTTGAAACCATCTGACCAAATGTATTGCAGCTTAATTCAAAATAATTAGAATTATCATATTCAATTAAAGTTTGGTGATAGACGCAACTATTAGCTTTTTCGTTTCTGAGGTCTGCTTCATATTGTGCGGCAGTTTTTAAAGAACCATCTTTATTGTAGTGATCAACTGGAGAAATCAGTACTTTTCCACCAAAATCCTGTGCAAAATTATCAGCAGTATATTTTAGGGACGCTATTTTACCTATTTTATTCATTATTTTTACAAATAATGAACCCTGGTTACTTTTAGCTATGAGTTCTACATGCTCATCAAAAAGCTTACCTTTCATTTCTGCTTCATATTCTTGAGAATATTGTTGCATTGTCTTTACGCTACCATTCTCATTAAGATGAGAAATTGGGTGCAAATGCCAGAAAGTTGCCCAAAAATCGCTTACGTTGTTACCTATGCTCATTTTTATTCTCCCTATATAATACTATTAGTTATGCTATATAGTTACCATATATTAATAATACTGTCAATATATAACTGCTCTTTTTATATTTGTTAAATTTTTGACTTAGAGCTGCTATTTTTGAGAAAAAATATAGCAAGTAGGTAGTTTAGTTATGCTCAAATTGTAGATACGATAGGGCCAAAAATTGGCAGAAGGTAATAAAATATTCTTCCTACCAATACGCATAATACGAATCTACCAAAAGACACCCGAAAAAATCCAGCAGCACATACCAAAATTACCCCCCAGATAGAAATAAAAGATAAAACACTTAAGTAAATGAAATATTTATTCACCACTACTGCTAAACTAACTAACTTTTCTGAATCAGCATAGCTGTTAGTACGACGCTTAATACCTCTCACAATATAACCAAAAAAATAACTAAGACAGGAACCTATAACATTGCCAACTATAGAAATTAAAATCATATATAGCAGGTTATAATAACCAAATATTTTCATAACAATATATGCCATTTCAACGTTTGGCGCAAAAACCAATGATGCTAAAATACTATCAATAAATAAATGTATATATATATCTGCCAGAGTCATAAATAAATATTAATTCAATACTCTTTCTTCTTCCGGATTATCAAGCGAGAAAGCTGGTATATCTATCTCCATACTTTGGCCAGTATCAACGTTCTCAGCATAATACTTACCTACCATCACTCCAGAGCTAGTATGAAGATTTGTAAAAGATGTATATTCAAATAAATCTCCTGGAAAAATCACAGGGTTTTTACCAACAACTCCATTGCCAGTAATTTCATGAATTAAGCCACTTGAATCAATAATTTTCCAATATCTGCTAAGAATTTTAATTGTAGTATCACTATGATTTTCAATTATAATATTATAACTCCAGACAGAATATTCCTTATCTTCTTCTACACTCTCTCCTTGATATAAAGGAATCGCCGTAACCTTAATTGAATTACTGAATGAACTATACATATTCTTGCTACCTAATAATTGAATACATGAAAGAATCCACGATTTTATTGTGTAGCATATTATAATTTCTTAACTTGCCCTCACACATATAACCTGATTTCTCTAAAACCTTTATCGACGCAACATTATCAAATACCACAGTTGCTTGCACCCTTTTCGCTCCTAATACATCAAAAGCAAATTTTGTAATTGCTCCGACAGCTTCTGTCATAATTCCTTGACCCCAATGATTGTAATCTAGATCATAACTAATCTCTACCCTATTATGTACCACACTCCAATTATTATAACCGCAGGTTCCTATGAGCTTACCCTCATCCTTAGTGGCAATACCCCAATAAATGCTACGCATATGAGTAAATAGACTAGCCCAATACATCATTTCTTCTTCCGCTCCCAGCAAATCATTAGGAATTTCTTGTGATGATAAATACTTCTTAACATCATCATGGGTAATATAGCCATAAAAATCTTTGGCATCCGATCGCTTAAGCTGTCTTAAATTAGCCTTACCAAGAGTTAGCTCAGGAAATTTACTAAAAACAGGATTGTTGTTTAAGCTATACATATAATAAAACCTATTCTTATCTTAGTTTAAGAGTTGAAAGGCCGAGCATCGCAAAAATAATAGCAATAATCCAAAATCTAATAACTATAGTTGTTTCTGCCCAGCCTTTTTTCTCAAAATGATGATGAATTGGTGCCATCAAGAATATCCTTTTACCGCCTGTAAATTTATAATAATAAACTTGTATAATGACTGAAATAGCCTCAATTACAAATAAACCACCAATAATTGACAAAACAAATTCATGCTTAGTAATAACGCTCATGGTTCCTAAAGAACCGCCAAGAGCTAAACTACCTGTATCACCCATAAAAACCTTTGCAGGAGGAGCGTTATACCATAAAAATCCTAAACTTGCTCCAATCAAAGCTGAACAAAATACTGTTAATTCACCAACCCCAGCAATATAATGAACCTGTAGATATGAAGAAAAAATAGCATTACCCACCAGATAACAAATAATTGCAAAGCAAGCTGTGGCAATTGCAATCGGCCCTATCGCCAAACCGTCTAATCCGTCAGTTAAATTAACCGCATTTGAAGATCCTACTATTACTATAACAACAAAAATTAGATATGCAGGCCCAAGATCAATTAAAAGATTTTTAAAAAATGGTACTGCAATATGATTATAATAATCAACTGAACTGTATTTTTGAATCCATACACATGCAACAATACTAACTGCAACTTGTACAACTAATTTTAACTTACCACTCACACCCTTAGAATTGCGCTTGGTTACCTTTAAATAATCATCATAAAACCCTAATAAACCAAAGCTAATTGTAACAAATAATACAACCCAAACATACGGATTAGTTAAATCAGACCATAATAATGTGGAGCTCATCACCGCCATCAAGATCATCAAGCCGCCCATTGTAGGCGTTCCTTTCTTTGTCTCCAAGTGGCTTTTAGGTCCATCATCACGAATTGGTTGACCAGCTGGCTGAATTTGTTTTAACTTATCAATAATCATTGGGCCAAGTACCATGCTCAATAATAAAGCAGTCATAGCTGCACATCCACTCCTAAAGGTAATATAACGAAAAATATTTATATAAGGCATCAAGCCATCAAAAGAAGTAAATAATAAGTAAATCACTGTTGCTCCTTAAAATAATCAATTAGTTTATGCACTTTAGTACCGTTTGAGCCTTTAACTAAAACAACATCTTGATCTTGTATCAAATCAAGAATTTTAGAAAAAGCATCCGTTACGTTAGTAAAACTTGCTAACTTAACATTCTCCGGCAATGCATCATACAAATATTGAACTAATACGCCAATAGCAATAACTTTATCTATATTATTATTAGTGATATCAGAACAAAGTCCTTTATGTTCCTGAATTTCATTCGGACCAAGCTCAAACATATCAGCCAAAATAAGGACTCGTCTTTTAGCTTTATCAAACCTAGTTCCAACGCTGTGAAGCGCTGCTCTAACTGACATTGGGCTAGCATTATAGCTATCATCAATCAACGTTATGTTCTTGTTACCAATTTGGATTTTACTAACCTCCCCACGGCCCTTAACATTCTGAAAATGAATAAGATTATTAGCTGCAGCTTTTAAATCTCCACCAAAAAATTTAACTGCTGATAATACTGCAATACTATTGTAAGCGTGATGAACTCCATGAGAAGATAGTTTATACTCAATTTGATCATTAATAATCTTAGCTTTAACTAACATACCATTATCAATAGCTTGACAATCAACTAAATAACTATCGCCACCCTCACCGACCGTTATTATATTATGAACATTATACCTTGTTGCTTCAGCAATCTGAGTTGAAAAGTATTTGCTTTCTTTATTAAGAATAACTACTCCTGATTTATTTAAACCTGCAAAAATTTCTGATTTGGCCTTAGCAACATCTTCCTCCGAGTTAAAATTAGCTAAATGTACACCAGCAATATTAGTGATAATTGCAATATCTGGATTAGCAAGCTTAGTTAAATATAATATCTCTCCAGGATTACTCATGCCCATTTCAAAAATAACATATTCTGATGAAGTTGGTATTGAAGCCATGCTAATTGGTAAGCCTAGATGATTATTATAATTGCCTTGACTCGTATAAGTTTTACCTAAAGCTGAAAAAGCAACATGTAAAGCTTCTTTGGTGCTAGTTTTTCCGACACTGCCAGTTACAGCTATTACTTTGGCTTGCAATCTTTGCCGATTATAAATCGCTAAATTTTCTAAAGCTTTGCTACAATCTTTAACTAATAGCAACCTACTAGGATCTACATCTGCTGGCATATACTCAACCATAGCTGCACCAGCACCTTTTGCCAAAGCTTCTGCAACATACTCATGCCCATCGACTTTTTCTCCCTTGAAAGCAATAAACAAATCTTTGGGTTGGATTTTTCTAGTATCTATACAAACCCTATTGGCATCCCAAAAACCAAATACTTTACCTCCCGTTGCTTTTGCAGCACTTTCTTGATTCCACAACAATTAAACACCTCTTTGATAAAAAACTTGAATTTGATTTTATAAATTATATT
>CAMCSP010000040.1 GCA_945877755.1 Rickettsia typhi | reverse complement strand
GCCAACGTACCAGACTCAAATATTCTAAACACGACTCTTCAGTTGGAAACATATCCATTAATTCAATCAAATTTGACGGTTTAATATTCATAATAACCAATACTACATGTAGTAGCTAGTGGAGTCAACTGCATAGCCAGGTAATTTTATATTTAGTCTAAAGCTTTAGCTATCGCGACAGGTTCTAGAAAGAAATTAGGGTTTTCGACTAGAGATTAGCCCTGCTGATATCTCACTTTTTCTAAATAACTAGCCTCAGAATAAACACTTCTCAAAGAAACACATAGCCTACGCTTAAATCTCCTATAGTAGGGCCAGCATGATTCTGTGATTTTTCATGATCACGTTCAACAACTCTAGCTAGATTACGAATAAGTAACTCTGTAGCATATTAACAAGATTAGCTGGCGTGAATTTTATTTTCACCAAACAGCTATCCAAATGATAGAATTGAATACAAAAGGTGGCCATATAGCTGTAATAGAAAAAATCCTTGAAATACCTAATATAGTAATTTCTCCATGTATATAGGTAATTTACATATTTAAAAATTAAACATTTGATAAATATCACATATAATTTATTCTAAATCGCTTATTTTTCATATACGTTTATTTAACTTGTGTCGTGTTTTATAAACGTAATCCTTAATTTAAAAATTATTTAAATTAATATAGGAGAAGTTAAAATGAAAACAGAAAATATTTTTAGTAAATTAAAAACTGATCATGATGAAATTAAGGAATTTTTATCAAAACTTGAGAAAGATCCGACAGATAAAAGCGCCTTCAATCAACTAGAACAAGAACTAAGTGTACATGATGAAGCTGAAGAAAAAGCTTTTTATGCACCTTTAAAGGAAAAAATTGGTGATTTAGCTATACTAATGGATATTAGTACAAAAGAACATGAATTAGTTTCAACCCTGATCCAACATATAAAAGAAAATAAGCTTAATTCTGAAGACAGTGCTGTTCTAATTTCATTCTTAAAGAAAAGTTTGGAAGGCCATATTAAAAAAGAAGAAAATGAAGTTTTTCAGCTAGCACATAATGTTTTTACACCAGAAGAAATAGATGAAATTACAGAATTGTTTGATCAAATAAAAGATGATTTAAAACATTCATGATGGGTTAATTGTACAATATATTTAGCTTTTAAATAGATAACTAGTTGTATTAATACATAACACGGACTAAATTATTTTAGTTATCTTATAACCAGTTGTTTATGAGTTTTTGACTTTATTAGTTTATTAGCGAACCTATGATTTACATCTCTGTGAACGGCTTCATCATTTCTTACTGCAATTACCACATCACGCAGAGTTGCATCAACATCTAGGTTCCAATAATCTATAGCAATTTTAGGAGCTGGAATATTTTCTACGTTTTTATTATCAATATCTTCTAAGTAAATATTATAACTGATTATAGCTTCTTCTTCTAAATATCCTGTTAATCTATGCGCGGTTTTAGGAGTTGCTAAGTGTAATATAAGAAATCCAATTACGAAAGCACCTTGTGCTAATAATATTACTATGCGCTCTAGCCAATTAGGTTTCGCGATTTCGACAAACACCATTAAATGCATGCGTTCATTTTCAGCTTCATCTAATAGCGTTTTAATCCATCCACTATCAGAACTTTGTTTACGCAAACATTTTAAATGGATCAACATGCCTGCTATCATGCCAGGAACCGCAGCCGCTGTTCTAATACCACTGCTCTATGACCATGTCTTTTTTGGAAAATGACATCAGCTACCCAACGTAAAAATTTACTTATTAGTTTAGCGAACCTGTCTGAAAAATTTCTTGGTATGTAATGTGTATCGAGTTTTTTCATAATTTATACTACCGCAAATTAAGCTTAACTCTGTTGGAAATAATGTCTTTGCTTATATCACGTTCAACTATATCAATTTCACTACATAAAGTAAATGAATAGATAAACTACTTGGATTCAAGGGAGCATGTCGTTTATTAAATTATGCAGAATAAATACCTTAAAATCTTGCTAATGGCTTTAGCCAATTATTTATATATGAATCAGTAATACTATTTTCATGAATATAAAGAAACTGATAAAAACCAACTCCCTATCATAATTATTCAAGTACTAGGCTATTTAATTTAATAGCATTTCTTATTGCATTATCTTCATCATCAGTGTTATCAAAGTAAGCATATGAGTCTATATTTTTTATATCAAACCAATCTCTGAATCCTTCTAGTGTTGAATCATCATAATTACCTCGATATTTACCTTGCCTCCCATGTAAGCGTATGTAAATAAAGTCAGCAGAAACAAATAGAGGAGTAATGAAATCGCACATTTCAAATATGCAGAATGCTATATTATTTTCATGTAAAATATTACATATTTCTTCTGTATGCCAATCCGTGCTACGGAACTCAAACGCATATCTAAAACCAGAGGGCAATAACTTTAGAAAGTTTTTTAGAAGGGGAAGATTTTTTTTTAAATTTGGTGGTAATTGAAATAAAATCACTCCAAGTTTATTCTCTAAGCTACTAACATTCTTTAAAAATAAATTCATAGGCTCTTCGCAATTCAGTAGTTTCTTTTTATGAGTTATAACATTCCACACCTTAACGCTGAATATAAATTCCTCAGGCGTATATTCTGACCATCTCTTTAAAATTTCTTTTTTTGGTAGCGCGTAAAAACTATTATTAACTTCAACTGTTTTAAAGTATTTGGAATAATACATTAACCATTTAGTAGATTTAACATCTTTTGGATAAAATATCCCTTTCCAGTTATTATAACTCCATCCTGATGTACCAATATAATACATAAATTTATTCCTGACTTTAGTTTTAGAAATAAACTATTAGATTATTAATTATAAAAAATATACCTTATTTCCTAAGGTGTAGTCAACAATAACTCAATATAAGTTGTTTATCTTCTAATTATTATGGCTGATTAAAAAATGTTTATAGTAATTTTATTAGTCTCCGTAATAAACAAAATGTATTACTGACTTTATATCATTATTATAGTGAATTGATTTCATTCCAATTTTCCTTGCTTCTTCTACAGTTCTTCTAGAATCATCGACGAGAACCATTTCTTCTAAAGGTAATTGCAAGGATTTGCTCATTTGCTCAAAAAAGGCAGGATCAGGCTTGAGCTTTCCAATTTCAGATGAAATTACAACTGCATCAAATAATTTATATAAGTCATCCATACTGATAAACTCATCAACTATCTTTTTATTTCCATTAGTTATTAAGCCAATTTTATAACCTTTAGATTTTAATTCTTTTATCAAACCTACTATTTCATAATTTAATACACTTGTATCATGGATAACATACCTAATATCTTTTTCTGAAATGCCTGAAGCTTGTGATAATATGTCATAAAATTGTTTATCGCTGATAGCAGGCTTAGTTGATAGATCATTGTTTAACCTAATGAGATCAAAATAATAATCAGGATATTCTAATCTTAATCCTTTATTTTTGAGAGGCAAATTAGACTGTGCAACAAATTTTTCTAATTTCGGCTTATTTTCTTTTAACCATTCCTTCCAACGATCTTTGTATATAACTCCAAACAAATCAAATATGATAGCTTTCATGTCTCTTTCCATCTGTGTCATTATTTAATGAGTAACTTAAATTATAATCCTACACAAGATAAAAGTGTATTACAAAATTGAATGGTCGCCCTTTTCCTGTAGCACCTTGCTGAATAAAAGGCTGGAGGCAAAAGGTTCAATAGCTCTCTATAAAGTGAAAGTAAAATACTTGCATTAACTTATCATTATAAAGACAAGGTCATTGGAGGAAATTCGAGTTAGACACCCATTTAACATATACTCAAAATAGCTACAGCCTCAATAACTGATCCTGCAATTAACAAACTCCATAAATAGGTTGTTGAGAACTTTAAAGATCTTCGATCTCACAAACTTATGAATCAAGTTAAAAAAGCGAAATTAACCCCTGAACAAAATAAACTTGTTAATGAATACGGTATATACTGGAACTTACCACATCTCAATTTTAACCCACACATCACCCTTATTTACAATTCTGGTGAAAATAGAAAAAATGCAAAAGGAGAGTTTGTAGAAATTTCTAAACTAGTAAACAATATCTCAATAATTAAAACTGGTTTTAGAGCAGAAAATTTAGCCCTAATAGAATTAGGTGAGGAAGGTAATGCATTGAAGCTATTAAACATTTCACCAATAAAATTTTAGTTTCCTAAAACCAGCAACTGTTTTTGATTATAATCAACACAGTTATAATCATTATGTTGCTAATGAGTTATTATGAGTGCATAACAATTACACTGATTTTAGTTTTAATTTGAGTTTATGAATAATAGAAATTGTACAGAGATTTTTAAACATCCAACCAACAAATTTGGGTTTGATACAAAACTTAAAAGAATAGCACGAGATCAAATCTATTTTGATCATACAACAACCTTTTACTGCAACTGTGATTTTATTCCAAGTCCTAATGGTGCATCTGGAGTTATAGACCCCTCGAGTTGCGGTTATAAAATTAAGAATTTAGACTCTAATAGAGGAAAAAAACTTGAGTGGGAGCATATAGTACCAGCATCTGTTTTTGGTAAGCATAGAAGCTCTTGGATTTATCACAAAGGAAATGAATTTTGTGGAGCTAAAAGCAAAAGCGGAAGAGAATATTCCAGAAAACTTGATGATAATTTCAAAATGATGGAAGCAGATTTATATAACTTAGTTCCAGAAATAGGAGAATTAAATGCAGATCGTACTGATAAACCATATGGAGAGATAGACGGAGAAAAACGCGAATATGGAGAATGCGATTTTGAAATCTCCAACAAACCTAAACTTGCAGAACCAGCTGAAAATATTCACGGTGATATTGCTAGAACATGGCTTTATATGTATATGACTTATGGAGCAGAAATGTTGCCAACCTCTGCTGAAAAGTTACAAATGTTTTGTGATTGGCATAATCATAACCCTGTAAGTAACTGGGAAAAAAACAAGGTAATTCAAACCCATATATTGATGGAAATTTTGTTGAGTGCCCAGAGATTTGTGGTGTTATTAAGTCAGATCATGATGATCTATAAATAAAGCTAAATACAAACAATATTGCATACCCCCCAATAATTCGCTATAATCCTGCAAAATAGTCATCACATTCAACATAATAAAATGCTAAAAGTAACCACCGTTCCAATAATTGAATATTTACAATCTCTGCCACCAGAATTGATTACTATTCTTACTTTGCTACTGTGCTATACCTCTATAATAGCCATGATCAAATTTTGGCAGAAAGAAGGACTTTTTATATATAGTGTTATAGCAATTATTGCTTGTAACATGCAAATATTGAAAGCCGTAGAATTTAGTTGGTATGATGAACCAATAGCACTAGGTACCATAATTTACGCTTCAACTTTTCTAGCAAGCGATGTTATCACTGAACTTTATGGAGCTAATGCCGCACGAAGATCTATCTTTTTGAATTTTGCTGGATCTATCTTATTACTTCTGCTCATGATATCTGCGTTAGGTCTAAAACCGCTTAATATAACAAACACTGTAGAGCATGGTCATTTCAATGAAGCACATAACGCACTTAGTTTAATTTTTTCTCCTAATGCCGCTCTTCTAGTAGCGAGCTTAACTGCATATATTACCAGCCAACTTACTGATATATTTATTTTCTCTAAATTAAAAACACTCACCAAAAATGCTTATCTATGGCTGCGCACCTTATGCTCGATAACAATTGCTGCTTTAGTTGATGCAATCATATTTAATATTCTAGCGTGGGTTATATTCGCCCCGCAACCAATTGGCTGGCATAGTCTTATTTTTACATATATAATCGGTGCTTATATTTTACAAATGTTCGTAGCTTTATTTAATATACCTACATTTTATTTATTATTAAAAATTATTCGTAAGTCATAATGTATCCAAATTTTAATTTTGAAATCATAAATAGTGATCCAAATTCTAATGCAAGATGCGGAAAGCTAACCACTCCACATGGCATAGTTGAAACACCAAATTTCATTTTTTGTGCTACAAAAGCTGCAATCAAAGGCCTATCTCCTACCGCAATGAAAGCAGAAAACACCCAGATCATTCTTGCTAATACTTACCACCTAATGCTTCAACCAACCTCTGAAATAGTAAAACAATTAGGTGGTTTACATGAAATGATGGGCTGGGATGGACCAATGTTTACAGATTCAGGAGGTTACCAAATATTTAGCTTGGGTCATGGCTCTATTTCTAGCGAAATTAAAGGTAAGAGAAATAGTACCAGGCCTAATACATTATTAAAGATTACTGAGGAAGGAGCAAAGTTTAGATCTTATATAGATGGTTCACTTCATCTTTTAACCCCTGAAAAAGCTATACAAATTCAACGTAATTTGGGAGCAGACTTAATTGTAGTTCTGGATGAATGCACCCCATTTCATGTTGATAAAACATACACTGCCAACTCAATGCACATGTCTCACCGATGGGCTTTGAGATCTGTTGAAGAATTTAAGAGAGAAAATAATTATGCGCAAGCTCTGTACGGAATTATTCAAGGCGGGGTTTATGAGGATTTGCGTAAAGAAAGTGCTGATTTTGTTAATAGTAACGAATTTTTTGCCCACGCGATTGGTGGCTGTCTAGGATCTGATAAGAACCAAATGCATAATATCGTAGGCACTACCATGAGCATGTTATCCCAGAACCGCCCTGTTCACCTATTAGGGATTGGTGGAGTCAGTGACATATTTAATGGTATAATTCATGGGATCGACACATTTGATTGCGTTCATCCTACGCGTTTAGCGCGCCATGGTGGAGCGCTTGTGCCTCACTCATTGAAATTGATTGAAGCGGATCCTTCAAAAACCGAACATTTTAACTTACTCAATAACAGATTTCGCTCGGATGAAAAAGCAATCGACCCTGAATGTGGTTGTTCCACATGCAAGCATTTTTCACGAGGATATCTGCATCATTTATTTAAAGCCAAGGAAATTTTAGGGCTACAAGCATTAACAGCACATAATGTTCATTTCATGAACCGACTGATGCAGTCAATACGCAATGCAATAAAAGATGGAACATTAGAACAAGAAAGAAAAAAATGGGTGAGTTAATAACTTATGTAGTAATAAGAAAATGTGGTACCCGCGGCCGGACTTGAACCGGCAAGGACTAATGTCCCACGGATTTTAAGTCCGTTATGTCTACCATTCCATCACGCGGGCGCGTGCTTAGAAGTCGACATAATGCACTTAATTTTTAACAATTTCAAGAGAATTTTGCTGTGAATCTGATATTTTTTTCAAACGAGTTGGACTTATTTCCCTAGCTTCCTCAACTAGCATTATAGGAATACCCTCTATTATTGGATAAGATAAACCAGCATTAAGGCTTATTAGCTCTTGAGAAATTTCATCATATATGAGCTTTCCTTTAGTAACCGGACAAACTAGAATTCTTAAAAGTTCAGAAGAAAGTCTCATCATAACCTGTTGTATTTGTGGTGATTATATTAAAAAGTTCTGAATGTTGGTGCATATATAGCACAACCTTCAATACATGTAAAGCTACTTTATGCTAAAAAGTCAAAAAATTCACTATTATCCAAGGTTCAAGCATATTTGACTTTTTTCTATTTTTGGCATATATTACAATCATGAAAAAATATGATTCCAACAATGTTTTTGCTAAGATTTTAAAGGGTGAAATTCCTTGTAAAAAATTTTATGAAGATGAAGATACTTTGTGCTTTGAGGACGTTAAGAAAGATGCAATCGTGCATCTTTTAGTAATACCAAAACAAAAATATTCTTGCTACGAAGATTTTGTAACAAATGCAGATGGAGCATATATAGCAAAATTTTTTAAAACTGTAGCAATGATTGCTAAAAATGCAGGAGTTGAAGAAGGTTATAGGCTAATAACTAATAACGGGAGTAATGTTGGACAAACAGTGTTTCATTTTCATGTGCATATTTTAGCAGGACTAAAAACGAATAAACTATAATTTGGTAAAATTAAGAAAGTTATTTATCCCTTCAAATAGAAAAAAAAGTTTATTGTTACTATATAAAAGTCTCCGAACTTGGGATGATGATTTTCCACAATGTCACTAAAACATTTTTCTTGTATAATGGCTTCAATTATTCATACTTAATAATTATTGGTGATGCCACAAGTGTGCTGTTTCATAGTTGACTTTGTATGCCTAAAACATATATTTAATTCATGGATATTTTTAGAAATTATTAATGAGCATAGAAAAAGAACCAATACGCGCAGATAAAAAAAGCCTCATAGGCACAATCTCTGTCTCAGTTTGAGGTCAACATAAGTATGATGCAAACAGAAGACAAAGCTATTCTTTCTACAGTGATTTCCCTATTTGAATCTTTTGAAACGCAAGGGATGAAGTCATTAGAGTATGATCCAGAAGCAAGAATATTGATCACAGGGTTAAAAGATTTCTTTTTTAATAACATTTTCCTCAAAAAGCCTAAAGATCAGGATAAATTAATTGAGGAATTAAAAAGTTTTCATCAAAATTTAGCTAAACCCTTAATGGTTTGGGTAACAGCAGAGACAGAATCACCAGAGTTAGAGGCAAAAATGAAAGCTCATTTTGATAGCCATGGTTCTTTTTATGGAATGTTACTTGATGTAGGTAAAGCACACTTAATCGATTGTCCAGAACAAATCTCAATTGAAGCGCTGGAAACTGAAGAAGCTGCCACAAATTATGCCAATATTTTTTGCAATCTGTTCCAGCTTAATAATACACATGATGCTATGAAATCTTGGCTAATGAAGCAATATCAAAATGACAACCCTTCATCAATAAATTATATTGCCAAAATGAATGGAGAGTTAGCTGGTATTTGTACACTTTCTCTAAATTATCAGTTTTCTGAATTCAAAGTTGGCGGTTTTTACAACACTTGTGTTCTTCCTAAATACAGGAAATCAGGAGTGGCAACAGCGATGGCTTCGCATCGGGTGAAAAAAGCAAAAGCCTTAGGACTAGAATATCTATCTGTCATTTTAATGTCTGATGCAATGGCTCGTGGTTATTGTGAGAAGCTTGGATTTAAAAACTATAAGACTTTAACTCCATTTTTCTTACCCTAAGGCATAATATTAATTTTTAAGGTTCATTGATCAAGTTGCTACTAAAACTGAAACACATAAGAAGTTTTTAACCGACCATTCTTCACATAGTAGGATACCTGCTACTAATAACTATCGTTATGTATTTAATACTGTCCCCACTATAGCTAGAGCATTTTGTTTTGCTTAAGCCATATTCATAAAAATCAATCTTATAACATTATAAGATCCTTGGCAAAATTCATCTCCTGACAACTTCAAACTACACAAAAATTAACCAGTTCTACTTAAATTTAATAACCTTTGATTATTTTTCAACAAACCTTACCACCCAAAATTAATTGTTTTCCTAAAACGGCACCCAATTAAATGTTGTTAATTAATGTAAAAATTGGTACCATACGGTACTATTTACTTTAATAAAAAATAATCATATTTGATAGTATGCCTTATAGTGATTATTAACAGATAAATTATAGAAAACATAATGATAGCTTGTAGAACATGTGTATAATGTAAGAGTTTTTATAAAAAACGCAACTTGTGAATCCCAGCTTCAAGATGGTGCCGCTAGCAGGAATCGGACCTGCGACCTCATCATTACCAATGATGCGCTCTACCACTGAGCTATAGCGGCGATATAGCCATTGTGTATAATTGTTAATTGACAAAAGTCAAACTGTTTATATAAATTTAACTATGATAAAAGTAAAAACAAAAAAAAGCAATCAACACACAGTAAAAAAGGTTGATAAAGCAGCATTAGCAAAGGCTTTGAAAGAAAATTTACAACGCAGAAAAGCTATTAAAAAATAATTATTATGACAAATCTCATAGAAAAGCCACTAAAAGGTGAAGAAGTAGTTGATCATCGCGAAGTAAAGCGATCCAATAAATGGGCTGCCATTGCACAACTTGCTACAGAGCCCTCTAAAATAGCAAAAAAAATAATCACTGATATTAATTCAAATTATATAAATTCTCAGATTCATAATAATAGCAACAATACCATAGCAGCCTCAATACCTAACTCAGCAGCTGGCATGATCAGAATAAATATTCACAGCTCTGCCCCAAACAAAGGCTTAGTTATGGTTGAGAAAAAAGAAACTTTTACTAAGAAGATTACAGCTCGTCGCTCAGGAGGTGGCGTTAGAGCGGTTGGCAGAGGTGCTAGATAATTAATTATAAGGGGAGACAATGACAGTATTATCAGATAAAACTATAGCAGAACTAGCAAAAAAACATGAAATGATCGAGCCTTTTGAAGAACAACAGGTGAGATATATAGATGATCATAAAATTATCTCTTATGGCTTATCTTCTTATGGTTATGATGCAAGAGTAGCAGACGAATTCAAAATTTTTACTAATATCGATTCAGCAATAGTTGATCCAAAAAATTTTGTTAATAGCAGTTTTGTTGACCGCTCTGGAAGTGTTTGTACCATCCCTCCAAATAGTTTTGCGCTTGCTCGTACTGTTGAATATTTTCGTATACCACGAGATATGCTGGTGATTTGTGTTGGTAAATCCACTTATGCAAGATGCGGAATTATTGTTAACGTTACTCCTTTAGAACCTGAATGGGAAGGTCACGTTACTTTAGAATTTTCCAATACCACCCCATTACCTGCAAAGATCTATGCTAATGAAGGCGCATGTCAATTCATCTTCATCAAGGGGGATAAAGAATGTCTAACATCTTATAAAGATAAGGCCGGTAAATATATGAAACAACGTGGTGTAACACTACCTTCAATGTAAACCAAAGCTATTTGTTTTTGCATTGACTATCAAACCAGTGTAAGTTATACTTTGCTCTTAAAGCATATATTTTTTATTATGAAGAATTTAAAAAACACATCATTAT
>CAMCSP010000039.1 GCA_945877755.1 Rickettsia typhi | reverse complement strand
TTTAGATTCAATCGAAGAAAATCTCGTTCAAGGGGAAAACTTTTTTATCAGTTAATACAACAAGCGCTGACAATTGATCCAGTACCAGCTAAATCACTATATACTACATGTAGTAGCTAGTGGAGTAAACTGCATAGCCAGGTTCTTTTTATTGTGTTAAAATTGTTCTTAGTGATTCAAATATTGCATTATTTAGTACATAGTATATCTATTGTTCTATCCAGACAATTTAATGAGTAAGATGACAAAAATATCTATCGAAAAACTTGATAAGTTAGATCAAAGAGATCTGCTTGATCTGTGTGATGCTACCGAAGCTACAATGCTTGATAGTGATGGCTTTACAATAGGTTTTAGGCAATGGCAACCTCCTCTAAGAAGTGATCTTGAAGCTTATTTCAAGGGCGTAATGATGATACCTAATCGTCATTTAATTGTCGCAAGAGTAGATAGTACCATCGCCGGCTCAATACAATTATTATTTGCCCAACAAAATACCTACTCATATTTCTCAGTATCAGTAGATAACCATTTCGTTGCTCCATGGGCAAGAAATTTTGGTATAGCCAAGCAATTACTAGAATTTGCTGAAAATTACGCTAGAGAAAAAGGGTTCAAAGTAATAACATTAAGCGTATGTGCCAATATGGAAAAAGCAGTGAATTTATATGAACGCACCAAATATAAACGCTGGGGAGTATTAAAGAAACACGCAATAATCGGTCAGGAATTCATCAACGGCTATTTCTACTGCAAAGACTTATAGCAATGTAACTCTTATACCATTCGCATAGACTTGGCTAGAAATTGCAATAAGCCTCATTTGGGCAAAAACTATCTCTTTTTAATTTATCCATAATCACGCATTTATTGATCTTAGAAAATTCCTGAGCGAATTTAGGATATTCATTGGCATAGTAATATCTATTTAACTCATCGCTCATACCAAGCTTATAACCATTAGCTAATAAAACAGGCTCGCATGTTAGATAATTATGAAAATCTACAGAAGAAACTACTTCAACCACAATAATCATGGGCCGATATTTTTTCAAATCAATCCCCTGAAGTACCTTGTGTTCATGACCTTCAACATCAATCTTTAAAAAATTTATTTTACTAATATTTTGTGCAGCTAGTAACTCATTTAGAGTTATAACCTCAACTTGAATTTTATTGATGTTTTTAGATATATCTAGTGTTTTACCTTCAAGACTAGCTTCAGCTTTAGAAAGATCAGGTATGTAAAGCATCATCACTCCACTTTTATCACTTAAAGCTGCATTAATATTGATATCTAGCGGTCTAGATTCTAGTAACATTTTATAAAATTCCTTTTGTGGTTCAATATTAATTCCTCTCCACCCCATATCATAAAAAAGTTTGGTAGAATTGTTTTTATTCGGGTTATTACTACCAACATCTATATAAAAACCATCTTTAATACCTGCAAACAAGTTCCCCAGGACATAATCTTCATAGTATTGACTAACATAATTCCCGCCATCAAATTTTGATCTTGAACAATTACTAGCCTGCTGGTAACTAGTAATAAGAAAATCTTTTAGTTTAATTTTGATAGAAAAAATTTCAACGATACATAAAATTATAAAAGCTATTAAATAACTTGCTAAAAAAACCTTTCTCATCAACCATCTCTACAGTAAGAATTTAGTCGTACTATTATCGCTAAGCTCTTTTGAAAGTAATTGCCTAAGCTCTTCACTTTTCCTTGCCAACCACACATTCTTTCCTTCATTATAATCAAAATGATAGGCGCCAGAATATGGTGATGAAAGCCAGATCTGTTGAGTATAGCTTTGCTTGTTGATTACATATTGTTTCTTATCTGGAAGTGTAATAGTTAAAATTTCATCCAAGATATCAGCCTCAATAATTTCTTCTGTATCCTGCTCTTCAATCCTTGTTAACAGATCGTTAAGCTCTCTATCTACAAGTTTATGAAATTCAACTTTATTCATTTCTCTTCTCATTATTGATAATATACTCTATACTGCTCCTCACACAGTTAATACATAATTTATGAAAAATAACAATAATACTCAAGAAAAAACTCCATTAATTCTTTCACCATTATTATTTATAAAATGGTTGATAGTAGCTGGATTATGGTGTGGAACAGTTTTTGCTATCTATCTGCTATACATATTTCATGATCTCCCAGATATTAATAAACTTGAAGAAGTTCGTACTGCACATAAGGTAATCATTTTAGATCATAAAGATTCAGTATTAGCTACTTATGGTGATGTATATGGAAAATATATAGACTATCCACAAATTCCACGTAATTTACGTAATGCAGTGATTGCCACTGAAGACAAAAGATTTTTTGAACATTTCGGTGTTGATGTTTGGGGAATAATCAGAGCTGCATTTGCTAATTTGAAAGCCGGTCATACTGTGCAAGGTGGGAGTACTATCACTCAACAATTAGCAAAAAATACATTCTTAAGTTCTGCTCGCACCCTAAAAAGAAAGTTGCAGGAAGCTTTTCTCGCTATTCAACTAGAGCAAAAATATACTAAACAACAAATTCTAACAATTTATCTAAATAAAGCATATCTGGGATCAGGAATATATGGTATAGACGCCGCGGCAAAATATTATTTTGGTAAAAATGTTAGAGACTTAACATTATATGAATCAGCAATTATAGCCGGGTTATTGAAAGCCCCAACAAAATTTGCCCCAACCAATAACCTGCAACTTTCTGGCGAACGTGCATATCAAATTCTGCTCAACATGTTAGATGATGGTTATATAAATAAAGAAGATTTAGCCAAAGCAAGTAAACATTCTGTACAGCTTGAAACCAGTATGATGGGTAGTATGCGTCATCACTACTTCACAGATTGGATTTACGAACAGGTAGAGCAATATGAGGGCGATAAAAATTATGATGTGATAGTAAAAACCACTCTTAGCATTCCAGTTCAAAAAACTGCTGAAAATACCTTTAAAAAATACATGGATGAGATCCATGAAACAAGAAAGGTCGATCAAGGCGCCGTAATTGTAATGACGCCAGCTGGAGATATTCTTGCCATGGTTGGTGGAAGAGATTTCAACACTAGCCCTTTTAATAGAGCAACTCAGGCATTTAGACCTACTGGCTCCGCATTCAAACTTTTTGTTTACGCTACCGCTATGCAAAACAACTACATGCCAGAAGATCTGATTAAAGATGCTCCCATTAGCTATGGCACTTGGAGCCCTAGAAATTTTAACCGCAATTATTTAGGGTTAATTACACTACAAGATGCCTTTGCAAAATCAATCAATACGATTTCTGTAAAATTAACCGACCAAGTTGGGTTAAAAAATGTGATAGATCTGGCGTATGCATTAGGCGTACAAACTCACCTAGAAGAAAACCTAAGCCTATCACTTGGAACAGCCTCGCTGACATTACTAGAAATGACATCCGCATATGCAAGTATTGCTAATCATGGCTTTGTTTCAAATCCACATGCGATATTATATATTCGTAATGCGCATACTGGCGAATTTTTATATGTAAGACCATTCTCCGAACCTAAAAGAGTGATGAGCGAAGAAGCCTTCTTAAAGCTTGATAGTTTGCTAACTTACGCTGTAGAAGCTGGTACTGCTAGAGGCGCAAAAAATAAAATTGTAAAAATCAGCGGTAAAACCGGAACTTCTCAAGATTTTAGAGATGCATGGTTTTTTGGTTATACAAACAAATATGTAGTTGGGATTTGGCTTGGAAATGACGATTACTCTCCGACAAAATTTGTTAGCGGAGGCACATATCCAACATCAATTGGCAGGGACATATTAATAAAATTACCTTTAGGCGAAACTCCAGATGCGCGGCAGAATCAAACCAACTAAGACTTTAACTATCAATGGCAAAAGCTATTTGCAAAGCTATAATGATGACACAAATCCAAGCATGGGTGATGTGCTTCTTGTTCCTCATATAGAAAATAGAAATAATATATCTTTCCCAGCTGCATATCAAGAAACCGGCAGTAAAGGTTATTTTCGTGCACATATATATGACGGCCAGGATTGGGGAGTTTTGAATTATGTTGAGATTTTTCCTGATAAACAACATCAATTTTCAAAATCAGAATACCCAATTGATATTGCAGGAGTTTGTACGGAAACCATCAGCAAACTTTCTGGTACAGTAATTTATCGAACCTATCGCAACCACTATACCACTAACAAGTATATACCAAATGATTTCAAAGGCAAAAAAGGACATATGAAGAACTAATTGCAAAAGTAGTTGTGCCTACGTCTTCCATATAGTAGCATCAAACTATTACCGTAATTAAATGGTGTAAAATGGCATATCGCAATAACAAAATTATCATTGAAATTATTACTGCTCTAACCAATGAATTTGCGGAGGAGATTAGAGTTGATGATGTTGTTGCTTTATTTGAAGATATTATAAAACACTTTCATAAAAATGAATTGGATCTTATACAGCTGGATGCTCTAAACCATGACCAAAAAACAGAACTATATACAGAAATAAAAACATTGATCACCCTAATGAGAGCTCTAAATGGTAACTCAGAAAATCAATCTATAACTCGCACATTAACTCATAAATTAATTGAAGTTCTTAGCATCAAGGCAAGAGCCGAAAGACATCATTTATCTAAACACGACCTTGAAATCAAAATCAAAAAAGAACAAAAAGAAATATTAGAAAAACTAGAAAATACCAATCAGCACACTCGCCATAGAGTAAAACTATTAGAAAAAGAACTACAAAGAAAAAAATAAGTTACTTTCGTTCAAGTAAACGCAACCAAGCAAGCCAATCACGTTCACCAAGATTTGCTTCAAATGATAATAAATCATTCACCGCCTTCTGGCAAATATCAGGTGATGGCATGATCACTTCACGATTCATTGCTAAAGTCATGCATTGAGCTTTGCATGCTAACTCCAAATGATATGTATAAAATAGCGCCTCCTGAATAGTTTTACCACAAGCAATTGAACCATGACCTCTGAGTAACATTACTAAATGCTCACCAAGATCATTAGCCAAAGTCTGACCTTGTTCTTTTACTAAAGCCAAAGAACTATAATCATGATATGCAATACGTTTATAAAAATGCAATGCCCATTGATTTATCGGTAATAGACCATCTTTTATTGATGAGACCGCTACTGTTGCTGGAGTGTGTAAATGAAAAATAGCATTAATATCAGGACGAGCTTTATATATATTGCAATGAATGACATAACCAGTGCGATTATATTGATATTCCTCGCCTACCAACACTTCTCCATCTAATGAAATCTTCATTAAATTATCAGCCATGACCTCTTCAAACCGTAAACCAAAAGGATAAATATAAAATGAGTTTTTATCTTGTGAGCGCACAGAAAGATGAGTATAGGTATGATCATCCAACCCCAAATGAGCAAGAATTTTATAAGCACTGGCTAAGTCTTGTTTTAATTTATTGGTCATATTTTCTAATGGATATTAGTAGTGTAAAAACTTATACAATGAAGTTTTAATAATTGCCAGAGCAATTAATTGATGATAAACCTTTTACTAAGATAATATTTAATTAAGAGGTGATCATGGATTCCATTAATAATCTTCACAAAATCTTAGATGATTTCCACTTACTTAAACATCCCTTTTACCAAGCTTGGTCTGAAGGAAAATTATCAAAAGAAACGCTAATATTATATGCAAAACAATATTACCATCATGTGGAAGCCTTTCCGCGTTATATAAGCTCCATTCATTCCCAATGTAATGATATTGAATCCAGACAAGTGTTGCTTGGAAATTTAACTGAAGAAGAAAAAGGTGAAGATAATCACCCAGAATTATGGCTGAGATTTGCTGAAACTCTTGGAGCTTCAAGACAAGAGGTGAAAAATGTTGATAAACTTGATAACACTAAAAATTTGGTAGACGGTTATTTTAAACTAGCTAGAAACTCATATGCTAAAGGATTAGGTGCATTATATGCGTATGAAAGGCAAGTGCCGGCTGTAGCTGAATCAAAAATTTCAGGATTAAAAGCATTTTATGACATTGATAACGAAAATGGATTGAAGTTTTTTAATGTTCATATCACTGCGGATCAATGGCATTCTGCGGAATGTTTAGCATTAATTGAGAAACTTCCAGAAAAACAAAAAGCGCAAGCTTTTGATGGTGCAGTCGAGGGTGCAAAACTACTATGGAATTTTCTCGATGGTATTCAAGCTAGCTATTAATAAGACATTTTATAATTAGTGCTAGACCAGCAACAGTATAGAATTTTATCTAGATGATAAAGATCGAGTTGTTTACTTTGAAGCAACAGATTCTAGAAAACCTTCGTCTTATCTTCCAGTGGCAATAAGAGTGGGAGAAAATTATAAAATCAAAATATCTTGCAACGATTACCGTCAAAAAAGCCGCAAGCCGTGCAATGTTGGGCTCTATCTTAGATAAACTAATTATCAGAATCAACGCCAGCTAATGTTGTTATCTCTGGCGTTACTTCTATATCGTTAGTTAATGTTGTTGGCAATTTTGATACCGGTACACTAGTATCTTCTTCTGCTACATGTTCATCTTGTTTGTCACAATGTTTTTTACAAAACCCATCTTTTACTTTATCTATAGATTTCTTAAACGAACGAGCTTTTTTCTCTACAAAATTATCTATCTTTTCAGCAGAGTTTTCTACAAAAGGAGCCACCTTCTTCTCTACAAAAGCTTCTACACTTTTTTTTGCCTTTTTAAAGAATTTACCGAATTTTGACATTTTTATACCTTCTACTCAAATTTCCAATGATTACCAACGTAATATAACATGGTAAATTAACATCAGTCAATCAGTACAATTTAGTGTGTATTACTTCATATGTTATGAGACTAATGCAATGCTAGTAAAACTATTGGCATTAGTTATTTTTTCATGTATAAATTCTTTTATCAAATAATTTATTAATGGCACATAAATGCATCAATTCAGAACTCACACATGCGGACAATTAGATAAAAGTTATGTAGGACAAACCATTAAACTTTCTGGTTGGGTACATCGTAAACGTGATCATGGCAATGTTCTATTTATGGATTTACGTGATCATTTTGGGCTAACACAAATTGTTATTAATCCAAATAGTGGCTTATTGGAAAAAGCTGAAGAAGTTCGTTTAGAAAGCGTAATTACCATACAAGGCAAGGTCATAGCACGTTCTGCTGAAACAATAAATAAATCGTTAGCAACTGGAGAAATTGAGATAGTAGTTGATTCTTTAACATCAGAGTCCTTATCAGAAGTTTTACCTTTCCAAGTAAGCAGTGATCAAGACTTACCAGCAGAAGATATCCGTCTAAGATACCGTTATCTTGACCTCCGCAGAGAAAAGCTTCACAATAATATTATCCTACGTTCACAATTTATTGATTTCTTGCGGGAACAAATGAAGGCTAGAGGATTTATGGAATTTCAAACTCCAATTCTAACTTCATCATCACCGGAAGGTGCACGTGACTTTTTAGTGCCAAGTCGTTTACATCCAGGAAAATTCTATGCGTTACCCCAAGCACCCCAACAATTCAAACAATTATTGATGGTTTCAGGATTTGATAAATATTTCCAAATTGCCCCATGCTTTAGAGATGAAGATTCAAGAGCTGACCGCTCTCCTGGTGAATTTTATCAACTTGATGTGGAAATGTCATTTGTTACTCAAGAAGATGTTTTTGCTGCTATTGAGCCGGTTTTATATAACAGCTTTAAAAAATTCTCTAGTAAAAAAATTACCGAAACACCATTCCCCCACATAAAATATGCAGATGCAATGTTAATGTATGGCTGTGATAAACCTGACCTACGCAACCCAATTGTAATTTCAGATGTAACCGAACTTTTTAAAGGAACAGAATTTTCAATTTTTGTAAATAGTATTAAAAAAGGCCAAATTGTCCGCGCAATACCTGCTCCAAAAACAGCTACTCAACCACGCAGCTTCTTTGATAAGATGATTGCATTTGCCCAAGCAAATGGCGCAGCAGGACTTGCCTATATAACATTTAATGAAGATGGTTCAGCTAAAGGCCCAATTGCTAAATTCCTTAGTGAGCAGCAATTAAAGGAACTGAAGAAGATCACCGGCATTAATAATGGTGATTCCATATTTTTCTCGTGCAGCACTCCATTAGAAGCAGCAAAATTAGCTGGAAAAGTTAGAGTAACCTTAGGCCATGAATTAGATATACTTGAGAAAGATTGCTTTAAATTTTGTTGGGTTGTTGATTTTCCTTTCTATGAAATCAATGAAGAAACTGGCAAAATTGACTTTAGCCACAACCCATTTTCTATGCCTCAAGGTGGTATGGAGGTTTTAAATAATGCTCAAACACAAGAAGATTTCCTAGCAATCAATGCTTTCCAATATGACATTGTTTGTAATGGCATTGAATTATGTAGCGGCGCTATTCGTAATCACCGACATGATATAATGTATAAAGCATTTGAAATCGCAGGCTATAGCCAGGATGATGTAAATAAGAAATTCAGCGCTTTGATCGAAGCTTTCAAATATGGTGCACCACCACATGGAGGACTAGCTCCAGGCATAGATCGCATGTTAATGCTGATCGCCGATGAGCCTAATATCCGTGAAGTAATTTCCTTCCCGATGAACCAAAAAGCTGAAGATTTATTGATGAAAGCCCCATCAGTTGTTGAACAAAAACAACTGCATGAGCTGAACATAGATCTCAGCTCGTCAATCAAAAAAGAAATTTATAAAATGCAGGGTTAGTCTAATGTAACTATAATTGAGTGAGTGTTATGTTAGAGATTCTTAATAGAACTCCGTATTGGGCATATTTAATATTTTTTTATGTTTTAAAAAATGGGATCCAAGCGCTAAAAGATAATGAAGTTACCATTATTAGGCTGTTCATTTTTCCAATAATATTTATCGGATTACAAATCGCTTCATTTCATACAACTATCAATTGCCTAATTTACCTTGTGTCTTTAGGTGTAGGCTATAAAATTGGTTACTGGCTTGCTCCAAATACAAAGGGCAAAGTTGATAGCATAAAGAAAACAGTATATCTGAAGGGCACTCCTTATACTTTGATTATTGAAATGATAATATTCTCAATTCAGTACTGTTTTGGATACATGCAAAGCGTATATCCTGACATCGCCCTACAATATTTAAATTTAAAGCTTTTAGTATCTGGATTAATCACAGGATTATTACTGGGCAAAGCTATTTTTTATTATAAAAAAGCTAGTCCAAATTAAGTAATAGACTCAAATCTCCATAATTTATCAATACCTTTTTTTATGCCTATTCTAGGAGTAGCTTTAAAGATTGGAGTAACATTTTGATCTATAACATAAAAATTGTCAGATTCTACTATGTCGATACAGTTATGATGCTTAGTTATTTGCAAAAATTTACATAATTTTCCAGGACCATTTAAATTAAGGTAGGGTTCGGTAATTAATTTTGCACCTCTGATTAACACCCCGGCAGCAATGCCCTCTTCTTCAGTAATAAAATTTAAACAGTGATACATTCCATAAATTAAATAGACATAAGAATAACCAGCTGGTCCAAACATTACTTCCGTACGTTTAGTACGCCCTTTATGGGCATGACAAGCAGGATCATCCAAGCCAATATAAGCTTCCGTTTCAGTAATTATAGCATGGTAATTATCAAAGACTAATACCTTACCTAGAAGAGCTTGAGCAACCTCTAAAGTAGGACGATTATAAAAATCTCTAGTAAGTTTAGTCACGATTACTAAGTAATATCTTTATAGTAACAAACAAATTGCATTTATAAATGAAAAAATACTACTCTGCCTCAAGTGAAGGTGCTACTTTAAACAGACTACCAAATTTATCATTAAATTTGCTGACTTTAGCACTGTTAGCATTCGCCTGATTAATACCTTTACCGGTCCAAGCTGGATGTTTTCTAAAATCAACATCAACAACCATCTCATCATCTGGGTATGAAGAATATGTAATAAAGCTTTCTTTGCTGTTAGAAATCTTTACATGAACTTTGCGATATGGTGGATGAATGTCTGGTTTCATGATATTTGCCCTAATCTATGCAGTGACTCTGTTTTTAGCTTCTTGAGTTTTCTTAATTTTGCTTTTTAATGCAATCGCTTCAGTAGTTAAATCCTTGTTAGATTCGTTCAACAAAAAGCCATCCAAACCACCGTTAAAATCAACTGTTCTGATTGTATTAGTTGCTAAACGTAACTTAACAGATTGATTCAAAATATCACTATGCAGCGTAAAGTTTTGTAAATTCGGACGAAACGTACGCTTAGTCCTGCGCCTGGAGTGAGAAACATTATTCCCCGACAAAACACCTTTACCTGTTAATTCACAACGTCTAGACATAATAAATTCCTTCTACGATAATCTAATGTAAACAGTATAAATAAGCGATTTCGTATCCCTAGTCAAGCAGTTTATTCACCAACAAAAGGTAAAGCCATTAGTTTCTTTTTAAGATTTCTTTATACATAATTATTTAGCCTAATATAATCAAGATAATTTTAAGGCTGTAACCTTTGATAATTCCAATCTCTCCCCTCTAAATCATAACGCAATCTTTGATGAAATCTATTTTGATTACCTATCCAAAATTCAATTGATTGGATGGCTAAATGATATGCATGCCAATTTTTTGGTCTTACAATTTTATCTGTAGAATTAATAAGTTGTTCTATTTTATTTCTTAACTCTGCTTCATCATTAAGAAGCACGCTTTGTTTAGACAATACAGCCACAGCTTGTTTCTCACGATTTCTTTCATAAAATAACTCATCTGATTTACTGGCGGGAAGTTTAGTAACCATGCCTTGTAAACTAATTTGTTGAATAGTTTCATGCCACCAAAAATTTCCAGCTACCCAAGAATTTAAAGTTAAATCTTTTCCTTTAGACCCGTCATCTTTGCTAGTAAAAATGATACCGGTTTGATTTAATTCTTTTAGTAATACTACCCTACTTGAAGGCCGATTATCATTATTGACTGTAGATAATACAAATCCCTTAAATTCATTTATACCAACTCGTTCTGCGTCTTCTAGCCACTTTTGGAATAATA
This sequence comes from Rickettsia typhi, assembly GCA_945877755.1. Lineage (GTDB taxonomy): Bacteria > Pseudomonadota > Alphaproteobacteria > Rickettsiales > JABSSG01 > JAGVLN01. Next base: position 765 of record CAMCSP010000039.1, on the reverse strand, counting down.
TTATGGGGTTACTGGGAGGATTATCAAAACCAGTATTAATAAGTGTTGAATTGCCTAAAAGTGTCATTTATTTATAAACCCCAAATCTACCAATCACTTATATTATAATTATGACATTTGACTAATAAAGAAATACAAAAAATACTATAAATTAAGATTACTAAAATCGATGCCAGATTTTTAACTAGCTTAGAATAAGTTCAAGATTTTATAGTCTCAATTTTTCCTCAATGCATTATTGTTTTTATAGAGATACACTCTCTTAATGCTGTCATAAGATTGATAATCAATTAAAACTGTTAATGAACCATTTATATCAAATGGCTCTGCCTCAAGGTTAATAGCTCTCAACCTTCCAAACTTTATATCAGAGTTAGAATTCTAAGGGTGGTAATCATTAGTAATTAATGCATACTTAAAATTCGGCAAAATATTATCAATAAGAAATTTAACTTCCTTATTGGGCCAGTGTTGAATTACATCCTTAACTACCAACAAGTCCCCTTGCTTATGCTCAAACTCTTCCAATTTAGCAATATGGTAAATGAGACATTAGGTTTGCTATATTTTCTAACATTCTCATCAACCACACTTTTTACGACATCGTATCCATAATAAGTTTTAGAATCGTCTATTCTTAGTGTAGATGCTAATCTCCAGTCGCCACACCCTAAATCATAAATGGTTTTTATGTCCTTGGAATCAACATAGTCTTGTAATATTTTAGGTATGGTTTAGAACTTTTTGGCTCTGAACCAGGACCTG
>CAMCSP010000038.1 GCA_945877755.1 Rickettsia typhi | reverse complement strand
GGTAATCAAGGTAAAAGTGGTTTTGCTAAAAACACTACTGGAGTTGGTTTAAAAGGTGGTAGTTTTTGGACTCTTGGTGCAGCTTATGTTCAAGGGCCAGTTGGCGCAAGTGTAACTTACATGAACAGTACGCTTAACAAAAACACTCTGAACTTAATTTCTTTAGGTTTAGATTATCAAGTAGCTCCTGGTTTATTGCCATATGCTGAAGTTACCTACTTTACTGCAAAAGGGAAAAATACTTATACAGCTCCTACAGCTGTAGTGCCTGCTGCAACTAATACTGCGGGTGCATATAAAAACAAAGGTACTGCGTTTATTCTTGGTACAAAACTAATGTTCTAGTTTTTCTTTGAAATTAGAATACTGATAAAAGGGCGGCTTAGGTCGCCCTTTATTTTGTCATAATGTTATGAACTTTCAAAGTGGGAGCTTAAAACTGTACATTGCGATAAAAACTAGTTGCAATTCTCGACTATTGCCTATATACTCCCGCAGATAATGATGTGTATTTTTAGGCGGGTTATCCCGCCTTTTTCTTTAACTATAATTTTATGCAAGTAGAACAAAAGATTTGCGCAATAATTGAGCCATCCTTGTTAGAGCTGGGGTACGAGCTTGTACAGGTAAAGCATTTTAACTTGGGAAGAAGAAATATATTGCAGATCATGATCGAAAGATTAGATGACAAGGCGATAATTGTAAGTGATTGTGAAAAGGCTAGTTATACCATATCGGCATTACTTGATGTCGAAGACCCAATAAGTAGTAGCTATAATCTTGAAGTTAGTTCTGCTGGTATTGACCGGCCTTTGGTTAAGGTAAAAGATTATATTCGTTATAAGGGTTATGAGATTTTAGTGGTGTTATACAGACCGATAAATAATAGCAAAAGATATCAAGGGATATTAGAAGATACTCTTGATGATGAAATTGCTTTAAATATTAAGGGTGTTGTTTATAAAATTAATATGGCAGATATAGATTCGGCAAAATTAGTTATTAATGACAAACTTTTAAAAAACAATCTAGATAATTAGTAATTAGAGGTAAATACAATGAATATTGGTAACACTGAAATGATTCAAATTGCAGATGCAGTTGCTCGTGATAAAGGCATACCGCGTCATTCGGTTATTCAGGCAATGGAGCAGGCCATTCAAGTGGCAAGCCGTAAAAAATATGGTCATGATAATAATATTAGGGTTACTATTAATCAGCAGAGTGGTGAAACAAAAATTAACCGGGTGCTTGAAGTAGTTGAAGTTGTAGAAAATCCTGCTAGTCAAATTTTGCTTGAAGATGCTGTACATAAAAATCCAGCTGCTAAAATCGGCGATGAAATAATTGAACCATTACCTCCTATTGATCTTGGTAGGGTTGTTGCACAAAGTGCTAAACAAGTTATCATTCAGAAAGTGCGTGATGCAGAAAGAGAGCGGCAATATGAAGAATTCAAGGATCGTGTTGGTGAGATTGTTAGTGGTACAGTTCGTAGAGTAGAATTTGGTAATATTATTATTGAACTGGGTCGAGGGGAAGCAGTATTACGAAGAGAAAACGCAATCAAAGGCGAGATCTTCAAAGTTAACGAGCGAATACGTGCTTATATCGAAGATGTTCGTAATGATAGCAAAGGACCACAAATTATCTTATCAAGAAATCATCCACAATTTTTGGCACAATTATTTGCTCAAGAAGTTCCAGAAATATATGATAATGTTATTGAAATTAAGTCTGTAGCCCGTGAACCTGGCCTAAAATCTAAAATTGCAGTTTACACTTCTGATTCATCAATTGATGCAGTTGGGTCGTGTGTTGGTGTGCGGGGCTCTAGGGTTCAGGCTGTAATTAATGAATTACATGGTGAGAAAATTGATATTATTCAATGGAGCTCCGATCAAGCAAAGTTTGTTATTAATGCTTTAACACCTGCAGAAGTAAGCAAAGTAGTTATTGATGAAGATAATAAACGTATTGAAGTTGTAGTGCCGACCGAACAATTAAGTATTGCGATTGGTCGTCGTGGTCAAAACGTACGTTTAGCATCCCATCTGACCGGTTGGAATATTGACGTGATGACGGAAGAGGAAGAATCAAAACGTCGAGTTGAAGAGTTTAACTATGCTTCTAAGTTATTTATTAGCGAGTTAGGTGTAGAAGAAGTTTTGGCGCAGTTGCTAGCTGTAGAAGGATTTGCTTCATTGGAAGATATAGCTTATACTGCCATAGAAGATTTAGCTTCGATTGAGGGTTTTGATGAAGAGTTATCTAAAGAACTAATTTATCGCGCTAAACAAGTTGTAGAAGAGCAAAATAAAGACTTGCTCGTGCAACTGGATCATTTAGGTGTAGATAATGACTTGATAAGATTGGTCAATTTAAACTTGCAGCAAATGCGTATTTTGGCTGATAACGGTATTAAAAAGATGGAAGATTTAGCTGATTTAACCATTGAAGAGTTTATAAAGATCGTGCCAACTAGTGGTTTATCCAACGATGAAATTGGTGATATAATTAAAAAAGCTATAATAATTACTGAAGCAGAAAGTAAGGAATAATTTAGCGATTAAAGAGTGTATTAAATGACAGAAAATGATAATTTTTCTAAGCCTAAACCAGATAGACCTCAACTTACTTTGGGTGGTGATAAGTATAAATCATTCTCTGGATTAAAGGCTAAGTCTGTTACTGTTGAAGTAAAGAAAAAGCGCGTTATCAGGCCTCATGGTATGGGTTATCTTGGGAATGATGAAAGTGCTGATTCTAGTGTAAATGTAGTACCACAAAATAGTCGTTTAGCATTATTGCAAAGGGCTGTAATTGATGCTCATAATGAGAAGATACAGAAAGAAGAAGCTGCATCCATTGAAATAGAGCGTTTAAAATCAGAAGCAATTGTTAATTCAACAATTACAGCAGAGACTGAGGGCTTTTCTGAAGCTCCTGAGCCAATTCCTAATTTAGTTATCGACTCAACAGATATAAAGAATGATGGTCTTTCTAAAAAAGATCCAAAGTATAAAAAAGCTGGTGATATTGAAGAAGGCAGTAAGTTTGGTAAGAAGTTGGACATTAAGCAGACAGTGAATCGTCTAAAACCTGAACTTGGCAAGCGTATTTCTAAAGTTAACCTTCAAAATATTGAAAGGGAAGAAGAGCGTAGTCGTAGTTTTGCTTCAATAAAAAGAGCAAGAGAAAAGGCTCGTAGAGCATTAGGTCACAATAATTCTCAAGAAGCTGAAAAGCAAATTAAAGAAGTGATATTGCCAGAAGTTATTACTGTGGCTGATCTTGCCTCGAGAATGGCGGAAAGAAGTACCGAAGTTGTTAGGGCCTTTATGAAACTTGGCATGATAGTTAATGTTAACCAAACTATAGATGCTGATACTGCTGAGCTAATTATTCATGAATTTGGTCATAAGATAAAAAGGGTTACAGATGCTGATATTGAAAACATCTTAATTGATGATATAGAAAATCCAGAAAATTTTGTATCTCGTCCACCAGTTGTAACGGTTATGGGACATGTTGATCATGGTAAAACCTCCTTACTTGATGCATTAAGATCAACTGATGTGGCATTGCACGAAGCAGGAGGTATAACTCAGCATATTGGTGCATATCAGGTAAAACTTGAAACAGGAGAGCTTGTTACTTTTATTGACACACCTGGGCACAAGGCATTTACGGCGATGCGCTCTAGAGGAGCTCAAGCTACTGATATCGTAATCTTAGTTGTAGCTGCAGATGACGGTATCAAAGAACAAACTATAGAGGCAATTAGCCATGCTAAAGCTGCTGATGTTCCTATAATTGTTGCTATTAATAAAATTGATGCGCCTGGTGCTGATCCACAACGCGTTCTGACAGAGTTATTAAGCCATGATTTAGTACCTGAAGCTATGGGTGGTAATATTATGACTATTGAAGTATCTGCTCTAAAAAGAACTAATCTGGATAAACTGATTGAGGGTGTGTTACTTCAAGCTGAAATGTTGGATTTAAAAGCTGATCCCACTACTAAAGCGCGTGGTGTGGTGATTGAGTCGAAAATAGATAAATTACGTGGTGTTGTTACAACTTTATTAGTTCAAAAAGGTACTCTATGTATAGGTGATGTATTAATTGCTGGTGCTCAGTCAGGTAGGGTAAGGCTTATGTCGGATGACAAGAGACGTTCTTTGGATGCTGCAGGCCCATCAATGCCTGTAGAGATTTGTGGTTTAGATGGATCTCCTGAGGCTGGTGAAAATTTTGTAGTTGTTACATCTGAAAGACAAGCTCGTGATATTAGCGAATATCGTCTTAGACGCGCAAGAGATTTGCGTACTTCTGTTGCTTCTAAAGGTACTTTGGAGGAATTATTTGCTAAGGCTTCCGGTACTGGCAAGGTGAGAGAATTACCTTTGATTATTAAAGGTGATGTAAATGGTTCAGTTGAAGCTATTGTTGGTAGTTTAGAAAAAATATCTACAGATGAAGTTAAGGTTAAGATCTTGCATAAAGCTGTTGGTGGAATTAATGAATCTGACGTATCGCTTGCAGAAGCTTCAGGCGCATTAATTGTTGGTTTCAATGTTCGTGCGAATGACCAATCTAAGAAACTTGCAGCAAAATCAGGGATTGATATCAGATATTACTCAATCATCTATAACTTACTTGATGATGTTAAAATGATGTTGAGTGGTATGTTATCGCCAAGTATTCGTGAGGAGTTCTTAGGTCTAGTAGAAATTAGAAAAGTTTATAACATTACAAAATCAGGAAAAATAGCTGGTTCATTTGTAACAGATGGTATGATCAAGCGTGGGGCCAAGGTTCGCTTATTACGAGATGATATAGTGATTCATGAAGGTCATTTGAAAACTCTTAAACGCTTTAAAGAGGATGTTAAAGAAGTTAAAGCTGGTTATGAGTGTGGTATAGCTTTTGAAAACTATGAAGATATTAAAGAAAATGATAAAGTGGAAGTTTTTGAATTAATAGAAGAAAAAAGAACTTTGGATTAATGGTAAAAGAAAATAAACTATCTGCTTCTAGCAGACAATTGAAAGTTGGTGAAAGTCTAAGACGAGCATTAATTGAAGCTATGTCCCAAGATTTATATGATCCAGTCCTCGAAAAAGTAGCTTTAACTGTATCAGAAGTTAAAATGACGCCGGATTTAAAATTAGCGATTGCGTATGTTTCTCCTTTATTTGGTAGGGGTGTGCAGCAGGATGAATTATTGGTCCATTTAAAGACTTTGGCGCCCAAATTACGCTATCTGGTTGCTAATAAAGTTGATTTACGCTACGCTCCAGAAATTCAATTTAAATTTGATCAAAGCTTTGATGAAGCAGCAAAAATTGAGATTTTACTTACTAAATAATGAATATAGGAAAACAAAAAGTCCTCTCAGGTTGGTTGGCAATTGATAAGCCTTGCGGTATGTCTTCGGCTCATATTGTTTCGATAGTGAAACGCTATTTCAAAAAGCATCATGGAGTTGGTAGAAAGTTCAAGGTGGGACATGCGGGCACTCTTGATCCGTTTGCTAGCGGAGTTTTACCGATTGCAGTTGGCGAGGCAACCAAAACTATGATTTTTGTACAAGATTTTCAAAAAGAATATTTATTTGATGTTCAATTTGGCAGCCAGACTGATACTTTAGACCCTACAGGTCAGGTGGTCTCAGTTTCTGAATTTACACCATCTCAAGTAGAGGTTGTAAATATTTTACCTCAATTTATTGGGAAGATTTGGCAAACACCACCGCATTTTTCAGCGCTAAAGGTTAACGGTAAAAGGGCTTATAGCTTAGCGCGTGATGGCGCTGAATTTGATCTTCAACCAAGGCAAATTAATATTTGCTCATTAGATTTAGTTAAGTTCTCAGAGCAAACAAAAAAAGCAACTCTTAAAGTGCAATGTGGAAAAGGTACATATGTTCGTGCTCTTGCTCGGGATATAGCGCTTGGACTTGGCTCTTGTGCTCATGTTTCGTTTCTCAGACGAACAAGAGTTGGTTTATTTTGCGAAGAAATGCTGATTTTACTAGCTAATCTTGAGCAAATAGTGCATAATGCACCTCTCGAAAGAGAGTTACGGTCGATTGATTTAGTGCTGGACGACATCCTGGTGTTGTTTCTTTCTGAGGATGCAGTATCGCTCATAAAAAATGGACAAGCTATTTTAGTGAGTAATCAAGATGCAGATATTGTATTGGCAAAGGTGAATAATACACCGATTGCACTTGGAACGATAACAAATGGCTATTTCAAACCTACCAAAGTATTTAACCTGTAATAAAGCGAGGTATCGATGTCGATAAGTTTAGAACGCAAACAAGAATTAATAAAAAAATACAAAATAAATGATTCAGATACTGGTTCAACAGAAGTGCAATGTGCGGTTCTTACTGAAAGAATCACTAACTTAACAGTGCATTTTAAGAGCAATGTCAAAGATTTTCACTCAAGAAGGGGTTTGTTATTGTTAGTTAGCAGGAGAAGAAGCTTGTTAGATTATCTTAAGCGTAAAGATTTAGGTCGATATGAAGCGCTAATCAAGTCACTTGGTCTTCGTAAATAATTTTAAAGGAAATAGGGAATATATAGATGTTTAATATTGTACGCAAAGAAATAGAATGGGCTGGTAGGAAGTTAATACTTGAAACTGGTAAAGTTGCAAGGCAAGCAGATGGTTCCGTTATGGTAACATATGGTGAAACAATGGTATTATGTACTGTTGTTACACAGAAAACACCTGATGCACATAAGAATTTCTTTCCTCTTACAGTTCATTACAAAGAAATGTTCTTTGCTGCAGGAAAAATCCCAGGCGGATTTTTTAAACGAGAAGGAAGGCCTTCTGAGAAAGAAGTTTTAACCTCACGTTTGATTGATAGACCGATCAGACCTTTATTTCCGGCTAATTTCTTTAATGAAATTCAAATTATTTGTACAGTGATGTCTTATGATGGGGATAATGATCCTGATATAGCGGCATTAGTTGGAGCATCTGCGGCATTAGCAATTTCTGGGGCGCCATTTGCTGGTCCAATTGCAGCTTCAAGGGTTGGTATGATTGATGGTGAGTTTGTTCTTAACCCTTCAGTAAAAGAATATTCTACAATGTCTTTAGATTTAGTAGTTGCTGGTACAAAAAGCTCAGTGCTGATGGTTGAATCTGAAGCGTCAGAATTACCTGAAGATAAAATGCTTGAGGCTGTAGTATTTGGCCATGAAGCTATGCAACCAGTTATCAATATTATTACTGAGCTAGCTAAAGATGTTGGCAAGCCACAAATGGCATTAGTGCAACATAAAGACGGCGAAGATCTTTTAAAAGAAATCTCCAAATTATTTGAGAAAGATTTAAGAGCGGTATTTGATGAGCGTGTCAAGCAATTGCGTACTGAAAAAATTAGATCAATGCAGGCAAGTTTGAAAGAAAAATATAAAGAGCATGGAGAGCATTCTGAAGCAGATGTTATGAGAGCGTTTAATTCTCTTCAGGAACGAATCGTTCGTGGTAATATCATTGACAAGAATCTAAGAATTGATGGTCGTGATCCTGTAACTGTTAGACCAATAGTGAGCGAAGTAGAGTTTTTAGCTCGTACTCATGGTTCGGCGTTATTTACCAGAGGTGAAACTCAAGCTCTTGTTGTAACTACTTTAGGTAGTGCACAAGATGAGCAATTAATAGATGCTTTAAATGGTGATTCTAAGCTTTCTTTCATGCTGCATTATAATTTTCCTCCATATTCTGTTGGTGAGCATTCGCCAGTTCGTAGTCCTGGAAGAAGAGAAATAGGGCATGGTAAGTTGGCATGGAGAGCAATTCATCCGGTATTACCATCAAAAGAACAATTCCCATATACTATTAGATGTGTTTCAGAAATCACCGAATCAAATGGTTCATCTTCGATGGCAACAGTTTGTGGTGCATCTTTAGCATTAATGGATGCTGGCGTTCCAATTAAAAGTCCTGTAGCCGGTATTGCTATGGGTCTAGTAAAAGAAGGTAATAAATTTGTTGTATTATCCGATATTATGGGTGATGAAGACTATCTTGGTGATATGGATTTCAAGGTTGCTGGTACAGAAAATGGTGTGACCGCATTGCAAATGGATATAAAAATTGATGGTATAACTACTGAAATTATGCATTTAGCTTTAAAACAAGCTCAGGAAGGTCGTATGCATATTTTATCAAGGATGAAAGATTCTTTATCTGTGGCACGTGAGTCTATTAGTAAAAATGCTCCTACTATAACTTCTTTTGTAATACCTAAAGATAAGATTAGGGAAGTAATAGGTAGTGGTGGTAAAGTTATCAGAGAAATCTGTGAAGTTAGTGGTGCTAAAGTCGATATTGATGATAATGGTACTATTAGCGTTTCAGCTGTAAATTCAGAAGCTTCGGAAAAAGCTATTCAAATGATTCAGGGAATTGTTGCTGAAGCTGAGGTTGGTAAAGTGTATGATGGTAAAGTAGTAAAACTGCTTGAATTTGGTGCCTTTGTTAATTTCCTTGGTTCAAAAGATGGTTTATTACATATCAGTGAAATACAAAGTGATCGTGTACAAGATGTGAATGATGTTCTCAAAGAAGGTGATGCTGTAAAAGTTAAGGTTATTGGACTAGATAAGGGAAAGGTTAGATTAAGCATGAAGGTTGTTAATCAAAAAACAGGTGAAGACCTTGATCCAAATTTTACTCCTAGTGAGCCTAAGCCAAGTAGTTCAAAGCCTAAGTATTCAGGTTCAAATGGTCGTTCAGGTGATAAACCTGCAAATAAAAAGAAATTTTTCTAATAATTAAAGCATTTTCTTAATTCATAAGTTATAGTATTTTTAATAAAACAATACTTTAACTTATGAAATTAAGAGCAATAACCCAGTTACTAAGTTCTTCTTCCACAGATAAGATTTTTGCTGCTTTAGAAAGTCATGGTGGAAGCAGTAGGTTTGTAGGCGGTTGCGTACGTGATGCCATCTTAAATAAAAAACCAACAGATATCGATATTGCTACTAATTTATTGCCTCAACAGGTTCAAGATGCTTTGAATGCCAGGAACATCAAAAATTTCCCTATCGGTATTGAACATGGAACGATTAGGGCAATGATAGAGGATAATTCTTACGAGATAACCACACTTCGTGAAGATGTTAGTGCTGATGGCAGAAGGGCTGTGGTAAAGTTTACTAATGATTGGAAAGAGGATGCACAGAGACGTGATTTTACTATCAATTCCATGAGCTATTGTCCGATAAATCATAAACTATATGATTATTTTAATGGTTTAGCTGATTTAAATAGTGGTATCATAAGGTTTATTGGTGATCCTGAGCAAAGAATAAAGGAAGATTATTTAAGAATTTTAAGATATTTTAGGTTTCTTGGTTATTATGGTAGGGGTGGAATCGAACAGCGATCACTTGATGCCTGTATAAAATATAAAAGCTATATCAATAAATTATCCGCAGAAAGAAAGTGTCAGGAATTCACTAAAATACTTCAGCTTCAAGATAGTTTGTATATCATATCTTTAATGAGCGATTCTGGTGTTTTGCAGGAGTTGGTAAGCAATTTAAGACCTAATTTTCTTACAATCTATAAAAATTTATTAGCTTTGGAGAGTGTTTATGGCAGTGAAATTAATTATCTAATCAAGCTATTTGTTTTGGTTAATAGCGATGATGGGCAGTCATTGAATGGTGTTATAAAAACTTTAAAATTAGCTAATAAACAAAAAAAATATTTATTAGCTATGCAAGCTATCGTTCCTTCAATAAATGGCAGCAAACTGCTTACCTTAGCTTATAAAAACGGTAAGAAGTTGGTGTTTGGAGCATTGGTTTTTTATTTAGCTAGTATGAATACGTCAGTAAGAGATGCAGTAACAGTAATAAATCAGCTGGATAGCCTTGTGATAAAGAAACTACCTATTTCTGGTAAAGATATAATGAGTGTTTTGCATGTAAAACAGAGTGCTAAAGTAGGTGAGTTATTACAAATTGCAGAAGAGTATTGGTTGAATGGCGACTGTATTGCTTCCAAAAGAGATTTACTTACTATTCTTGGTCACCTCATTAATACATAGCTTCCTGGAGCCTCTTCTATACGATATTGTTCTAGATTAGTTGGAGAAGTTAGTTCTCCAGCATAGGTTTTAAGCCATTCTGCCCAATTAGGCCACCATGATCCATCATATTTTGTTGCATGATTCAACCACTGGGTGCTATCTGTATTATTGGAATCATCATTGATCCAGTAATGATATTTCTTCTTATTTGGAGGATTAACTACTCCCGCTACATGTCCGGAGCCTGATAAAACAAATTTTATCTTACCTCCAAGTAATTTATTTGCTTTAAAAGTTGCCTTCCACGGCGCTATAGGATCATCAAAAGCTGCAAGAAAATAGCATGGAATTTTAATTGTTCCTAAATCTATTGGAGTGTTGGCTATTTTTAATTTATTAGGTTTACATAAGTTATTTTCCAAATACATGTTTCTTAAGTAGAAGCTATGCATTTTTGCTGGCAGTCTTGTTGAATCTGCATTCCAATATAGAATATCAAAAGGTAGCGATTCTTTTCCTAAGAGATAGTTATTTATAAAAAATGACCAGATCATATCATTCGATCTTAGCAAACTAAATGTTGCGCTCATATAATCTCCGTCATAATAGCCATCCTCTGACATTTTTTCTTCGATTCTTTGTAATTGAGCTTCATCAATAAAGACTAAGATATCTCCTGAATCTTTAAAATCTAATAAAGTTGTAAGTAAGGTTGCTGATTTTATAGTAGAATCACCTTTATTAGTTAAATATGCTTGAGTTATGCATGATAAGGTTCCCCCTAGGCAATAACCAAATATATTGACATGTTTTGTGTTTGTAATTTTTTTAATGAAATTAATTGCCTCAATTGGTCCTTCTAGCATGTAGTTATCAAAAGACTTAGTACTAAGTTTAGCATCAGGATTAATCCAAGAAATAAGAAAAACCTCATAACCCTGAGCTAATATCCATTTTACGAATGAGTCTTGTTCTGTTAAATCCAATATATAATATTTGTTAATCCAGGGCGGGATTATTAGTAGAGGAATAGAATAGGTTTTTTCTGTAATTGGAGTGTAGTGAATTAACTGCATTAGATCATTTTGATAAATCACATAGCCTTTAGTGTTTGCAATATTTTTTCCTATTTCAAATGTAGAGTTTTTTGTGCGATTTATGTCAAAAATATGTTTACTATTATCAAGGTCTTCAATAAAATTATCCAATCCTTTCAATAAATTTTCGCCATTTGAATCAATAGTTTCCTTTAAAACTGTTGGGTTAGTAGAAATAAAGTTAGAAGGTGCTAATGCATTTGTTATCTGTTTTATAAAAAAAGTAGCTCGAAGTTTAGTTTTACTTTCAATGTTAATATTATTTAATAAGCTATCTAGCCATTCTGAGTTCATTAGGTATGTTTGTTTTATAATATCAAAGACATTATTTTCATTCCAGGATTCATCTTGAAATCTTTTATCTTTTTTAAGTGGTTGATAAAGAGGTTCTGGATTTTCTCCAGTTATTTTTTTCAAACTGTAATTTAGTAATTCTACCGAGTTTTTAATATATTTTGCTTGTAGATTGATCAATTGTTGAGGATTTGCATATAGGTTAGATAGGACTTCAATGAATGTTTTGTTAATGTCTAAAGAATCAATAATAGAATCTTTGTCTTTAGAGTCCTCATTTTTAAGAATCTTTCCTAGCAATAGTTGATATTTTTCAACCTGGCTATGCAGTTGACTCCACTAGCTACTACATGTAGTATTGGTTATTATGAATATTAAACCGTCAAATTTGATTGAATTAATGGATATGTTTCCAACTGAAGAGTCGTGTTTAGAATATTTGAGTCTGGTACGTTGGCCTGAG
>CAMCSP010000037.1 GCA_945877755.1 Rickettsia typhi | reverse complement strand
AGGCCAACGTACCAGACTCAAATATTCTAAACACGACTCTTCAGTTGGAAACATATCCATTAATTCAATCAAATTTGACGGTTTAATATTCATAATAACCAATACTACATGTAGTAGCTAGTGGAGTCAACTGCATAGCCAGGTAATATTTAATTATTATAGTAAATAATGAGGATATACTCAAAGTATTTTCTTGCTTAAGAGGATCTTGACTTACATGTTTTTGGAATGTAGTGTCAGGTTTATATAAAATATTGATTAAGATTCCCATGAAAAATATTGTAGCAGTAATTTTAAATTTAATTTTATTTGTAATTTCTGGTAGTGCTTTTGCAGATCATCCTCATCCATGGCAAATGGATTTTCAAAAAGCTGCTTCACCAGTTATGAAAAGAGTAGAAAGCCTTCATGATCTACTGCTAGTGGTAATTTTTGCTATTGTAGCTTTAGTTTTTGGTCTATTATTATATGTTTGTGTAAGATTTTCTAAGAAAAATAATCCTATACCATCTACTACCGCACATAATACTTTTATTGAGATTGTTTGGACGGTTGTTCCATTGTTGATTTTAGTAATAATTGCGATACCTTCGTTCAAAACCTTGAATTATATGGAAAAGATAAAAGATACTGAGCTAACTTTAAAAGTTGTAGGACATCAATGGTACTGGAATTATCAATACCCTGATAATGGAGGTTTTTCTTTTGATAGTTATATAATTGGTGATGATCAATTGAAGCCAGGTCAAATAAGATTGTTAGAGGTAGATAATAGGGTTGTATTACCAGTTGAAACTAATGTACGAGTACTTATTACTTCGTATGATGTAATTCATAGTTGGGCAATTCCTTCTTTAGGCATTAAAACTGACGCAGTACCTGGACGAATTAACGAAACATGGGTTAGAATAAATAAACCAGGTGTTTATTATGGTCAATGTTCTGAAATTTGTGGCGTTGGTCATGGCTTTATGCCAATTGCAATAGAAGTTGTTTCAAAAGAAGATTTTGCTGTTTGGGTAGAGCAATCTAAGCAAAAATTTGCTAATATTAATTATATTAAAAATTCACAAGTAGGATAATAATGATAAAAAACCACGAGATACATGCAGATCACCCAACCGGTATAAAAAGATGGTTGTTTTCTACAAATCACAAAGATATAGGGACAATGTATCTAATTTTCGCTGTAATGGCTGGATTAATTGGTGGTTTATTTTCTTTATTATTTAGACTTGAGTTGATGGAGCCTGGTAATCAAATTTTTGGTGGTGATCATCAGATTCATAATGTCTTGATTACTGCACATGCGTTGATCATGGTGTTCTTTATGGTTATGCCAGCGATGATTGGTGGTTTTGGTAACTGGTTTGTACCATTAATGATTGGCGCGCCTGATATGGCATTCCCTCGCCTTAATAACGTAAGTTTCTGGTTACTTGTACCATCGTTTATTTTATTATTGAGCTCAGCTTTTATCGAGGGAGGAGCAGGTACCGGCTGGACTTTGTACCCACCCCTTAGCGGAGCTGTAGGCCACCCAGGTGGAGCGGTAGATATGGCTATATTTAGTTTGCATTTGGCTGGTGTATCATCAATTTTGGGTGCAATCAATTTTATTGTCACTATATTTAACATGCGTGCACCTGGGATGACATTGCATAAAATGCCTTTGTTTGTTTGGTCAGTTTTAGTTACAGCATTTTTATTGCTTCTTGCTTTACCAGTTCTTGGTGGTGCTATCACTATGTTACTTACCGATCGTAATTTTGGCACAACATTTTTTGAGCCAGCTGGTGGGGGTGATCCTGTGTTATTTCAGCATTTATTCTGGTTTTTTGGACATCCAGAGGTTTATGTTATTATTCTTCCGGGGTTTGGTATTGTTAGCCAAGTGATTTCAACATTTTCAAAAAAACCTATATTTGGCTATCTTGGTATGGTATATGCAATGGTAGGTATTGGTGTAGTCGGTTTTGTAGTTTGGGCTCACCATATGTTTACTGTTGGGCTAAGTCTTGGGGTTCTTGCTTATTTTACTGCAGCAACCATGATTATTGCATTGCCTACAGGCATCAAAATTTTTAGTTGGATAGCAACTATGTGGGGCGGTTCTATAGAATTTAAAACTCCAATGTTATTTGCTGTTGGTTTTATCTTCTTATTTACTATTGGTGGCGTTACAGGTATTGTTCTTTCAAATTCTTCTGTTGATAGAGTTTTGCACGATACTTATTATGTAGTAGCACATTTCCACTATACTATGTCTTTGGGTGCATTATTTGCATTATTTGCTGGTTTTTACTATTGGTTTGGTAAGATTAGTGGTAAGCAATATCCTGAATTTTTAGGTAAGCTTCATTTTTGGCTTACTTTTATCGGTGTAAATCTTACATTTTTTCCACAGCATTTCTTGGGATTAGCTGGGATGCCTCGACGTGTACCTGATTACCCAGATGCTTTTGCTGGATGGAATATGGTGTCTTCTATAGGTTCATGTATTTCAATGTTTGCGGCTTTCTTTTTTGTATTTGTTGTGTTTTATACTTTACGATATGGAAAAGCGTGTCCTAATAACCCTTGGGGTAAAGGGGCAAATACGTTGGAATGGACCTTATCATCTCCACCACCATTTCATTGTTTTGAAAAACCGCCAATCATTAAATAAAGTTTATAATGTTAAAGACAAAGGCAGTTTTATCCAACTCTGTAGATACCTCAACTGTTCGTGACTATTTTAGCTTGCTTAAACCACGAGTGATGAGTTTGGTAATTTTTACTGGGTTTATTGGTTTATATATTGCTCCAGGGTCTATTCATCCAATTATTGGTTTTATTGCAATTCTATGCATTGCAATTGGTTCTGGTGCTGCAGGAGCAATTAACATGTGGTATGAACGTGATATTGATTGCTTAATGGAGCGCACAAAAAATAGACCATTACCTAAGCAGGCTATGCCACCCGAAGAAGCTTTAAATTTTGGAGTGGGTCTATCTTTTGTTTCAGTAATAATTATGGGGCTTTTTGTCAATTTGGTAGCAGCTTCTTTGTTAGCTGTAGCAATTTTATTTTATGTATTTATTTATACAATATGGCTTAAGCGTGTTACCCCACAGAATATAGTAATTGGTGGGGCGGCTGGGGCATTGCCACCAATGATTGGTTGGGCTGCGGTTACAAATAATATATCTTTAGAATCATTTTTATTATTTTTAATTATTTTCATGTGGACACCGCCGCATTTCTGGGCTCTGTCATTATATAAATGCAGTGATTACACCAATGCAGGTGTACCAATGATGCCAGTTGTTAGAGGTATTAAATATACCCAGTTGCAGATTCTTGTATACAGTGCTGTGCTGTTTTTTATTACAATTCTTCCTTACTATATTGGAATGTTTGGTAAGATATATCTATTCACAGCACTGATTTTGGGGGTAATATTTATGTATTTAGCATATTTGGTTTATTATGATGAGAAGTATAAATCAGCTCCTAAATTATTCGGTTATTCAATAATATATTTATTTTTACTTTATGCTATAATGCCATTTGATAAGTTATTAATGAGTTAAAATCATGCCATTAGAGAAATTACATCAAACTAAAAAGTATAAAAATTATGCGGTATTTTTAGTTTTATTGGGTTTAGTAGTTCTTATTTTTTTGGCGGGCTTAGTAAAATTTGGTGTACTCTGAAATATCCATATTTTACTAAAAGATATTTTACAATACAGTTAAAATTATATACAATTATAGTTAATAAACATTCTATTGTTTAGATACCTGGTCATTTAATAGTTTTTATGGGGGTAAAGCTATGAGAAGAGAAAATGAAAAATTAATAAGAATAGAGCAAGAAAGATTAGCAAAAGTTCAACAAGAGGAAGCCGAAGCTAAGGCTCTAGCTCAACAAGAGCAGGAAAGATTAGCAAAAGCTCAACGAGAGGAAGCCAAAGCTAAGGCTCTAGCTCAACAAGAGAAAGAAAGATTAGCAAAAGCTCAGCAGGCAGAAGCTGAGGCTAAAGCAGCAATTCAAGAAGAAGCCGTTAAAGAGGTGATAACTCCAGTTGATGCAGAAGCGCAAGCTACAAAAACTATATCTGAATTAGAAGCTATAAATATATCTATTAAAGAGGCATTAAAAGTAGTAGCTGATGCTCAAAAAGTCTTAAATAATTTAGATGGTGATATGAAGCATAAAGTTAAAGCTTTTAAGGAGCTAAAAAGGAAAGAAAGTGCGGCGAAAAGCTGGATTGAGTTAAAATTAAAAACACAAGGAGAGAATTGTGAGAAGGAGCAACTAGATATTCTTTTTAAAGAATTTAAAAATTGTAGCATGCGATATGAAGATAATAAAGATGTGTATGAAGATTTTAATTTTTTAATAAATGGTTGTATAGGTAAGTGTTCTGTTGATTCGCCGGATAATTTTTAGAACCTATAAAGTCTAATTATAAATTATATCTGGCACCAATCAAAAACTCATGAGCTCTAAGTCGAGCATTTCCTGGTGTAGCGCGGTCTATATCATTATTACTATATGTGGTGAATCCAGATCCAGTTCTTACTTTACCTCTGTCCATAAATTTATAGTTTAAATCTAAGTCAATTTTATTAGTTAATTTTATTGTTGAACCGAAACCAATCTGTCATGCTAAGTTATTGGTAGATTTTTTTTCTAATATTGTGGTATATGAGCTGTTCCCAGATCTATTGGTGGTTGTTAGTGCTCCGGCTTTATTTTTTGTAATCCCGATCCCTGCAGAGAGATATGGTGTAAATCTGTCAATTGTTACTATATCGTAATAACCATTAATCATTAAAGCTAAAGATTGTATTTTCTGATTCGTAGTCGTATTATTTAGTTTATAATTTTGTATAGATGCTGATAAATCAGTTCTTAAGCTTTTAGATAAATATTTACCAACCCCCAAGCTGTATATATTCGCTCTTTTAACTTTATTATCATAAGTATTTCCATCCTTAAGTTTTAGTGCGGATGAAGTTCCTAGGTCAGCTCTTAAATAGTAACCATTTTTTTCAATTGATTTTGGATACGATTTTAAATGCACATCTGCAATTGCTGTTGATGTTATTATTATTGATGTAATTAGTAAGTGCAGAGTTTTTTTCATAATAACTACCTAAATTTATTTACGAGTATTAACCTTGCATTAATTATAATTATACTCTTAAAGTTATATTATGTCAAAGAGTTTTATTAATAATAGGTTAATTTTTTATTCGGTAGCCGGTTTTTATCATGAAATATAGGCAGACGTAGCAAAGCAAGATACTAATGCTTAAGAACACAGTAGTAAATGGTATTGAGCTATCACTTATCCCAATCATACTATACCTAAAGCTATCAATTACGTAGAAGAATGGGTTGAACTGATTTATAATTTCTAATGAATGAGGAAGATCTTTTACTGAGTAAAATGTACCTGATAGAAGTGATAGTGGAGTTATTACATAGGTGGTAATTGCAGCTAGTTGATCGAAGCTGTTGGTTAGTATACCTCCTATTGTTCCGAGTATTGACAGCAGCAAAGTTGAGAGTAATGAAAACAGAATAAGATAAGAGTAGCTATATACGTGCATATCAACAAAATATGATAGAGCCAGAGCAACCATGATTCCCACCGCAATTCCTCTGGTAACTCCACCAAGAACATATGCAATAATAAAGCTATTTGTTGAGATGGGCGGAATTATATAATCTATAATTGTGCCAGTGATTTTACTCATTAACAGGCTAGATGAGGGGTTAGCAAAAGCATTTTGGGTTATAGACATAATAATTAATCCAGAGGCTAGAAATTCATCAAATGGTACATTCTCTATTTTTTGAACTTGATCGCCTATGGAAAGTGCAAAAATGAATAACAAAGTTAACGCTGATATAACTGGAGATAGTAGTGTTTGATGATAGACTTTTAAAAAACGGTGAACTTCTTTTTTATATAAGGTCCAAGTGGAAATTAACACTAATGAATTCATGCTTTTGTCCATGTATGATGTTTTATTTAGTAAATCATAGGTTAGATGGTTACTAAGTCAAATATTTGATTGCGATTAACGCTAACTTATTGTATTTGTATAGCTACAGTCCTATTTATTTTAATCAAAGAAGTTAAAGAGAGAATGTCGAAAGTTTATAATCATGGTGAATTAACCCCAATTAGTATCGAAGAAGAAATGAAGAAGTCGTATCTCGACTACGCTATGAGCGTAATCGTGAGCCGAGCTATACCTGATGTGCGAGATGGTCTAAAACCAGTACATAGGCGAATTCTTTTTGCTATGAATGAATCAGGATGTGATTATAACAAACCATATCGTAAATCTGCAAGGATTGTTGGTGAGGTTATGGGTAAATATCACCCACATGGTGACGGAGCGATTTATGACTCCCTGGTACGTATGGCGCAAGATTTTTCTATGCGTTTACCATTGATTGATGGTCAAGGTAACTTTGGTTCTATGGATGGTGATAGCGCTGCTGCTATGCGTTATACGGAATCAAGATTGGCAAAGGTCTCACATACTATGTTAGTGGATATTGACAGAGACACTGTTGATTTTAGAGATAACTATGATGGTTCAGAACAAGAGCCAAAAGTCTTGCCTGCTAAATTCCCTAATTTATTGGTCAATGGTTCCGGTGGTATTGCTGTTGGTATGGCTACCAATATTCCCCCTCATAATTTAGGAGAGATATTGGATGCGTGTTGTCTTTATCTAAAAAATCATGACATAACTTGCGAAGATTTGCTTGATGTAGTTAAAGGTCCGGATTTTCCAACTGCTGGTATTATTTTAGGGACTACTGGTATTAGATCGGCGATTACTACTGGTCGTGGTTCTGTAATTATGCGTGGTCGTGCGAATGTTGAAGATATTAGTGAGAAGAAACAAGCGATCATAATTACCGAAATTCCATATATGGTTAATAAAGCCAGAATGGTGGAAAAGATTGCAGAAATGGTTCGTGATAAGAAAATAGAAGGTATTTCTGATATTCGGGATGAATCAGATAAATCTGGTGTTAGAGTTGTAGTAGAGATTCGTAGAGACGCTATAGCGGAAGTTGTTCTAAACCAGCTATATAGCTACACCCCTTTACAAACTTCATTCGGTGTCAATATGTTGGCATTAAATGATGATAAACCTCAGGTTATGAATGTACTTGATGTAATTAAAGCGTTTGTTAATTTTAGAGAAGAAGTAGTAACTAGACGTACTGTGCATCTTCTTAACAAAGCTCGAAATAAGGCTCATATTTTAATTGGTTTATTTATTGCTGTATCTAATATTGATGAAGTGATTGCTATTATTAAATCCTCTTCTGATCCTGCTGTTGCCAAAGAAAGATTGATAGAAAAATTGTGGAATGCAGAGGATGTTTATAGCTTAATTAAGCTGGTGGAAGATAAACATAATATTATTATTGATGGTAAATGTAAATTTACTGAAGAGCAGGCTAAAGCTATTCTTGAGATGCGTTTGCAGCGTTTGACTGGTATTGAGCATAATAAGATTTCTGATGAATTGAAAGAATTAGCTATAGAAATAGTTGAATATCTTTCTATTCTTGGCTCTCGTGAAAAGCTATTACAGATTCTGGAGCAAGAGTTTTTGGAAATCAAAGCAGAATTTGCTACTCCAAGACGCACACAGATTGAATTTAATGAATTTGAGCAGGACATTGAAGATTTGATCAAAAAAGAAGATATGGTGGTCACAGTTACACATGGGGGATATATTAAGCGTGTGCCTCTATCTACTTATCGAGCTCAGAAAAGAGGTGGTAAGGGCCGTTCTGGACTTAGTATGCATGATGAAGACTTTACTACAGAGTTATTTGTGGCTAATACTCATATGCCTATTTTGTTCTTCTCAAATATAGGAAAAGTGTACAAACTTAAGGTTTATAAATTGCCATTATGTAATGCTCAATCTAAGGGTAGGGCTTTGGTTAATATATTCCCATTGGCTATAAACGAGAAAATTACAAAAATCATGGCATTACCTGAGAATCAGGAAGAATGGAATGATATGTTCATTATGTTTGCTACTGCTAAGGGTAATATTAGACGTAATGATTTAATAGATTTCCATAGTATTCAATCTAATGGCAAAATTGCAATTAGGTTAGATGATGGTGATAAATTAATAGGCATAAATATCTGTAAAGAGGATAGCCATATATTATTAGCATCTAGAAATGGTAAATGTATTAGGTTCCCATTGAATGCAGTGCGTGTTTTCAAAAGCCGTACTTCTGATGGAGTTAGGGGCATGAAGCTTGCATCTGGTGATGAAGTTATTTCCATGTCAATTCTGCAAGGTGCGGATATTGATATTCTAGTGCGTGAGACATACTTAAAAATCCCATTAGAAACTAGATTAGAAATGGCTTACTCAAATGAAGAAGATATACCAAATCTTGTTAATAAGTATAAGAGCGATTTGCCAAAAGACCAACTTACTAAATTAATTTTAGGAGAGGAATTCATTCTAACTATTACTGAAAATGGTTATGGTAAGCGCACTTCTGCATATGAGTATCGTGTTACTAATCGTGGTGGACAAGGTATTATGAATATTGTTACTTCAGCACGTAATGGTAATGTGATATCTAGTTTTCCGGTTCTCCCAGCTGACCAGATTATGTTAATCACTAAGAAAGGCACTTTAATTAGATGTCCTGTGCAAGGCATTAGAGTCACTGGAAGAAATACTCAAGGTGTAACCTTATTTAGAACTTCAAATGGTGAACGTATAGTATCTGCTGCACTTATTTCTGAACGCGAAAATAATGAGGATAATTCTATAGAAGACCAATCTAATGAAGAAGCTGGTACTATAATAAACAATGCTTTGCCGGAAACTGACAATAAAGAGTAGTAAGATGCGTACAGTTTTAGTAGGAGTGTATCCTGGAACTTTTGACCCAATTACTAATGGTCATATGGATATCATTACTAAAGCAATTGCTGTTGTTGATGTGCTTGTAGTTGCAGTAGCTACTAATACTGTTAAAACTACAATGTTCTCTGTTGCTGATCGTATCCAAATGATTGAAAATGATTTGCAACTACTTATAAAGACACTACCATCTCATAAAAAAATAACTGCTATGTCACTAGATGGATTGCTTGTTGATTTTGTTCGTACACAAAAGTCTAATCTTATTGTCCGAGGGTTACGCGCTGTTTCTGATTTTGAGTATGAATTTCAATTATCAGCAATGAACTCAAAATTAGCACCAGATATTCAAACCATCTTTTTACCTGCTACAGAGAAAACCCAATTTATTGCATCGAGTATAGTCAAAGAAGTATGCAGACTAAAGGGTAACGTGTCGGGTTTTGTCTCGTCATTTGTTGAATCTAAGATTGTCGAATATTATAAAAACCGCTCTTAGGTTTATAGAATATGTTTGTAGCGAATATAAAAAAATTATTTGAAAGTGTCTCAGACTTGCCATCAGTATCTGAGAAAACCTTTGCAGCCTTAGATCGCTTAGGTTGTAGGCGGATTATTGATTTACTGTTGCATTTTCCTTATGATATTGTTAGAAGAAATTTTTATCCTGACTTATCACAAATAGAACCAAAGTCATTAGTTGTAATTGAGTTGAAAATACAGGATATAGCTCAATCCTTTACGCGCAGTCGTAAGAAAATAACTAAGATTTTAGGATGTGACGGTAAAAATCATGTAACCTTAACTTATTTTAATTACGCCCCCCATTACATTATTAATAAGCTAGTTATTGGCGACAAGTACATCATATCAGGAAAGCTTGAACGTCTTTCTTTAGTTGAATATCAGATTTCTCATCCGGATATTTATTTGTCAGATGAGCGTCTTAAAGATATTGAGCCAAAATACCCTCTTACCTTTGCTATAACCTCAAAACAAATTGCTCAATTAGTGAACTATTCGCTTGGATTAGTTCCAGATCTTGCTGAGTGGCTTCCTCATGATATTATACAAAAACATCATTGGCTTAGTTGGATTGAATCAGTAAAGAATCTTCATAATCCAGTTGATATTAATTATTTGATGCTTGATTCTCCTTTTAAAAAGAGAATTGCTTTTGATGAATTACTGGCGAGCCAGTTAGCATTGAAGCTTATTAGAATGCATAAAGATCATTTTACCAAGGGGTGTGCTATAGCAATTAACCACAATTTGCGGGACAAGGTTTTAGCCAAATTAGGGTTTAGGCTTACTGATGGTCAACAAAAGGTTTTAACAGAGATAGATGATGATCAAGAGAAGCCCATTAGAATGATGAGATTGTTGCAAGGAGAAGTGGGAAGTGGCAAAACATTGGTAGCACTTTGCGCCATGTTGAATTCTGTATCTGCTGGTAAGCAAGCTGCCTTAATGGTGCCAACTGATATATTGGCAAATCAGCATTATAAATGGATAGAGCAGGTGGTTGCTGATCTTGGGGTAAAAGTTGCTCTGCTTACTGGCAACACAAAAAAATCGCAACGAACTCAGGTGTTGAATCATTTACAGACTAATGAGGTCCAAATTTTAGTTGGCACTCATGCAATTTTCCAAAAGACAGTAGAGTTTCAGGATTTGCAATTAATAGTAATTGATGAGCAGCATCGTTTTGGAGTTGAGCAAAGACTTTCTTTGATGGATAAGGGTAAAAATAGTGATGTATTGGTTATGAGCGCTACGCCAATACCACGAACATTAGCATTAACTGCTTATGGAGACATGGATGTTTCAGTGTTAGCTGATAAGCCCCTGGGTAGATTACCTATCCAGACTAGTACTATATCTATTAGTAGGATTGATGAGCTTTTAGAATCTATTGCTCGTAAGATTGAACATGATGAAAGGGTGTTTTGGGTTTGCCCAATGATTGATACAGAAGATAAAGAGGAGCCCTTAGGTGAACTTAATAATGATATTTCTGCTGTAGCTGATCGCTATAACTATCTCATTAAAGCTTTTGACTCAAAGTTAGTTGGAGTAATACATGGTAAGTTATCTGCATCTGAAAAAGAAGAAGCAATGAATGATTTTGCTCAGGGTAAGACTAAGATTTTGGTTGCTACTACTGTAATTGAAGTTGGCATTAACATACCTGAAGCAACTTTGTTAGTGGTTGAAAATGCTGAGAGATTTGGCTTGGCACAACTGCACCAATTGAGGGGTAGGGTAGGGCGAGGTCATAAGAAATCTGATTGTGTTTTATTATTTGGTAAATTCTTGGGTCAAACAGCTCGTGCGCGCTTAGAAACAATGCGCAAGTCTAATGATGGTTTTTATATAGCTGAACAGGATTTAAGATTACGAGGTGGAGGTGATATTTTAGGTTCGAAGCAAAGTGGTATGCCCAGGTTTATGGTGGCTGATTTAGAATATCATCATGATTTGCTATTAGAAGCTCATAGGCTTGCAGAAAGTATTTTAAACAAGGATAGTAAGTTATCTAATCAATATGCTTCGCTAAGGAATTTATTATCCCTATTCGAGTATGATAAGCATCTGCATTTTATCTATGCAGGTTAATTCTTTTGAAGAGCATGTGGTGGGCGATGACAGGGTCGAACTGCCGACAATCTCGGTGTAAACGAGGCGCTCTACCAGCTGAGCTAATCGCCCTACAAATATAATAGGATAGGTATAAGTGATTTACTCGTAATAATCCAGTATTTTTTTTAAATATGATTAGAATATATTATAAAAAAATCAAGATAAAGCGGTTACCGTTCTGATAACCACCTCATCCTGAAAATAGGTAAGATCTTAGTTAACTGTATCAATAAATTGTTTGCCAGCTCTAAATTTTGGACGGTTAGAAGCAGCAATACGAATTTTAGCTCTTGTTCTTGGGTTAAATCCTTCTGAAGCTTTTCTTGGAAGAGCATAGAAAGTACCGAAACCAACTAAGCGTACTTGTTTTTTAGATTTGACAGCTCCCATTACAGAGCTAATAAAAGCATCTAATGCTTTATTACTATCTACTTTAGTTAATCCCGAAAGTTCGGACATTTTTGTTACGGTCGAGTAAGCTTTTTCTGTTGCCAGAAAAAGCTCCTCCTGAGAACGTAGCGTGCCAGTTTCCCGGCACTACGCTCAAGCCTTCTTAAGGCCAGTTACCTGACCCGGTTCCCTTGTGCATTTCGAGCTGATCTTTCCTTGAAGTA
>CAMCSP010000036.1 GCA_945877755.1 Rickettsia typhi | reverse complement strand
AAGTATGTAATATGCGCCAATGTGACTTACTGTACGTACCACATCTGTGAGCCTTTACCAGAACCATATGTGAGATTGGAATTTGAGAAAATTAAATGAAATAAAAAGTCCTTAGAGCTACTTTTCGTTCCAATGATCGTCAAACCCCATATATAAAACACGTGATGCTAAAGATCATGCTCAAATTGAAGAAATGCCCGGAGATGTACCAGGAAAAATTATTTATTTATAGACTGATAGTGCCTAGGTGATCTGTGATTTAAATCCCGTTGCTACCAAATAGATCTCAGCTGAATCCGCCCTACTGGACTTTGGTTTGAAATTTTTTACGTTTTTGAAATGCTGTTTAATTTGCATCAATAATTTATGGTCACCACCGCCACGTAAAAGCTTGGCTACAAATACACCATTTTCTGCCAATATACTTTTGGCAAATTCGAATGCCAACTCACATAATATAGTAATGCGCATATGATCAACCTGTGGGTTCCCACAAGCATTCGCAGCCATATCAGTTAGCACTACATCAGCTTTCCCACCAATAAATTCCACAACCTTTTCTGGAGCATCATCGTGCAGAAAATCTAATTGTATAAACTTAACTCCAGGAATTGATTGCATTTCAAGGATATCTAAAGCAAATATTCTACCATTTTTAGTACGATTTAGTGCCACTTGACTCCATCCACCAGGAGCAGCACCAAGATCAAGCACCTTCATGCCTTTTTTAAAAATTTTAAATTTATCATCAATTTCAATAATTTTATACGCAGCACGTGAGCGATAACCATCAATTTTGGCTTGCTGAACATATGGATCATTCAATTGACGCTCTAACCACAAAGTAGAAGCTTGCTTACGCTTCTTAGCGGTTTTAACTCTAACAGTGATCATACGATTAGTTGATTTCATTCGATCAATTTTAAGCCAATTATTCCTACTAAGATACAACCAATAAATATAAATTTTAGAATACTGGTTGACTCCCCAAATAAAATAACCCCAAGAATACAAGTGCCAACTATGCCAATCCCAGTCCAAATCGCATAGGCAGTGCCTAAGGGTATTTCTTTCATTGCTAAAGATAAGAAATATAAACTGAAAATCATTGAAAGTATGGTTAGTGATGTTGGTGCTAACTTGGTGAAATTATCAGTATACTTCATCCCTACAGCCCAACCAATTTCTAATATTCCAGCTAAAACTAAAAAAATAAATGCCATAATATCATTGCCTAGAATAAATCTTGTAGTTGTTTCACGTGACTAATTTGTGTTACCTGCAACCCAGGAATATCAGGAATATTAGTTCCTTCTGGAACAATAACATGGTTAAAACCTAATTTTGCTGCTTCTTTGATTCTGGAATCTGAACGACTGACTTTTCTGACTTCCCCAGATAAACCAATTTCTCCAAAAACAATAGAATTATTGATAACTGGTTTGTTTTTCATTGCAGAAATAAGCGCACACATTACCGCTAAATCTGCAGCTGGCTCGCTGATTCTTAACCCACCGACTACATTGAGATATACTTCAAAACTGCTTAAGACCAAACCATATCGTACGCCTAAAACAGCAATAATCATTGACAGACGATTGAAATCCCAGCCAACTACCGCTCTTCTAGGTGCTACCATCTGTGAAGATGCTACTAATGCTTGTACCTCAACTAAGATTGGCCTGGTTCCTTCTACCCCAGCAAAAACAGTAACACCGCTAGTATTACCGCGACGCTCACCTAAGAATAACACCGAAGGATTTGCCACTTCTCTTAAACCAGTATCACACATTTCAAATACGCCGATTTCATTAACACTGCCATAGCGATTTTTAACCGCTCTTAAGATTCGGAAGTTATTTTCACGCTCACCTTCAAAATAAAGTACCGTATCAACCATATGTTCCAAAATCTTTGGACCAGCAAGCTGCCCTTCTTTAGTAACGTGACCAACCAAAATTAAAATTATATTGTGCTGCTTAGCGAGATTGATCAGCTCATGTGCAGCTGCTTTAACTTGAGACACAGTGCCCGGCGCCGAACCAATATCAGGTGAAAACATCGTTTGGATTGAATCAACCACTAATAGGTCAAATTTTGGTGATGTAGCAGTAATGGTAGTAATGATTTCATTGATATTAGTTGCAGATAATAAGCTAACCGGAGCAGAAACTAAATTCATGCGTTGTGCACGCAAACGAATTTGTTCTAATGATTCCTCACCCGTGACATAAGCACAATTAACACTGTCCTGAGACAAAATTCCAGCGAGTTGTAATAACAAGGTGGATTTACCAATTCCTGGATCACCACCAATTAAAACTGCTGAACCACGAACTAAGCCACCACCTAAAACACGATTTAATTCCTCAATATTTGAATCAATACGCGATTGGACTTCTTGAGTATCTGATAATTTAGCGAAAATTGCTACTATATCAGTTTCACTGCTGGTATAGCTAAATGATTTACTAAGAGTTTCTAGCTGAACAGTGTCCCAAGCATTACATTCTGCACATTTTCCTGACCATTTGCCAAAAACTGCACCGCACTCCTGACAAACATATGCTGAATCTTTTTTTGCCATTTTACTTATTTTAATTACACGTCGACTTTAATTGGACCAGTAATTTTACCATTAATGAATTGCTCAAATATAGGATTACCTGATTTATCCATATCTTTTACATCACCAACCCAAATAATTTTACCTTGATAAAGCATTGCCACTCGATTAGCAATAACTCTCGCACTATGAATATCATGAGTAATTGTTATAGTAGTCGCACCAATTTCCTCGCGAGCTTTAACAATTAAATCATTAATCACATTTGCCATAATCGGATCCAAACCAGTGGTAGGCTCATCAAAAAATATTACTTCTGGATTAGTTGCTATAGCTCTGGCTAAAGCTACACGTTTTTGCATACCACCAGATAATTCTGATGGAAATAAATATAGAACTTCTTCACTTAACCCGACAGAACGTAACTTAGACAATGCCACGTCTTTTGCATCAACAATTGACATTTTTTTCCCATGCAATAACGCAAACGCAACATTTTCCCAAACACGTAAACTATCAAATAATGCCCCACCTTGAAAAAGAAAACCAAATCTACTCATGAGATGACTACGAGCAGTATTAGACAAATCAGAGATTAACTCACCATCTAACTTTATTATACCAGCATCAGCTTTTAGCAAACCAATGATTGTTTTAATTAACACTGACTTACCAGAGCCAGATCCACCAAAAACAACTAAAGACTCATTCTGAGCAACTTCCAAATTTAGATTATCAAGAATAACCTTCTTACCAAAAGATTTACTCAACCCTTCAACTAAAATTTTTGGTTTAGAAAGATCTCTTCCTTCAACAATTGTATTCTTATTAACAAACTTAGAAAGAATTTTGGCCTTAATAGACGTACCTTTATTTTCTACTTTTTTGACTGCAGTTTTTTTTATCATTTTGAGAAAAATATTTCTGTGGTTAAATAATTCAAGATTAGAATAAATACTGATGCAGTTACCACCGCATTAGTTGTTGCAGCACCAACGCCCTCTGCACCTTTGCCTGCATTATATCCATTATAACAACCTGCAAGCGCAATAATTAAACCAAAGACTGCTGCCTTAACTAACCCAGAAAATACATCCATGAACTCTAAATAATGTATAGTGTTTTTTAAATAAATAGCTTTATTAAAGCCCAATTTTTCGGTAGCAACTATGTATCCTCCCATAATGCCGATAATATCTGCTATTAGCACTAAACAAGGTAAAGTAATTACACAAGCAATGACTCTAGGGGTTACTAAATATTTAATCGGATTAACTGCTAAAGTAGAAAGAGCATCAATTTGCTCTGTCACCTTCATAGTTGCAATCTCTGCTGCCATCGCCGCACCCACTCTTCCTGCAACCATTAATCCAGCTAAAACAGGACCAAGCTCTCGAGTAATAGAAAGAACAACCACTGTTGGAATAGACCCTTCTGCTGAAAAACGAGAAAAACCAACATAACTTTGCAATACTAATACTGCACCAGTAAAAATTGCAGTCATTCCAACTACAGGCAATGAAAAGAAGCCAACCTCAATAAGGTTATTTTTAATTTCTCTTAAATAGAAAGGAGCAAAAAATATGCCAGCTATTGCGCTCAGGCTAAAAATTACTGCACTACCAAGTACCGCTAAAAACTTTAGCGTATACCTGCCAATTGAACTGATATATTCCATCTTTAACCTAAATAATTTACTATAATCTTTTGATCATACCAGATATATGAACAAGGTAAAACCAATTTTTTCAATACTATAGGTGTTCCCTAATAACTATAGATATAAGTGTTAAAGAGAGTGCTGACTTTTTGTCCTCATCTGTACAAAGGTCAACGATAGCTGATTCGTTATACCTGTGCGGGCTGGGACCAAGTCCAAAAAATAATTTCAAATTATTTTTTATTATTAGTAGAGTATTCCATTGTCATTCTCTTTTAGTAAGAAATTTAGCCAAAATCCTAGATTTAGATTTATATAGGAGTGGATTCCCACCTGCGCGGGAATGAATGACAGAGAGAGCGGGGACGACGACAGAGAGAGCACGGAAATTGTTATTTCTTTTCTCCCTTGCCAAACGTAGTCATCTCAATGGATCTAGGCCCTTCACGATGTAATCTGTCGATTGCATTTTCTTCTCTTGAGCCAGCCCTAGGGGCAGCTCCACTCGAACGACCGCTGCCTGTTGCTGATGTTCCTGAAGGCCTAGATAGCGTGGTCATTTCAGTGCCCTGAGACTCTTCTGCAGAGGATCTAGGGCTTGGAAGCGCAGAATCATAAGAACCACGAGCAGCTGCAGCATTTGACAGCGCAGAAGAAGGACCGCGAGCAGATGATCGAGGACTTGGAGATGCGGGATCATTAGAAGAACGAGCAGCTGCAGCATTTGATAACGCTGTAGCAGAACCACGAGATGCCACAGCAGATTTAGGATCTGGCAATGTAGCAGTAGAAGCAGATGCTACCGCAGATCTAGCATCTGGGAGTGTAACCTGAGGCACAGAGGCAGATGAGCGTAAATCAGCACTAACTCCAAGAGATGATGAGCTTCCAGATCCAGAGGAAGTACTAGCACCAGCTTTAGGTATCGTGGTCATTTCAATTCCAAAATCAGAATCAGCTTTGTTTGAACGAGCTTTTGGTGGAGGCGGTTTTGCTCCAGTTTTAAGTGGCGGTGGAGGTGAATCCGGTTTTGCCCCTGGAGCTTTAGGAGGTGGAGGCGGTGGAGGAAGAGGTGGTCTTCTACTACTAAAAGCTTTCGATAATGCCTTTCTAGCCACTGCGTTTGTTGCCTTAAACGCTTTACTCATCATAGCTTGCATATCTTTAGGAGTACTCATAACGTTACCACTCATATTCATCCCATGAGTCACATCTGCAGCAAGAGCACCCAACATCATTACAAATTCTTGGAATATAAATAAAAGCAATGCGATAGTCATTAAATTTCCCAAAACCCCTAAACTTGGTGCAGATGGGTTATAAAATGTATAAAACCCTAAGCTCTCGAAACCGCCTAAATCAGATTGCTGAAGCATTGAAATAAAATAACCAAAGCTACTTTTACATGCATCACTTATTGGGGTATTAAATACAGCGTAATAATATCCAACATCAGTTGGACCTGACATTGTAAAAGTACAACCTTTATACATCTGATTATCTAGCGTAACAATAATCAATGCTAGCCCTGCAATTACCACAGCTGGCTGCAAAATATATGACATAAAAAGCTTAAACCAATTGTCAAAATACTGTTTAGTAAAAGTAAATAAACTTAGTGGAATAAATATTGGGCCAAGATAAACTACAAATGCCATTCCTATCATACATAAGGCAAATATATTCGCCACATAAACCATTATTGAAATCATAAAAAATACAAAAGCCAATAAAAATATGGTCATTATTGGGTTAAACCCAAGAATATAGATAAAAACAAATGATAAAACTGACGCAACTTTACCATAACCTTGCACTAAATCATAAATCCCTAAATATGCAGAAATATGACAATCAAGGGAATCCCATAATGCAAGATAAGAATAATCGACATTGTTATTAATTGGATACTGAACACCAGCAGGTGGAAATAAACAAAAACCATTTTCTGCCGCTCCAGCAGCTTTCATAATATTATTAGCAAACTCGTTCATGAAGGCAAAAGCGCCTTGATATGCGAATTGTAAACCATTATTATAGATATTGCTTGAATTAGCATCCTCACCAAAAGTACCAACTGCAAAATACAAAACTAATCCAAATTTTAAAATAAACATTAATAATTCTGATTTTTTGGGCACCTCTCCACTAGCTGCTATTTTTATCCCCATACAAATGACGTATAATGTTAGCATCGCCGAAATTACTTGCCGCATCTGAACTTGAAAATTATACAAAAGGGCTGTTTGCGGATATCCTGCTGGTGGGTTCATGAATAAAGCATTAAGAGTATCTGTAAAACACTCGATGAAATTACCAAAAAAAGTAAATCTTGATAAAGTATGCATCTCACTTGGCATATCACCAGAACAAGAAGAAGCTACATAACAAGCAAGTTTTGGAGGAGGAGGAAAAGGAGGTGGTGGTGACGAATATTTACAGGTAGTAGTTAGCCAATTCCCTAAAGCCCAACTAATACCAGGAAAAAGACCCTGCATACAAATCTGATCACCATCGTTAACAATTTCTAATTGAATAAGATCTAATGGACAAAGCCAAAAAGACTCTACTGAACAAACATGAGGGGTAAATACATACCCAGGTGACTCCTGATGCCAATCATGCTCCTCGCCTAATATCGTGTTATAAGATAATCTAAACCATAAATCTGAAGTTGGGACATTCGCGCGCAACAACGGGCAATATAATTGCTGACCACGAGCACCTGTTATAAGTGTACCATTACCGGTAACTGCAGGCTTAGCAAGATTTGGGCTAGCACAATTCCAGCTACTGTTATAAGAAGCAACATTTGCGCAAGTCGACGGACATTTCTCCCAGTCATAATTGCCATTAGAATCAGGCGTGCCTGGACAACTCAATTGCACATACGCACCTTCTGTACCACAAGTGCCAATATCAACTGTTTCTAATAAATCTAAAAATATAGTTGGCGTTCCAAAATCAAGGAAATCATTAAGTAAGACCCCAAACATATTCGGAATGTTAATTGGAGATTCATTAGAAAAATAACCACAATAACCTGTAGAGCAAGTAGGATCCTGGCCAACAACACAATTTGCAGACAGATTTGGATTAACAACCATATCACTCTGACTGTTACATGATGACGGACAATTAGACGTAGAACAATCTGCAAAAGCAATCTGCGAAAAAGCGAGAATAATAATTGTAACTAAGAATTTAAACACTGTACTCTATATTTTTAATGTCTTTAGCATTTATTGTCTTAGCTTAGAGGATAACTGTCAACAATCTTTCAACTTTAAAGATTTGAATCCTAATATATCTTCATTTATTTTATATATGACAATGCCAAAAGTAAGATATACTTTATACTTTAGCTTATTAATTTGACAGGCATATTGAGGGCTTTACTTGCTAATTATTTTACAATTTGTTATAATATGGGCCATAAAAATATTCAATAAATAAAATAAAAGGATTTAATTATGGCTCTTTATAACAATAAAAAACAAGAACAACTATTTCATCTACATAATCCTCAAAAGTCTGCTGTTGATTGTAGCACACTGAAAGGTTATTTTCCTAATTTTTTAAGTTGCGAAAAATCTTATGTTTTGGCAGAGCCTACTTCGGAGTTTAACTGTATAGGTTGGGCTATAGGTGTAAGAGAATTCATTGACCCTCAAAAACATATAAATAAACATTACAATGCAAAAACATATGTAGGTGGCATAAATGTTGAATATGCTAATCGTGCAAAATTAACTATTCCTTTGAACGATTATGAAAAAAATCCCTCTGCTTGCCTGAAGGCAACAGCAGCATTTTTTGATGAATATAGTGATAATTCTGTTTTACCAAAAAAAGATAATTATATAGCAGTTGAAAAAATTTCCTACCCCCCTTCAGATGATACTATAGCTTTTTATTTTAAAGAAGGAGAAGAGGTTTTTGATGAAGTCAAACGTGAAGTATCCCCTAAGGGATTTCAGCATGCATCTAGATATGTAAAAGACGTTAATAGCTGGGTATCAGAGATATGGACATCAAAGTTAGGACAAAATGTGCTTATAACGCATAATGAGCACGAATTAGATGGAGAAACTTATGGTTATATACTATGCTATCTAGTGCCTGAGGACAAAAGTACAGATACACCTTTAAGTGGGGCAGGTGTAAATAAAGAAGAGTTATAATAAA
The DNA here is from genome assembly GCA_945877755.1 of Rickettsia typhi. Taxonomy (GTDB): domain Bacteria; phylum Pseudomonadota; class Alphaproteobacteria; order Rickettsiales; family JABSSG01; genus JAGVLN01. The sequence continues at coordinate 3,956 of CAMCSP010000036.1, read as the reverse complement.
TTAAAAAGGAGAACTTGCCATGGTTGATATTACCAAATGCAAAAATGTAGCAAAGTCATTAGCTAAGCACAGTAAGGAAACATTAAGTGATCAAAAATTAAATAATTTTTCTGAAGGCTTTGATAAAATTGTTAGTGAATACAAAAGTAAGTATCCGTTCTCTTCCAGTGCTATTGAGCTTCAAAAGCTAAAGTCGTGTCATCAATGGGTATCTAGTATTATAGAAGATAAAACTTTATTAACTCCTATAATAGTTGATAAAATGGTCAATGGTAAAGATTTATATTCACTATCTCTTTATCAAAACTTATATGCAGGTACTGATCTTATTCCAAATATTGATGAATATAGATCTGAGTACCATGCAAATGGGGGCGGAGAAAATGCTTTAGCCTTAATTACAGGCTGTCATTGGATAGAACAAAATGGCCTTGAATAGAGTAGGTGCTTAACTATTAATATGATAGTATCGCAAATTTTTTATGAGCTGATTAGTGATAATATCAATTATAAGCCAAAATAGTTTCATTGCAGAACTCATACAACAATATGTTCATGACGACATAGAAGTATGTAGTTACACTTCAATAGCCCTATTACAGAAAGAAATTAATCTAGCCCAAGAAAATATTGTTATTATCGACTATGAATCAAATATTTCTTCTGAAAATTTAGAATTTGTTAAAAATTATTCTGCCTTAGTCAAAATCATAATTTTAAGTAATCAAACTAATAATATTAATTCTGATAAGAGCAGCATTATTAAAAAGCCTTTTAATATCCAAACACTTTATAATCTGATTGATAACATAGATCTTGATTTATATAAAATATATCAAATTACATCCCAGATCTATTTTAACCCGTCTCAACGTCTGATTATTAAGTTTAATGATAAAGAAAATGCCGAAGAAATTAGCTTAACCGAAAAGGAAAGCGAATTATTGCATTATTTGATCCTACACAAAGAACAAGGTATAATCAGCAAAGAAAGATTATTGCTCAATGTTTTTGGATATAAAGATGCTTCTGCCACACACACCCTAGAAACACATATCTATCGAATGCGTAATAAAATTTCTCCGAATAAAGATATATTTATACAGCAAGATGGTGGCTATCAAGTCCATATTTAAATTACAACTTAACGATAATTGGTAATTATAATCTTCACACAGTAAAATCGAGCTTTCCGCATTTATGCATGTAACGAATATAGTTCAACAAATACTCCTCTGAAGGAATATCTAAAGGTGCTTTTGGTACCCATTGTTTTTCTAGTAAAATAGTGATTTTAGTTAGTTTATAGATGACATTGCTAAGATTATTAACGAACCGCATTACTCTAGAAGTTTTAACTAAAAGCTCAGCGGGTTTTACGCTATCAGACTTGCCTTCTTTAATTAATGGTGCCACCACTTTTTCTTCAAGCTGCACCACCAATTCTTCCAACATTCCTTTGAGTCTTTGAACGCTAGTAGCAAGTTCTTCAAAATCTACAAGTTGGTTTTTAAGTTCAATTGTCATATTTATACTCCTATATATTATGATTAAAATAAGATTTGTAATCTGATATTGACTTGCTATTATTGCACATATTCATTCAGTATAAGAGTTTTGCTATGTTTAGAGATCCTCTATTCAATAATATCGCCAAAAAATATAGTGACACCACCATTCTCATATTTGTAACTTTACTCTACGTCATGATATGCGCTGAATCTGATATGTATGTGCCGGCCTTTCCCCAAATGATTGATTATTTTGGCATTAGTGAAAATAAAATTCAGCTAGTTTTGAGTGTGAATTTTGCAGGACTATGTATTGCTGGATTAATAGCCGGTCCGATCTCTGATGCTTACGGTAGAAGAACAACACTTATTGCTGGATTATTATTATTTGTTATCGGTAGTATAGGCTGTGTCTATACTGATAATTTTATAATGATGCTATTTTGGCGATTGATACAAGGCATTGCTACTTCCGTGCCAATGGTAATAGGGGCTGCAATGTTTTTTGATAAATATAACGCAGAAAAAGCTGGAAAGATCCTTGGAGTCTTGAATAGCTTTATTTCTGCTTCGATGGCAGCAGCGCCGATAATTGGCGCATGGATTAGCGAAGCATTTGACTGGCGCGCAAATTTCGTAGCAATCTTAATTCTAGGAATAATTTCCTTTGCAGCTATATTGCTCATTATTGAAGAAACACTTCAAGAAGATAAAAGAAAAAAATTTAATATAAAAGAAATTTTAAAAAACTACGGAAGAGTACTTAAAAGCTTTCCTTTCATAATGTATAGTATTATGGCGATTTTCTCGTTTACCACGACAATTGTTTATATTGCTAACTTATCAGTCATCTTTATTAATCACATCGGCATGACCTTAGAGGTGTTTAGCTATCACCAAGCCTCAACAATGCTCACATTCATCATATTCTCATTATTAAGCATAAAGCTTATAAATAAATATGGAATAGATCGCACCAAGAATTTAGGGACTATATTATGCACATTAGGAGCATGCGGATTACTTTTGGTAAGCTTAGTCAATGACCATGATGCAATATGATCTGTGCAACTATGTCTGTGGTAGCTGCTGGTAGTGCATTAATGGGCGGAACATTTGGTTCAAAAGCTATGGAGATATTCCCAGATATAAATGGCACCGCATTAGCAATGTTAACTGCTTTTAGACAGATTTTAGCTTTTGGACTGGTCATTTTGTCAGAAGTGTTTTTTGATGGAACAATATTACCAGTAGCAATATTAATATTTACTTGTACCTTATTGGCAGTATCGGGCTATTTGATTCTAGAATTCAAAAATAATAAACATTAATTATTGGATACCCCAACCGGTATCCTCAACCTTCTAAATTATATTTTTTGGACTTGATTCCCGCCTACGAGGGAATGACGAGGGGGAATACAGGAAGGACGATATAGAATACGGAAATGATAATGGTGGAGAATAACAATGGTGATGTTACGCTTAAGATTTAATATCTGAACGTCTATTACTCTTCGTTCAAAAATTTTGCTGCACTTGTTTCATCAATCAAAAGAAATTTTTTATCAGGATCGTCATAATAATAGACATTCGCAGTAGCAAGATCAAACCACCAACCATGCACTCTTAAAGTTCCATTTTTCATATGTTTTTTTACTAATGAATAAGTTTTGAGATGCTCAATCTGTTGCAATACATTGATTTGCGATACTTCATTATGTATTGGCAAATTTGAATTTAATTTAAAACCCGCTTTAAAACGTGCATAAGATGGCTCGGCATAACGTAACCATGCTTGCATATGTGGTTCATCCTCTGAACTACGACCATTAACTATAGCACTAATAGCTGCACATTCAGAATGACCACAAATTATAATGTCCTTAACATTCAATCCATGCAAAGCAAATTCAATAGCTGCAGCGGTTGAATCTTGCTGAGAATCTGGATCAACAATGTGACAAGGACAAACAAGGTTGCCAATGTTACGTACTACGAATAGATCACCAGGATTGGTGGATGCAAATACGTTTGGTGCCACCCTACTATCACAACATGCGATCATTAAAGTGTCTGGCGATTGACCTTGTACTAAACCAGAAAAATTAGCACGATAATCTTCTAGAGAGTTTTTACGAAAATCAACAATACCGCTGATTAGCTTATGCATTCACACCTCCATTAATTGTCTGGAGTAATTCTAGCGATGCAGACAGATAGTTGTCAATGAATTTTGCACAGGTTTGTGCATTATCCAATAAAGTGGTGGTTCTTCCGTATTGACTTTATATTAGTTTACCTGGCTATGCAGTTTACTCCACTAGCTACTACATGTAGTATATAGTGATTTAGCTGGTACTGGATCAATTGTCAGCGCTTGTTGTATTAACTGATAAAAAAGTTTTCCCCTTGAACGAGATTTTCTTCGATTGAATCTAAAAGT
>CAMCSP010000035.1 GCA_945877755.1 Rickettsia typhi | reverse complement strand
ATTTGTACAGAAAATATCAAAACAAAATCCATCACTTTTTGTACATTGGAAAGCAGTAGGGTTTGCTTAATGGGGGCCGTATGAATCGAGAGGTTCACGTACGGTCCTGCGAGAGGCTGGTAGGGAAGTACTACCGGCCTACTCACCCAATTAGCTGGTGGTATTTCACATGATTTCAATAATCTTTTAACAGCAATACTAGAATTTTGTGATTTATTATTAATTCGTCATACAGCTAGCGATCCTGTTTTTGCGGATATTATGCAAATTAAACAAAATGCTAGCCGTGCAGCAAATCTTGTTAAGCAATTATTAGCTATATCTCATAAGCAGGTATTAAAGACAGAAGTGATTGATGTTACGACTATACTTGCAGAACTTTCAAATTTAATTCGACGATTAATTGGTGAGAATATAGTTTTGAAAATGAATCATGGTAAAGATCTGATGTTAATTAATGCTGATCACAGTCAATTAGAACAAGTAATAATGAATTTAGCTATCAATGCTCGTGATGCGATGGTGAATAATGGGACTCTTACTATTAACACTAGCAATGTAGTTATCAAAGGGCCAAAATCTATCGATAAAAATCTGGTGTCACCACTATCTAATGAAAAAATAACCCCGGGAAAATATGTATTGATAGAGGTAATTGATACAGGCAAGGGTATATCCAAAGATCTTATTAATAAAATTTTTGAGCCGTTTTTCTCAACTAAGGAAATTGGTGCTGGTACGGGCTTAGGGTTATCTACTGTATATGGAATTGTTAAACAAACTGGTGGATATTTATATGTACAATCTACAGAAGGAAGTGGTACAAGATTTTGCATTTATTTAAAATCCGTTGAAGATACAGAGACCACAGCAATGAAATCAAAGGCTCAGATAAAGGGTAAGTCTAAGCATCAGAATAAATTACTTTCACCAGATCTCACAGGCGATAGTACAATATTATTGGTGGAAGATGAAGTGCCGGTTAGAATGTTTAGTGCGCATGCTTTATCTAACAAAGGTTATAAAGTTATAGAAGCAGGTTCTGGTGAGGAAGCACTTGCTATTATAAATGAACATGGCAAAGAAATTTCGTTAGTTGTTACTGATGTGATAATGCCAGGCATGAATGGACCATTATTCGTAGCGGAGCTTCGGAAAATTTATCCTGATATAAAAGTAATTTTTATGTCTGGGTACGCGGAAGAAGCATTTGCTGATACTTATGCAACTGGGGAAGAATTTTACTTTCTTTCAAAACCATTTACTCTTGAACAACTTGCTGTTAAGGTAAAAGAGATCCTAGCCACCTGATTAAAAATCATCCAATATTAATGACAGAAAAAAGATATTTATCTTAACTGTTTGTTAATCTTTTTGTGCAAGACTAATATTCAAGTAGGCGTAATTAAGCGCCGAATTTTTTAATAGAATGGGGATATTATGTCTAAAGGAAAAATTGATATTGGTACAGAAGTTAGTACAGCCTTAATAGGAGAAAGTGTAAAAACACCAGTATTACAAAATGAGATTGTAAAACAATTGACCATATTAGAAGGTACAGATGGGGTGCCAATCGAAAAACCATTTGTTGAGGCGGTTGCTCAATATGTTAAAGCCAATAAATTGAATAACTTCTCACTTGATGATCTTAATGCGGTTATGATAGAGCAAGGGAAAGCTAGACCTGTTTCTTTACAAGAGACTGGACAAGGTTTGAAAGAAGCAGTAGAGAAAAGGTTAGCTGAGCATTTTTATAACGTGAGTGAAAGATATGGTGTTAGCTATAAAGCTATTGCAGATGGTAATTCAGAAGATGCTAAGTTTTATCAAACCCCTGTTCAGGAAATTGCAGCAGAAATTAAAGCCGCTTTTACAAAAGGCTCTTCTATGCTGGACATAATTGCATTACAAGATTTAGTTAGTGATTTGTGTAATGTGAATATTGGCGAAGGGATGGTAGTACTTGCTACCAAAAGAAGCGCTCTTTCTCCTGATAAAATTGAAACTAACTCTACAAGAAGATTTAATTTAATGGCGCAAGAGACAGCCCGTAGAGCTTTAGGAGCTTTAAAACCAGCAATCACTGATTCTGCTCGTATTAATCAATTAGCAGAGACAATAATTGAGGCTGGTTCTGGATTTAAAAAACTTGGCGGTGATCTCTTTAGAGATTTCCAATTTGCTGTTAGGTCAGATATTGGTATGAGTGAAACTCCTATTAAAATGCTGCACGAACTTCCAGAAATTCAGGCAATTGCACAGAAAATGGCTGGGAAAGATTTTACACCTGCAAAAAACGCACTTTCAATTGAACTAAATCAAGATAAGGAAAAATATATTTTTGGCCGTAAGGAAATAGCAAAAGAAAGTGTTAAACTTGTCGTGAATAAGGCTGTTGACGCTTCTGTTGCACAATTAGCTGAGGTTTCAAACGACCCTTATCTAAAGGCGGCAGCTGCAGAATTAAAATCGAAAATGGCGCATGATGTTTCTGACTCTTTTTCCAAAAAAGTTAAAAGTGAGCTAGTAGAAGAATTTATGAGAAGTTATATTTCAACCAGAACTTTAGCAGAGGGTAGTCAAATGACTATTGAGAATTTAGCAATGAGGCTTGCACATCCAGTCGGTAAAGGATTATTAGAAGCAGCGATTTCTAGCGCACTTTTGGATAGAAAGCAAACATTAGAGACTGTTTCAAAAGGTTTAATTAATCAGATTTCTGATGGTTGGACAGCTCTTATAGCAAAGGCTGGTAGAGGCGCCGCTTCAGCTCTAGAAGCTACAGGTGTAGCAGTAAGCCCGGAAGTATTAGAACTGCTTAAAGGTAAAGAAGTTGGTGCTGTTGCAGTTGCAAGTAAAGCTTTGGAAGCGTTTATAGCCTTTGATCCAGATAATAAAACTACCTATCCTGCTGCAGATAAGCTCAAAGTTGACACACAAAAAGCAATGACTGATAGAACTGAGCGATTTGCACAAGCATCAAAAGCTGTTGATTTAATGGTAACAACGGAGATGAGGAATAATAGGTTGCAACCGAAGTTCGGCCTACATCCTAGAGTTAGAGAGCGTTTAGTTCGATATTTATATGAAACTCCAGGCTTAGATCAAGTATCTTTTTGTAAGTCTTTATGTGATAGCTTTATCCAGAGAGGTAAGGCTAATAAAACATTTACACTAGCTCATTTTGAACCAAAAGGGGATAGGACTCAAGGGACATTCAAAGAATATTTTAGAAAAAAACTTCAAAGTTTAAAAAAATGGCTTAAAAACACAAAACTAGGACGTTGGCTTCCAGAATTACCTAATTTATTTACACCAAGTACGGCAGCTTTTGATCTTGTACTTAATAAGGTAGAAAACATTGTTAAAACAGGTATAACTCCACCTAGGCTTTATACTTCACATCGTGATGCGCAAACAGCAGTAATCGATGCTATATCAATGTTTAATGGTAAGTATGCTTCTAATGGAGGAATGATATTGGTTAAGGGTAAATCTCTTCCTCCTATTGCAATAGATAAAGATGTTCGTGCTGCTCTTGTCAAGCAAGTTACTATAGAGTTAGAGAAGGCTCGCATAGAAGGTAAGAAGATATTTTTAAGTGACATTTCTGATGCTTTGCAACCAGGTATGGAAGAACTTGCACAAAAAGGGCGTGATTTGATTACTGGTGAAATTACTGCAAAAACAGTGAAGGATTCCGTAGTATCTGCTGGGGTTGTTCCTGGTTATATGAAACCTAACACTCATGATTCTCAATCTTTAGAAGATTTTTGTAAGGATGTGGTAAATAAGGAAGTAATGGGTGTGTATGGCACATTTAGCATAAAAGATGTTGGTATGACACGTGATGAAGTTCTTAAAGCTGTTTTAAAAGATGCTATGGATGGTCAAAATGGGCCTGGTAAAGCTGATGTAGAAAAATCTCTGAAAAAAGCTATAGATGCTGCTTTAAAAACATATGATACAAGCTCTGAACAGGCTATATATACCCAAGCTTTGATTCGACAATTAAAGCAAGCTGCTAAAGATAGTGTTGAATTAGTGGAGGTTCCACCTAAGAAAGAAGGGGGAGAACCAACCTTTAAGTTGTCTGTTAAAGAAACTGGGCCAGCCGGTCTGAGTGCTGTAGCTGATCAGTTAGGTACTGCTCTTAAAAAGGAGATGGATGTGTTGGAAGAGAAACGAAAGCAAGCCGCTCTTGGTAGTGTTGAAAAATCTGGAAGGGCTCAATACCCAGCTGTTATTACTTTACCAAATGGTTCTATGGCTGGCGCTCCTGTTTCTTCTTTGGATGCTAAAAAACAAATTGAGAAACTTTTACCAACGCTTAATAATGCAAAAGCATTTTTGGAGCATATTGTAAAGTATGGCAAAGATGAGCCAGAATATTGCAAGCAGCTAATTAATGATCCGAAATATGCTGAGATTTTACATTATAGCAGATTTTCTGATAAGCAAGGGCCTAAGCAATTAGGGAGTTTTTTAGAAGCTCATAAATTAGTTAATCTAGATATGATTAGGGATATACAAGCACAACAACAGAATTTAGCTGCAAACTTAAGAGCTTTCCCTGAAGCAGATATAAAACAGATTGCAGAAAATATAAATATTATGAAAAGAGCAGATGTGTTTTCTCCTAATAATGATGACAAAGGACTTATGGAAGCCTTGCTTGCCGGAAATGCGCTTGTTGTTGAAGGCGTGGCTGCTAAGCCTGTCATTCTTGTAGCTACAGATCCGATGGTTAGAGGTAAAGCAGAGGAATTGTTAAGATTCTTACATAACCATGAAGACAAAGATACAGCAACATTAAAGACATTAGCAGCTGATTTTGTAAAAAGTAAAAAGATTACTTCGCAAGATATTAGGGATTCTGAGGTCAATGGAAGGCCTCTGAATGACTATATAAAAGCTAATCAAGGGTTAGATGTTAGTGCGATTAAGGTTGAAGCTGTACAAGAACGTGGAGCTCATTTGAGTGGGGTTTTGGAGGACAAAAGTTTCCATGCTAAGAGTAAGGCAGTAGCAGCACAAGCTGCTCAGAAAGCAGCTCTTAGTAGTAAACCAGCTAATCAGAGCTTGTGGAGACAAACGGCTGCTCTGGGAGCACGAGTCGTTAGAAAAGTACCATTAGGAAGTCTTATAGTTGGATCTGATCCTACTCTTAATACAAGGCCTGATAATACCCCGGGTGGTAAAAAATCTAGAACTACAGGAATTTCCTAATATTGGCGTTGCTGTAATTATACTAAGGAGGCAGAGAATCATCTGCCTCCTTTTTACATTTTATATCCAGTAAAATTTGTTTCTTTTGATATTCACTAAACGCCTAATATTGATACTATGGTCTGTTTTTTTACTGGACTAATGGTGCTTCTAGTCTTAGATTGTTCCTTGCGACCATTACAAAGGAATAATTTATGTCAAACACTACCAGATTAATTACTATTTTAAGTATAATTATTGCAATTATATCGCTTGGCATCATGATTAATGTAGAAATACCAGAGAAGCCTAAGGCTGGGGTTAGCGGTATGATTAGCGCTCATAATGGCATGGGTGGAGATTTTATTTTAAATGATGTGGATGGAAAATTAGTTAAATCTCAGGATTTTCATGGCAAATATTTATTGATTTATTTTGGGTTTACCTTTTGTCCAGATATCTGTCCAAGCAGTTTATTAGAGATGAGTAAGGTGATAAAATATATAGGGGCAGATGCTACTTTTTTACAGCCTATTTTTATTACGATTGACCCAAAACGTGATACTCCGGAACAACTTAAAGATTATTTCACGCACTTTGATCCTTCTATATTACCGTTAACTGGTTCTAAGAAAGATATTGATGAAGTTGTTGCGCAATTTAAGGTTTATTATGCGGTTACAGCCAATTCAAAGAATGACCAGAACTACATGGTAGATCATTCTTCTTTCTTTTATTTTGTAGGAAAAGATGGCAAACTAATCAAATACTATAACTCAAAGATAACAGCGGCCGACATGGCAAGCGATATCTTGGGATATATCAAGAACTAATTATTTGTCCGTTTTAGTTTGACTACAATGTTCATTCATGTTTTCAGATATTTCATGACCTAAATGATCCATTACTTCAATTTGTGCTTTGGTAGTCATTTCTATCAATTCACGTGTGTTAGCAAGGTTTATAGCCATTGTGTCTTTAATAAAGTTTGTTTGTTCTTCAATCACTTGCTCGGTTTTACCTAATGTTGATAATTTTTTACAGCAATTTAGTAAGCGCGAGGTGTTATCTTGTAATATTTCAGCTTGTCTTTGTATAATTGCTTGCATATTAGACATCATTAAATGATGAGTTTCTGTAACAGCTTTAGCATGCTTTTTATTTTTCTGCATTAATGAATCAACATCATAGTTAGTATTAATTTTTGATGGGTCAAGAACGCTCCAGTCAGCAAGGTTTCTAAAGAAATCTGTGAATATGCTCTGATTTGATGTATACATTGTAATCTCCTATTTAAATTGTTGTCTCATTTTAAATTTTAACACAGCTTTTGCTGCATTGCAATATAATAATACACTAATATTATTGAAAGATAAGATAATATATTGTAGATTGAGCCATAATTTGTTTAAAAAGGATCTAAAATTTATGAAAACAGTGAAATATTTATTATCGGCTTACATTATTTTCTTACATTTTGCTGCTTTAGCAGAGTCTTCTTACCCTGAAAGCGCTGCACGACGTCGCAAGGAAGATTTTGGTTCATTGCTTGGTGGTAGTGGTAAAGATGGAATTGAGATTTATGATAGTAACCCGAATGCCAAAACACTTTTTGGTAGCAATAAATCTGGTGGTGGTTCTATGAATGTAAATCAATATTTATGGCAGGCAGCTTTAAATACGTTGTCTTTTATGCCACTTGCATCTGCTGATTCAAATGGTGGTGTTATTATTACTGACTGGTATGAAGATCCAAACTATCCTGGTGAGCGTTACAAAGTAAATGCTATTATTAATTCAACTGATCTTAGGGTTGAGTCTTTGAAGCTTACTGTGTTCAAGCAAGCTTCAAGAAATGGCTCATGGCATGATGTTAAAGTGAATGCAAGAGTAGCTATTGATCTTGAGGAAAAAATTCTTACAAATGCACGAGAATTAAAAATTGCTCGCGGATAGAGAAGTTACTTATGACTGAAAACGGATTGCAATATAATTGCAAGGATATTGAGTCTAAGTGGCAAACCATTTGGAAGGAAAGTAAATGCTTTCAGGCGGAAGTTAACCCAAGCAAAAAGAAGTATTATGTTCTGGAGATGTTTCCTTATCCTTCTGGTAAGATTCATATGGGTCATGTGCGCAACTATACCATCGGTGATGTTGTAGCAAGGTTTAAGCTTTGTCAGGGATTTAATGTCCTGCATCCTATGGGTTGGGATGCTTTCGGTCTACCAGCTGAAAATGCTGCTATTGAGCAAAAAACTCTTCCTAAAAAATGGACATTATCTAACATTGATACGATGAGAGGGCAATTACAATCTATAGGGTTGGCTTACGATTGGTCTAAGGAAATTGCTACTTGTTTGCCAGAATATTATCAACATGAACAAAAGATTTTTCTCGATTTTCTAAAAAACGGCTTGGCATATAAAAAAGAGTCATTGGTGAATTGGGATCCTGTAGATAATACTGTGCTTGCTAATGAACAAGTGATTGATGGCAGAGGTTGGAGATCTGGAGCAGTTGTTGAACGTAAAAAATTATCACAATGGTTTTTGAAAATCACTGATTTCGCAGATGAGTTATTGAGTGATCTGCAACAACTTACTGGCTGGCCTGAGCATGTGAGGTTGATGCAGGATCGTTGGATTGGTAAATCTATTGGCTGTAAGGTAAAATTTGCTGTTCAAAATTCTGATGATATTTTAGAAATTTTTACCACTTTGCCGGAAACATTATTTGGTGCAAGTTTTTGCGCGATTGCTTATGACCATCCACTAGCTATTAAAGTAGCAAAATCTAATAAACATGTTCAGGATTTTATAGATAAATGTAATCATACCGCAATTTCAGAAGAAGCTATAGAAAAAGCTGAGAAGATTGGCATAGACACAGGTTTAAGAGTAGCGCACCCGCTTCTAAATGATCATACTATTCCTGTGCACATTGCTAATTTTGTGTTGATGGAATATGGTACTGGTGCATTGTTTGGTTGCCCAGCGCATGATGAAAGAGATCATGAATTTGCTTTAAAATATAATCTGCCAATTATTCAAGTTATAGAAAAACATAATCAACCAAATGCTATTTTACCAACTAAAGTTGAAGATATTGATTTAGTAATTAATTCAGGTTTTCTTTCTGGTTTGTCTGCCAAAATAGCAAAAGATAAGATTATTGAATATTTAGAAAAAAATAACCTTGGAGAAAAAACCATTCAATATCGTTTGCGTGATTGGGGCGTTTCAAGACAGCGTTATTGGGGATGCCCTATACCAATTATTTATTGTGATCATTGTGGTGTTGTGCCGGTTCCTGAGGAACAACTACCTGTTAAGTTGCCGGAAGATATAAATTTTGATAAGCCTGGAAATCCAATAGCGCACCACCCTACTTGGAAATATGTTAAATGCCCTAAATGTGGTGTTGATGCGACTAGAGAAACCGATACATTTGATACGTTCTTCGAGTCTTCATGGTATTTTGCTAGATTTTGTAATCCCCATACGAAAGAAGTAGTTGATCGTGAGGCTTGTGATTATTGGTTACCTGTAGATCAGTATATTGGTGGTATTGAGCATGCAATATTACACCTACTTTACTCAAGATTTTTTACTAAAGCTATGTCTAAATGTGGGTATTTTACGCTTAACGAGCCTTTTTCTAGTTTGCTAACTCAAGGTATGGTAACACATGTAAGCTACAAAGACAAAAATAATAATTGGGTTTTGCCAGATGATATTATCAAAACAGAACAAGGATTAATTAGTTCTCAAAATCAGCAAGAAGTTACAGTTTGTCGTATTGAAAAGATGAGTAAGTCTAAGAAAAATGTTGTTGATCCTGAAAAAATAATTAGAGAATATGGTGCTGACACTGCGAGATTGTTTATGTTATCTGATAGTCCTCCTGATAAAGATTTAGAATGGACTGATTCTGGGATTGATGGAGCATTTAAATTTATCAGTAGATTATATCGTTTTACTGCAAATCTCTCTAAGATTGAAGCTGTAGATATTGCTGATAATAAACTTCCTGTTAATTTTTTAAAGGTGCGTAAGAAAATTCACAAAACCATAGCATTTGTTACTGAAGATATTGATAAGTTTCATTTTAATAAAGCTGTTGCTAGGATTAGAGAGTTATTGAATGTTATATTTGATCTAAATGATTCTGAATCTGCGGCAAAAACTGTTATAAGAGAAGGCATTGAAACATCAATTAGATTACTCTACCCTATGATACCACATGTTTGTGAAGAGCTATGGCAGTTGTTGGGAAATGATCGATACTTAACCTTTAATCAATGGCCTCAACCGCGAGTAATGTTATTACAAGATGATGAGATTATAATGGCGATTCAAATTAATGGAAAGCTTAAAAGCACGTTGTCTTTACCAGTTGGAGAAGATCAAGATAAAATAAAAGCTAAAGTTTTAGCACTGCCGGAAATAATTAAATATATAGATGGTAAGGAAGTACAACGATTTATTGTTGTACCAAATAAAATTATAAATATAGTTATTTAATATGCGCTTATATTTTAGTTTACTAATGATATTCTTGATTACAGCTTGTGGCTTTAAACCTATGTATTCTACAAGTTTTGACTCTGAATCTGATTATTCATTGTCTGAGATTAGAATTGCTCATTTAAAAAGTGAACAGTCGTATAAATTGCGTAATTATCTTGAAGATGAGTTAGATCCAAATGGTGTGAGTGCAGAGAAATTCTTTGATTTATCTATTGATGTAGTTGATTCGATCTCTGGCTTACTAGTACAAAAGGATAGTACAATTACAACCAAGCAGCATAACATTATTGCAAATTATAATTTAAAAGAAAATTCGTCTGGAAAAGTTATTGATAAAGGGATTATAAAATTTTCTGTTAGTTTTTCTGAATTGCCTTCTGAATATGCTACATATGCTCTTGATAAGAGAACTTATGACAATTCTTTGCAGGAATTAGCATCTACTTTAAAAAAACGCTTAATTATAGCTCTAGTAAAATATCAAAAAACGCTAAAGCATGAAAATAAATTATCGTAATTTTGAAGCTAGTATAAAACAATTCAAGTCAGTGTTAGTATATGGCAATGATTATGGGGTAGTTTCACAAACTGTCGATAATATTGTTAGCAAACTTATTACAGGCGAACAAACCATCTTTAATTTTACTAGCTTGCAATATAATTCAATTATAAAGAACCCAGAGTCACTTTATAATGAGTTAAACTCTCCTAGTTTAACTAAAGAAAAGAAAGTTGTTTTAGTAAATGAGGTAGAAAAAATTTTGCCGGCGTGGCTTAAAGATTTATTGCTGGATATTAATAATGATACTTTTGTAATATTTAAGGCGTCAGAATTATTACCTAATGTTGCGATTAGAAAACTCTTTGAAACTGAGAAAAACCTAGCGGTTATTGCTTGTTATCACGATGAATATGCAATAACTAAGAGCATAGTTGAAAGTAAGTTAAAACAACATAAAATTAATATAGATAAAGATGCTTTGGATTATCTGGTGGCAAATGTTAATTTTAATCGGTTGGTTCTATTATCTGAGTTAGATAAATTAATATTATTTGCTCAAAATAGGGGCAAAATTTCTCTTGAAGATACAAAGCAATTGATAAGCTTAAGTGGTAACTCCTCAATTGATGACTTTTGTTTTGATATTGCTTTAGGTAATAGTGTGGATTTTGATTTGAGGCTAAGACAATTGCTTGATACAAAAACTAACATTATTGCCATTATTCGTTCAATTGCTAGGTGTTTCCAACAATTGCTCAAAGCTCAGAGTTTGATAAAAAATGGCATGACATTAGAGCAAGCAATGCAAAAGATTTCTCCGCCAGTTTTTTTTAAATATGTTCCAAAGTTTACGGGCTGCCTTAAGCATTATTCTTTTAATCAGTTGCAAGATGTTATTACTGCGCTTACAGACCTAGAGTTATTATGCAAATCTAAAAATACTGATCATAAGGTTTTATTTGAGTATATGGTTTTGAATAAAATCATGCCAAAGAATGATTGCTAATATTAGTGACAAAATCATTCACTTTAGCTATAGATAATGCGTGTGCAGCCGTAGCTCAGTTGGATAGAGCACAAGATTCCTAATCTTGGGGCCACAGGTTCAAATCCTGTCGGTTGCACCAGTGTAACGTTAGCTTTCAAAGGGTTTTGGTTTGAGAGCATTCTCGTTCCAAGTACGCAATCATTTTTGGCCGTTGTATAAACATTTTCTTAGATATTTTATACTCTAAATATATACGTAGTTGTAAATAAAAGAAATTAATTAACATTCAAAAGATTTCCTCTATAATGATTAATATATCTTAGTAAATATATTGGTTAAATGAAAAAAAAGTCTTCTATATATAAGCAATACGCTTATTTTGCACTACTGGTCCCAGCTTTGATTTTAATTACCGGAGTAATTATAAGTTTTATAAACTATCAGATTGTTAAAAAAGACAGAGAGATATTATATCTTAATGCTGCTTCAAAAATTAATAATGTTATAGATATAAGCTTTAATTATATTGCACAGTTTGCAGAAATTGTTGGTGAAAAAATATCTTCTGAATCCTCCTTGAACGATGAAAGAATTGGCAAGATTTTAAAAGAAACATATGCAGTGGCTCGAATAAGCCAGGATATAGGAACTTTAACAAAATTTGATTTTGTAACTGCGGATGGAAAAGTTATAGCTA
Source organism: Rickettsia typhi (assembly GCA_945877755.1). Classification (GTDB taxonomy): domain Bacteria; phylum Pseudomonadota; class Alphaproteobacteria; order Rickettsiales; family JABSSG01; genus JAGVLN01. Next base: position 482 of record CAMCSP010000035.1, on the reverse strand, counting down.
ATGTTACACAAGGGGCTTTACGCACACCCTTATTTGTTAAAAAAAATGAGGGTGAATGGATGACTTTAGCACCAGAACAGCCTTGGAAGCTTCATATTTCTTCCGAAATTGTAAAAGGTATAGCTCCGAATGGACTAATAGCTGAGTACGGTATTCCAGTTGGATTAGGCATTACTAATCGAGAAGGAATTTTTCTTGGTACAGTTTTGTCCGGAGTTGATGTTACTAAACTTGCTAATAGAATTGCTGATAGTTTAAACTTAGAATCTGCTAAATTTATTGTGCTTAATGATCAATTTGAACTAATAGCTCAATCTAACAGTAAATCGCATTTTATATTTCCTGGCTATGCAGTTGACTCCACTAGCTACTACATGTAGTATTGGTTATTATGAATATTAAACCGTCAAATTTGATTGAATTAATGGATATGTTTCCAACTGAAGAGTCGTGTTTAGAATATTTGAGTCTGGTACGTTGGC
>CAMCSP010000034.1 GCA_945877755.1 Rickettsia typhi | reverse complement strand
GCGTTGCAGCCTAATATGTCGCTCCTATTGGCTTCATCACACTTGTCACCTCCTGTAATGCAATAGTTGCTTCTATGCTGTTGGTTAGACTTTGCATAGGTTGGATTCTCACCAACTGATTTTTACGCACTTTCCTTGGCGCACTCATTCTTATTTCTAAATAAAGTTGGCTCGTCAAAAATATCTACCCTATGTTTACCAACTTGCTTCTCTTTATTGATATAATAACTTAGAACCACATCTTCGAGTATACCAGTTCTGTTAGAACCAGTTACAATTGGAGTAATAAACACATGCTCAGTTACTTTGCCTACTGACCTTATATTGTGACAAAAGTTAGCATTAATCATATCATCCGTATACCAACGATTATTCCCTGAAACTTGAATTGAGACTGATTATTGAGCTGACACATGTGGTTTTTGTCTTCTAAGCATGGCAATCTCTTAAAATTAGCTAATACAGAATATTTATTAATCGTGCAATTTTGTCAAGAATTGACTATAACTGGTTAAAGATCATTATCTCGGAATGACAATACTTGCTTAGATAACAGATCTTTAGAGCCATTAGAATTAAAAACATCAATTTTACTCACTTGTGCAGTGGTAAGCATGCTTATCTTTGGAATCCTAATCCCCAAAAATTTTGCCGGTATAATAAAACTAAACCTAGAACCAATACCCTCTGGGTTATTTTCTGCCCAAATCATACCACAATGCGCCTCTATAATCTCCTTACAAATTGCTAAACCTAATCCAGTGCCACCCGACTTTCCTACTGTACGACTGCTTTCAACAAACACATCAAAAATCTTTTCTAAATAATCCTCCGGTATACCAACACCTTGATCAGTAATGCTAAAGAAATGAGCATACTCGCTGCTTCCATCAGTATAAATAATATTAGTATGTTTTAATTGTGCAACAATAGTAGTTTCACTGAGCTGATCACTATAACGCATAGCATTAGCATAAAGATTACGTAATACTTGAGTAATTCGCAATGAATCTGCTTCAATTACCGCCTCAGTTACACCAGTATAATCAAATTGGAAATTTATTTTCCTACTAGAATCGCCCACATAAAGAGTAAGACATTCGTCTATCATCTCTTTTACTAAGTAAACTAAATCAGTTTTCTCTGGTTCAACTGAAATCTTACCTAAATTAAAACGAGCCAAATCTAAGATATTAATAATTAACCCAGATAACCGTCTTGCACTATTACAAATCATCTTAGACCATTTTAAACGATCACTTTCTGAGCATTGCTCCCAATTATCAATCAAAAATGTAGATACCGTAACTAAACCATGTACAGGAGTTTTTATTTCATGACTTACATTGTTAACAAATCTAGTTTTTTCTTCTAACTGTTCCTGCAAAGCTTCGGTGCGTTGATCAACATCTTTTTGCAATTGCTTATTAAGTTTATCCATTTTTTCTTGTAATAAACTCTCATAAGCCAATTCTCTATTTCTTAAGAAAATCAATCCAAAACCAAAAACACAGCCAACCATATAAATAAAGAGTTCTGTATTTTCATATGGAACTATATAGTCAAATCTATTACCAATCGCTAGATAAGTTGTAATTGCTAAAATAGAACCAAGAACATAAACAATTATACACATAAGCCAATCAAGCGCTAAAAACCCTATCAATGTTCCAATCATATACTTTATTAACCCAACCAAAGATATTTGGTTTTGCAATAGAAAATAGGTGGTAGTAAATGGCAAACATACCATTACAGAAAAATACCAATAAAGCGGTAAAAAATTCTTCCAGGTTTCTGGCCATTTATCTTTTAAAAATAAACCAAGACATAATAAAGTAGGAATAACTATTAAGGTTAGATTATATGTTTTAGAAAAATCAACAATAAATATGTTATAAATATATGATAAAGGGTAATTTATTAAACCAAATATACCAAAAACACGATACTGAGCTCCATATCTCACTACCCTCTCTATGCACCAATCATTTACTTTAGCAAAAGGTATTTCTATATTTTTATACATGTATTTAGGTATTTATATTGCCGAAATAAATTAATATATCTACAACCATTAAATTATTTAACTCACAACAATTACCACACAACAAGTTGCAAGGACTTATAAATCATGATTAATAAATGAAGTCAAGGTTATTTTGATCCAAAAAGAATAGAAATACTATACAATTTTCAACCAAGACGTATTATATAGGCTTAAAGGCTTATTAAGGCAAGAAAAATTGCTATAAAAAATTATTTAGAGTTTTAAGCTCTTGAATTTTGTTATAGCATATACTATATTTATTATTGATTAAAACCCTCTAGGAGAACAAAAGGATTATTATGAAAAATTTTACCAAACCAAGCATGATTAATATAAAATCAGCAACATATGATGCAGGCTTAAGATCTTTTATGATCAAAGTATTTAACTATATGGCATTGGCTTTAACAATAACCGGTATTGTTTCATACTTAACGATTTCTACATCTGCAATAATGCAACTATTTTTCTCAGTTGATCCAACAACCGGAGCTGTAGTTGGCATATCCGGGTTAGGTTATTTAATAACATTTGCACCATTGGCTTTCGTTTTTGCTTTCAGCATGGGATTAGGCAAAATGAGTGTTAACACAGCACAAATTATGTTTTGGGTATTTTCCATGTTAATGGGTCTGTCACTATCACCAGTATTCCTAGCTTATACAGGTGAAAGTATAGCGCGGGTATTCTTTATTACTGCATCTGTATTCGCTGCAATGAGTATTTATGGATATACTACAAAAACTAATCTAACCAGTTTTGGTTCATTCTTATTTATGGGCTTAATTGGTGTTGTCATTGCATCTTTAGTAAATTTATTTTTACAAAGCCCAGCGATTTCATTTGTTACATCTGTAATATCAGTGTTAGTATTTACAGGGCTTACAGCGTATGACGTTCAAAGGATCACAATGATTTACGAAACTTATCCTGAAGGTGAAACAAAAGATAAGGCTGCAATAATGGGATCATTATCTCTTTATATGGACTTTATCAATATGTTTCTAGCGCTATTGCGTTTATTCGGCAACAGAAAATAATTACCATTTGACACATTCCTGACTAGTGTTATACAGTGCGTATAGCACTAGTTTTTTTATTGGAGATTGATGATGTTGAACCGATTTAAATTCTTTATTTTATTTCTTACTATATCACTAACAAAATTAGCTTTGGCAGAAGATTTCCTGTTCGAAGGAAAAGCAATTCACCCTATCTGTATTGCTAGCCTAATACCATCATTAATAGAGCAAGAAGCAGATTACGTGGATAATGTTAATTTAGAGCAATGCATGAAAAGCACTGTCCCTGTAACTAGCCAAGTAATGGGAAATGTAAATAAACACATTATAAATTACAAAAACGGAGTTTTTATATATAGTTTCCTAGGAAATATTATTGATTATAACTTTTTTGAAACTCTTATTCAATCCCCAACAGGAGCTTCAAAAAATATTGTAGTCACAAAATACATTCCAGAAAATAATATTAAAAACCAAAATCAACATAACCTCACTTTGTATGACATAATCACTAGTGGTAATAAATGTAATGGATCTATTGTGGGTAATAAAATAATAAATAATGAGCTTTTGATTAGCCAATTAGTTAACCCTGCATTATTTCTAAGCATTGCAACAAGCAAAGAAGACGTGCATGGATTAGGAAAGTTTGATAGGTCTAACGACTCTTGTCTTGGAACTGTAACTCAAGTATATAGCATTGTGAATAAAAATCTCACCTTGTATAGTAGTGAGATTCACTCAGCACTTTATGCTAAAAATTCAGAAAGTAAGAGCAAAGAACAAATTTGTTTTAATAAACAAATAGAACATATAAACAGTGACATTCTTGATAATAAACAAACCCAAAGTATAGCAAATAAAATTATTGCAAATTGTCTTTCATGAATACCATAAAGATAGCTGTAAATTAATTTCAATGCCATTAAGCAAAATAGGTTGAGAGTTGCAAGCTAAGTAATCTTCTTCACGTATTAGGGCTTTGCCAATATTATTAAAAGCCGAACAAAATTTACCAATCTTATTCTGGTTGACCATAATTTCTGCGCCATATTTAACTTCACTCAAATCACTCTGAGCAATAATTTTATATATCTTCTTCCTAACTACACCACGATGTTTTGTGCGAGCTGTAAGCTCTTGACCAACATAGCAACCCTTTTCAAAAGAAATTGCATTTAAAAAATCCATACCAAATTCTAAAGGAAAACTCTCTTCTGAAATCAAATCAATATGTGGTAAAGGTATAGATAAGTCATATATTAATTTCGTATAATTTTGTGCGGGAACTAAGTGATGTTTTTTTAAAAATTCTTCTGCATATTCTGCTTTTAAGATAGCTCTTGACCCAAGCAAGGAATATCGAGGATCGATAAAAACTAATGAATTATTAGCATTAGCTGAACCGTTACCATAAATAGAAAATATTTTATACTGATCTTTAACCGGGTTGATAGAAATATCTGACCGCAATTTATATATGGCAAATTTTTTACAAATTTGATCATATTTTTCAACATCACAATCTAATAAAATCTCATCTTCATTTAAAACTAAATAAAAATCATAGAGAAATTTGCCTTGTGGTGTAAGCATAAGTGAGTAAATTGGATGATATGTAAGTTTTTGGATATCATTAGTAAGCAACCCTTGTAGAAAGGTGATTTTATCTGATCCAGTAATAGATAAAATCGCCCTATCTCGTAGTTGTTCACAATACATACCGATCACACTAAACTATACGAATATTAACCTGAATTTCTGGAGTTTTACCAATCTCTACTTTTAGTATTGACTTAACCAAACTTTTAGTTTGTTTTTGATAAGACTCTATGATTGAAGCAGTCTTACCCATTGGTGACGAATTACAAAACATTGAATGAATCTCATCTTGGATATAAATAATTAAATGCTTATCCTCTATTTCATCTAAACAACCAGGTGCAGAAATAACTGGATCAGTTTTTAGTATAAAATTTTGAGAAATAAACAATGTTATAATAATAACACCATCCAACTGAATCTTACGACGCATTTTCATAACCGGAGAAGATGGACTAAGAAAGCAATAACCATCGATAGCCAACTCACCGGCCTGAACTTTACAAATCTTTACAGGCTTATTAGGAGCAAGTTTTACTACATCCCCATTTTCAACTTCAAAAACGGTTTCTACGCCAACAGACTTAGCCAATTTTGCATGTTCATGCATATGAGTAAGTTCACCATGCACCGGAATAGCAATTTTTGGTCTAATTAATTTGTATAACTTTTCCAACTCTTTTTTGCTAGGATGACCAGAAACATGAACAAAATGATCACGTTCAGTCATTACATCAATACCAAGTTTTACCAAGTTATTGAATACCCTGTAAATCTTTTTATCGTTACCAGGAATAATCTTTGAAGAAAAAATAACAGTATCTCCAGGAACTAATCTTAAACGAGGATGAATATTACTCGACATCTTAGTTAAAGCTGCAAGGGGCTCTCCCTGACAGCCAGTAGAAATAATCATCAGTTTTTCTCTAGGATATTTACAAGCATCTTGCTCATCAACAAAGGCTGCAATATTTTTTAAATAACCACATTCCTTTACCACAGTAATAATACGCTTAACACTTCTGCCAGCAAGCACAACAACTCTTCCAGCTTGATGAGCTGCCATTATTAGTGTTTCCAATCGAGCTATATTCGATGCAAAGGTAGTTACTAAAACCATTTTATCACACTGATTAACCAGTTTTAGTAATGATTCACGTAATTCACCCTCAGAACCAGAAGGCTCTGAATTAAAGACATTTGTAGAATCACCAATTAAAGCTAATACACCTTTATCACCATAGGATTTTAATAATTTTTCATCATTAACCTCACCTACCAGCGGATTTGAATCAAATTTCCAGTCACCTGTATGAAATACACTCCCAAGATCAGTTGTAATAACCAATGCCTGCATCTCTGGAGTAGAATGACATAATGGGACCATACTCAATTCAAATGGACCGATTTGAAGATTACTTTTTTCAGGCACTTCATGAATCTTGATTTGATTCGCTATATTGCTTTGCTTATCTAAATCTGCTAACCGTGCCTTTAAAAATGATGCTGCTAGAGGGGTCGCATAAACATGACATCGTAATGACTCCCATAAATACTGTATACCACCAATATGATCCTCATGAATATGCGTAATCACTATGCCAAGTAAATCTTTTTGGTGCTTAACAATAAAACTAATATCAGGAACAATTAACGAAACACCAGGCAAATAATCTTCTGCAAAACCTGCACCACAATCTACCATTAACCATTTACCCTTATATTGGTAAAGGTTTAGGTTCATGCCAATTTCACCAGAACCTCCAAGTGGAAGAAATAAAAAGTTCTCCTTGTGTTCCGCTACATTTAATGTCATTTAAATAACTTTAGATTTATATTGTTAAGATCTTGGCTCAAAAAATACTTCTCCTGCTATCACTTTCTGGAAATGACCATCTTCCAAACGCATTAAAAGAGAGCCAACATCATCTATCCCTTCGAAAGTGCCAGTTAATTTTTGACCTTTAAAAAGAACGGTAATAGTTTTGTTTAGGTTAAACGCGCTTTTTAACCATTCCAATTTTAATACCGCAAATCCTCTGTTTCTCCAAACATTATAACGATTAGCAAAACTTTCCATGAATGCATTAAGAAGCAAGTCACTTGGTATCTCACCAAAACCTTCATTTTTTAATGAAGTAGATGGAAAGTCACCACCTTCTTGGTAATGTATTAAATTTATACCAACCCCAATGATAAACCAGTTAGGAATATTTTTTTGTGGAGTACTTGATGATTCGAGTAAGACTCCACCTATTTCTTTACCATTTAATAAAATAGTATTTGGCCATTTAAAATTTATATCCAAATAATTTAATCCTAAAACAGAAGTAAGAGCATCTCTTATTGCCAAAGAAGTTACAAATGAAAGCTCTGCACCAGATTGAACAGTAAATGTTGGCTCTAGTAACAATGATAAAAAGAAATTACCTTTAGGGGAAAACCATTCGCTTCCATATCTACTTTTTCCTTCAGTTTGTTGCTTAGAGAAAATTATATAATTACCCTTAACACCACTTTGCATAAGACGAAGAGCAGTAGCGTTTGTGCTATCAACGTGATCATACATCAAAAGATTATATTTATGTAACCAATGCTTTGTCATATATTACCTACTAAACTTACTATAGATGAAAAAACTATAGCGTTAAACTTTGATGGTATCACAAAAAATAGAATATTAAAAACTACAACACCTATTGCAACTAAAATTACACCAAAATGGTAATTCTTAGAAGTTTTAATACGACTATCATCCTCAAAGTACATTATTCTTATCACTTTTAAGTAATAATAAGCCGATACAACGCTAGTTAATAATCCTATTACCGTTAAAAAATACAAACCAGATTTAACCGCCGCAGTAAAGATATAAAATTTTATAATAAACCCAGCGAAAGGTGGTATACCAGCCATAGATAACATAATAGTTGTTATAGAGAAAGCAATTATAGGATGGGTTTTAGATAAACCTGTTAAAGCTGCTAACTCATAATTTTCATTGCCTTTAATTTGTATCATTGTAATTAGAGCAAAGATACCAGCACTAAGAAGACCATAAACAATCATATAGATAGTTAATGATTCTAAACCAAACTCATTTTGTGTTGCTAATCCTATAAGCATATATCCAACATGCCCAATTGCGCTATATGCAAGTAATCTCTTAAGGTTATTTTGTTTTATTGCACCAAATGAACCTATAATCATTGAAGCAACTGAAAGGAACGTGATAATTTGTAACCAAGAATCAAGCCAAATATCAAAATGAACGAGTAATAATTTTGCTAAAAGAGCCACCGCAGCAATTTTTGGTACAATAGCAAAAAATGCTGTTACCGGAAATGGAGATCCTTGATAAACATCTGGAGCCCACATATGAAATGGTGCGGCTGCAATTTTAAAGGATAAAGCAACAACAACCATCATCATTCCAATCAATACACCTATAGAAACAGAATTCTCAACGGCATTTTGATATAAAGTTGAAAATTCAGTAAGATTAATCGTACCACTAAATCCATATATTAAAGATATGCCATATAATAAAATACCAGAAGCAAGCGCCCCTAAAACAAAATATTTTAACCCTGCTTCTGATGACAAAATATTGTCACGATCAAAAGTTGCTAATATATATAAACATAAACTTTGAAGTTCTAACCCCAAGTACAATAATATAAAATCATTAGCCGAAAGCATAATTAGCATTCCAACTACTGAAAATAATATTAGTGCAGTAAATTCTGCACTAATAAATAATTTATTTATATTTCCATACGACGCAGATATCAACAAAGCTAATATAGTACCAATTATAATAACTATCTGCATAAGACTTACATAGTCATTAGCTGCAATTAAGCCATTAAAAAATACAGATTTATCATGACCAAAATTCAACGTAATTATATACAAACCTAAGAATAAAAATAGTATTCCTAAATAAATAATCAACTGACCATAGTCTTTTTTAATTAACCCTAAAAGTAATATTAACATTGCCCCAAGAGCAATAACGAGCTCTGAAGAAATAGAAAAAAATGCTAAAAAACTATCAATCATGCGTAAAAATTAATGTAGTTAATTAATGATAAAAATGTTGTTTTTGTAAGGTCTGTCAATATAGATGGATACACTCCTAGAAGCAAGACAATTAAAATTAACGGTATAAAAATTATTACCTCATAGTTATTTAAAGCAACAAGAGATTTTACATGAGTTTTATTCAAAACACCAAGCATCACCTTACCATATAACCATAACATATATACAGCTCCAAAAATCATGCCGGTTGTTGCAATAATGGCATAATATATATTAATGTTATACAAACCTATCAAGCTTAATAATTCACCTACAAAACCACTAGTACCTGGTAACGCAATAGAACCTAAAGTAAAAAACATAAATATTACAGCAAATAATGGCATTTTCTCTGCTACCCCGCCATATTCAGCAATCTCTTTTGTGTGAGCACGATCATACAGTACACCAACACATATAAATAATGCAGCCGAAATCAAACCATGACTAATGCTTTGCATAATTGCCCCTTGCAACCCCTGTATATTAGCTGCGAAAATACCATTAGTTACATACCCCATATGAGCAATTGAAGAATATGCAATTAATTTTTTCATATTCGTTTGAGCAAAAGCTACTAATGATGCATAAATAATTGCCGCGCTACTTAAAACAAATATAAAATCACGAAATAAGTAACTGATTTCAGGCAACATTGCTAAAGAAAATCTAATAAAGCCATAAGCCCCAAGCTTTAATAAAATTCCAGCTAAAATTACAGAGCCAGCTGTAGGAGCCTGCACATGAGCATCAGGCAACCAAGTATGCACTGGCCACATTGGAACTTTTATAGCAAAACCTAAAAAGAATCCTGCCCATAAAAACTTCTGTACTATCAAAGGCAATTGTGGCAACAAAGATGTTAGCTCAACCATATTAGTAGTGTTAGTTTCAATATAAATATATATCACTGCTAACAGAAATAATACTGAGCCGGCCAATGTGTATAAAAAGAATTTAACTGCAGCATAAATCCTATCTTCTGCCCCCCAAACTCCTATAATAATAAACATTGGAATTAAAACTGCCTCGAAAAAAATATAAAACTGCAATATATCAAGAGATAAAAACACTCCAAAGATTAAAGTTTCAAGTAATAAAAACAACATGTAATACTCTTTTACCCTGACCGTAATTGAGTTCCAACTACATAAAATGCAAATTATCGTTAACAACGAAGTAAGCAAAACAAAAGGAAGTGAGATTGCATCCACACCCAAGTGATACTGAATATTTAAACCTTTAAACCAATTTAACTGCTCTACAAATTGATATACCCCATAAGCTGATGATTGTTCATCAACAACAAAATTTAAAGCAATAACCAAGGTGATAATGAAAGTAATAATCGAAACAGATAAAGATGAAGCCTTAATAAAAAATTTTCCTTGTTCTGTTTTATCATTGCCAAATAGCAAAATAAAAATAACACCCAAAAACGGGAAAAATACAGTCAATGACAACCAAGGAAAACTAAGCATTTTTCTATCAATCCCTCAAGCAAAAATTAACATATACCAAGTTAAAAATATCACAAAACCCAACAACATTACCAATGCGTAATGATATAAATAACCGGTTTGTAGTTTACTAAAATAACCTGACATTCTATTCACCACAGAGGCAAATCCATTTGGCCCAAAACCATCTATTACCTTTACTTCCGTAGTATTAGCAAAATAGTTAGCACATCTTTTTAGATTGTGCACTATCAACACATCATATAATTCATCTACATAATATTTATTATACACCACAACATACAGCCACGAGAATCTTGCTGCAATTATTTTTGGTAAATTCGGATGAGTAATGTAAAAGATGTACGCCAAAATCATTCCGCCTACTCCAGCTACAAGAGGGGTAATTTTTATACTTATAGGTAAGTGATGAATTTTTTCAAGAATATTAGGTTGCGCCAAAATAGTTATAGAATTATGCCAAAACTCTAAGCCAGGGGATAAAATATAAAATATCTTATCACCAATAACACCAGAAAATACTGCCCCTAAAGACAACAATGCTAGCGGTACAATCATTGTTAAAGATGGCTCATGGATATGCTTACTTAATTTCGCTGGTACTTTAGAAGTTCCATGAAAAACTAAAATTAATAACCTAATACTATAAAAAGCCGTACAACAAGCAGCAAAAACTCCCATACTAAATGCGTATTCACCAACCCCACTGCCAGAAACGTAAGCAGCTTCAATGATTGCATCTTTTGAATAATAACCGGCAAATGGCCAGATACCACATAAAGCTAAAGAACCGACCCACATCATCGCATAAGTAAATGGTATTTTTTTCCATAGGCCGCCCATTTTTGTAATGTCTTGTTCACCAGATAATGCATGAATTACACTTCCAGCTCCAAGAAATAACAATGCCTTAAAAAAAGCATGGGTAAATAAATGAAAAATAGCAGCAGGATAAGCCGAAACACCACAAGCAAAAAACATATATCCCAGCTGACTACAAGTGGAATAAGCAACAATCTTTTTAATATCATTTTGTACCAAAGCAATAGTCGCCGCAAAAACACAAGTAACCGCTCCAACAACAGTGACCATATCAAGAGCAAAAGGGGCATACTCAAACAAAGGTGAGCATCTTGCAACTAAGAATACACCCGCAGTTACCATTGTGGCCGCATGAATCAATGCAGACACAGGAGTTGGACCTTCCATAGCGTCAGGCAACCATGTATGCAATCCTATTTGCGCAGATTTTCCCATACACCCAATAAAAAGCAAAATACAAACAAAATCTAATGTATGAAATCTCATCCCCATAACTGACATATAGTGATCTTTATAAACAGCAACATTTGCAAAAATTTGATCAAATGCAACGCTATCAAACATAAAAAATATACTAAAAATACCAATTGCAAAGAATACATCACCAACACGATTAACAACAAAAGCTTTTACTGCTGCATCACAAGCAGATTGTTTTTGATACCAAAAACCTATAAGTAGGTATGAGCATAACCCAACCCCTTCCCAACCAAAAAACAACTGCACTAAGTTATTAGATGTTACCAACATTAACATAAAGAAAGTAAATAATGATAGATATGCCATGAATTTAGGAACATTAGGATCATCATGCATATAACCTATAGAATAAATATGTACAATGCTTGATATAATAGTAACAACCACCAGCATAATTGCAGTCAAGCTATCTGCATATATTGACCATTTTATCGTAAAATTGCCGAAATCAATCCAGTTAAATAAATCAACTTGTAAAATTTTTCCAACAACCACAATATCATAAAACACAAACAAAGATAAAAGCGCAGAAATAACTAACAGAGATGAGTTAAATATTTGCGCAAAACTATTTGAAACTTTTTTACAAAGCAAACCAGTAAAAATCGCAGCTGTTAGTGGCAAGAACAAAATATACATTATCATAAGTTCAACCATGCATCTTGTTAATATGTTCTACTTCTATACTGCCACGATTTCTAAAACACACTACTAGTATAGCAAGCCCTATTGCTGCCTCTGCGGCTGCAACAGTTAAAATAAAAACTGAGAAAATCTGGCCAACAAGATCACCTAAGTAAACTGAAAACGCTACCATATTTATATTTACTGCAAGTAGTATTAATTCTATAGAGAGCAAAATAATAATGATATTTTTACGATTAAGCACTATGCCACAAACACCTATAGTAAAAACTATTGCTCCTAAAAATAAAAAATGTATCAAGCTAATGCTTGAAATATCATTTGTTAGAAATTGCATCTACACCCTCGCCTACCTTAACAGACATTACCTTCATACCAGTTTCTCTATTACGTAATAATTGTTTACTTACATTTTGCTTTTTAACCAAGTTGTCCGTTACTCTATAAGTCAACGTAATAGCACCTATCATAGCCACTAATAAAATCAATCCGCTAATTTCAAATGGCAAAGAAAATCTAGTATATAAAACCATACCTATAGCTTCTGTATTAGTAAGGTTAGCAAAGCCTTTTATTGAAACAGCAGGCAAAGCAGTAACTTTTTTTGTAAAAATTGAACTATATATTACCGCTACCAAATCAACTAGCAACATTAGACCAATCATCAAAAGCACTACATAACGCTTTATAACAATTTCCTTGATTTCAGCAAGATTAATATTCAACATCATCACTACAAATAAAAACAATACCGCAACTGCGCCAACATAAACAATAATCAAAGTCATTGCTAAAAACTCTGCACCTAATAACACGAATAACCCTGCTGCATTCAAAAATGCAAAGATTAAAAATAATACTGAATAGACTGGATTCTTAACAGAAACCACACCCAAAGAAGCAATCACAACTAATGTTGCAAATACGTAAAATAATAAATTATATATTATCATAAAAACTCTTATCTAAACGGATAATCCGCATTTAATTTCTTAGCTAGGTCCTGCTCCCAAACATCTCCATTACGCAACAATTTTTCTTTGTCATAAAATAACTCTTCTCTGCTTTCAGTAGAAAATTCAAAATTTGGACCTTCGACAATTGCATCAACAGGACATGATTCTTGACATAGACCACAATAAATACATTTAGTCATGTCAATGTCATATCGTGTAGTTCTTCTGCTGCCATCATTCCTTTCTTCGGCTTCAATAGTAATAGCCTGAGCAGGACATATAGCCTCACATAACTTACAAGCTATGCATCTTTCTTCACCATTTGCATAACGCCTAAGAGCATGCTCTCCCTTAAACCTGGGACTTATTGGACTTTTTTCATAAGGATAGTTAATAGTCACCTTAGCTTTGAATAAATATTTCAAAGTCAAAAACATGCCGGCCAACAATTCTGTCAAAAACCATGTTCTAAATGTACGTTTTAAAATCGCGATCATTAAGTTAATACCTCATCATTGTGGTAAGTTTCCAGAAAATAATAACACACTTGCCACTAATACCACCCAAAATAATGTCAGTGGTAAAAATACTTTCCATCCTAATC
>CAMCSP010000033.1 GCA_945877755.1 Rickettsia typhi | reverse complement strand
TCCCGTAGAATCTTCTTCTTATCTTCAGTTAATGCTGCTCTTTCAAGTGAATTTATTGGACCATAATCTTTTAAATATAAATCACCAACAGACACTTTGAGATCAGCGCTGAGGTAATTTGGCGTGTTCATATATGAATCAAACTCTTTGTCTCCTAATTGTTCTTTCATATCATCTAAAAATACATCCAGATCCGCAATTTTAGGTAATGCATAACCTAGAAATGTTCTGGAGATTGCACCTGGGATTTCTTTACCCTCCTGTGTATAGCTATGATCATTATCAAAAAAATTTACATGTAATAATTCGTGAAGCCTTGATATAGGAATACGATCGGCATTTAAATCATCAATAATTGCGTTTATCTTTTCTTTTACGTCAGGAAACTCTCTATCTAAGGCTAATCTTGTGTTAGCTACTTCCGGAAATTGTTTTAAAAACTGCACTATATTAGTTTTTAACAGTGAGACAGGAAGCCTGCTATATTGTACAAGTGCACCAAGCTTATAGCCTTTTTCTTTTGCTAAAGGCAACAATTCTGCAGCAAAGTCTTTCAAAAAGGCCTCGTCTTTAGACATTTTTTCTATTTTATCAGCCTGCATTTGCCTAGGTAAACTTAATATATCATCAATAACTTCTTTCATATCTATCCTCTCGGCTGTCTTCATAATAATCCCTTCTTATAAAAAATGTTATGAATCAAAGCTAGGATAAAAAAACAATCTACACAAGAGGAAACCAGCCTTTATAAATTATTAGTTGAAATATGGCTGGAGTTCCACAACTTCTTAGCAGAAACTCGGTTTTGTACACTATATTATATATGAAAGAATCCAATCAAATTATTGTAAATTAGCCACATCGTATGTTAGACAAAATTTATTCTGGACATATTTATATATACTGATTATAAATATTTGAGCATAAAACCGGGCCTGTAGTTCAGTTGGTTAGAACACTCCGCTCATAACGGATATGTCGTAGGTTCAAGTCCTACCAGGCCCACCATTTATATTATTCATGTATCAGATTTTATTTCTTTATCTTGGTAAACAATTTTGTAAGGTGATTGCTGTTGTTTCGGCTATGGTTGCTGTTATTTTCCTTGTAGGCAATTACATTGACTTGCTAAATAGCTCAGTAGGTAAGCATGTTGGTTTTGACGTAATTACGAAAATTGCTTTTCTTAAAATTCCTGAATTGCTACATGAAACAATTCCATTTTTGATGTTTATTTCAGCAATTTTAGCATTTACAAAATTTTCTAAGAGCAATGAATATACTGTTATTAAGGCAAGCGGAATTTCGATTTGGCAATTTTTATTTCCATTTTTAGCTGTTACCTTTACTTTCGGTGTGTTGTTTATAACAGTGTTGAATCCTATATCAACTTCACTAACGGACTATAGCCGCAAAATGGCGAGTAAATATTATCTTGGCGATGCCACTAGTACATTATCTTTTTCAAGCTCTGGTTTATGGTTTATTGATAAATTCGAGTCTCCAGAGCAACAAAAAAGAGTTGTTCATGCAAAATACCTTAATGCTAAGAGTTCGCAATTAGTCGAGGTTTCGTTCCTTATTTTGGATAAAGATTATAATTTCCTTAAGAGAATTGATGCAAAAACAGCGACTCTTTCAAAAGGAGAGTGGTTATTAAATAATAGCATGGTTTTTCATGTGCATAAATTAACTCAAAAAGAATCATTGATACAATTACCAACATCTTTTAAAGAATATGATCTAAAAAATAGCTTTGTTAATCCTGATTCTATTTCTATTTGGAGGCTGTGGCATTTTATTTCAATATTGAAAGCATCTGGATATTCTGCATTAAAACATTCTGCCTATTTTTACAAAATTTTGGCTCGTCCGTTTTTGATGTGCGGGCTGATTTTAATTGCTGCATCATTTGCATTAAAGCCAATGCGCTTTGTCTCCTCTATAAGGGTTGCTTTTTATGGTTTAAGTAGCGGATTTATTTTATTTTTCTTTAATGAGATTGTAACTCTTCTAGGGGTTAATGGTTCTATACCAAGCTATTTGGCAGCAATCTCCTCAACTCTTATCGTTATTTCATTAGGAGTGATTCTAATATTACATGCCAAAGAATAATTCTTTCTTTTCAGTATCTTTAAATTATTTTTAAGAAGCTAGTTTTTGACATATTCTTTTAATTTTTCTAGCGCTCTGGTTTCGATTTGACGAATACGTTCGCGTGAAATATTGTATTTTTTGCTTAGTATATCAAGTGTCTCAGGATCATCTTGTAGGTGACGAGCTGAAATAATCGCTTGTTCACGTTCGTTAAGCGTGGACATAGCTTTATTGAATAGTTTTTTCTTAAGGTTTTCTTCCTGAGAGTGAGCCAAGATTACTTCCTGGTTTGCTCTGTTTTCAGGAATAAAATCAAGCAGGGTTGTGCTATCACCATCATCATTATGAATGGGATTATCCAAAGAATAATCATTTCCTGAAAGCCTAGTATCCATTTCTTTAACTTCTTGATGTGTAACATTTAATTGGGTTGCTATTACATCTACGTCTTCGTTGGATAAATGGTCATGGCTTCGTGAATGGAAATTACGAATTTTCTGTTTAAGTTTATTTAAGTTAAAGAATAATTTTTTTTGTGCGACAGTAGTTCCGATCTTAACCATAGACCAAGATTTAATAACATATTCTTGGATAGACGCCTTAATCCACCACATTGCATAAGTAGAAAGGCGATGTCCAAGTTCCGGATTAAATTTCTTTACTGCATGCATTAAACCAATGTTACCCTCTGATATTAAATCCATCAAAGATATACCATATCCTCGCATTGAGAGCGCAATTTTTACTACTAACTTCAAATGGCTGGTTACAAGTTGATGTGCAGCACTAATGTCTTGATGTTCTACTACAGACCTGGCTAAGGCATATTCTTCCTCTACCGAGAGCACAGGGTATTTTCTGATTTCTTGCAGATATTGCGTTAAACCGCCACTTGGCGTAGAAAGAGCGGTCGCTGTTAAATTCATACGAGCACCTCATTAAGAATAAAATTCACAGATAGTAATATAGCATACAACTTCTAAATATTCAAGAGCAAGTGGTTTAAAAACTTTAATTCATTTAGTAAAGTTATAGGCAAAGCTAGCATAATGTGATATGAATTTATTTAATTTTTAGCTTCTATCATTTTGGATATGGACATACAAAATAACAAACTCATGTCTTATTGGTTATTTCTAGCTGTCTCAGCAGTTGCAATCGCTGGCCTATACTCGATTATGTTAGTATTGTTACGTACGCCTATTTTATATGATTTTATTCCATACAAAGATTTTTTTCGTTCGGCACTTATTGTTCATGTCGATCTATCTGTTTTGGTGTGGTTCTGTGCTATTCAATCAGCTTTGATAGGTTTGTACTTTTATAGTAATATTTCATTAGTAATGTTTATTTTGGCCGCATTTGGAGCATCGATGTTGGCAATATCGCCATTGTACGAAGGATTGCCTTTTATGAATAATTACGTTCCAATTTTGCAAAATTTTCTTTTTGCTTTTGGTTTGGCGCTCTTTGCTTGTTCTGTATTGATTAATAATGTTCATTTTTTATATAGATTTATCATTAGTAACATTATTAAGAAACTTTTTGACCAGAATTGCTTTTATGCGCTTACTTCAGCTATGATTACTTTGGCTGCCATCATCTGTATTTATGTAGCTTATTATAAATTGCAGCAAACTGATCATATTGTAGTATTTGGTGCTCAAGATTATTTCGAAAAATTGTTTTGGGGAGGAGGGCATATATTGCAGTTTATGTATGTTCAACTTATGCAATTTGCTTGGTTAATTCTATATGGAAGGGTCTCCGGAAAGGATTTAGTGCAGGATAAAATGTTGATTTTCATTGCATTCATAAATGTGGCATTAATTTTACCGCTCTTAATTATAAGTAGTAAGCTTGATATTGCTTCGGTAGAGTATACTTTGATTTTTACTATACATATGTGTTATTTTGCCGGGATATCTTCTAGTTTACTGGCAGTATATTTGATCTTTAAAATGATCAAGAGTAATAATTTAGATTATTATTGCTTTGAGTATGCTGCTCTAGTTTCATCGATGGTTTTGTTTTTTAGCGGCGGGGTTATGAGTTTTTGGATTAACGATAGTAATACTATAATTCCTGCACATTACCATGGTTCAATCATTGGGATTACGATTGCATTGATGGGCTTGGTATATTTGTACTTAACTCGTTTAAATTTCCATTTTTCTAAAAATAGATTTATTAAACTAATTCCATATTTTTATTGTGTTGGGCAGATGATGCATATTACAGGTTTGGCAGTTTCTGGAGGGTATGGGGCTTTAAGGAAAACTCCTGGTGAAGCATTGTCAGCTAAAGCTACTACTGCGCTTGGTTTTATGGGCGCTGGCGGCTTGTTAGCACTAATTGGTGGTTTATTATTTGTGTATATATGTTATAGTGCGTTTTTTCGTAAATGCTTTCAAGAGAGTAATTAATGAACGATAAAATTGTAAAACCTACACAGGACCAAGCTGAAGAGGCAGTGCGGACCATAATTAGTTGGTTGGGTGATGATCCTAGCAGAGCTGGTCTTCTAGAAACTCCTAAAAGAGTTTTAAAAAGCTATAAGGAATGTTTTGTAGGCTATACTCAAGATCCGACTACAGTTATCAATAAAACTTTTACTGATATAGATGGCTATAATGGTATGGTTTTATTGCAAGATATAAATTTTATTTCATTTTGTGAGCATCACCTTCTGCCTTTTAAAGGAATTGCTAATGTGGCTTATATGCCTAATAAAATGGTGATTGGTATAAGTAAGATAGCAAGAATTGTTGATATTTTATCGAAGAGATTGCAAATTCAAGAAAGGCTTACTGCTCAAATAGCTAATACTATTGATTCTTGTCTTAAGCCTTTTGGTGTTGCAGTTTCTATAATTGCTGCGCATGAATGTATGTCTTGTCGCGGTGCAAGTAAGGATGGCGTTAAGGTTAGGACTCATCATCTTTTAGGATTATTTTCTGAAGATGAGCAATTACGACATACGTTTTTAACATTGTCTGATAAAAAATAAATTATGAGTAAGGGTATGAAATATAATGTAGCGGTGGTTGGTGCAACCGGTAATGTTGGGACGTCAATGTTAGCAATTCTTGCCGAAAGGAATTTTCCTGTGGAAACTATTCAAGCTGTGGCGTCACGACAGTCTCTTGGTAAAGAGGTTAGCTTTGGTGAGGAAAGAATATTAAAGGTTAAATCCTTGGATGATTTTGACTTTACTCCTGTTGATATTGCGTTATTTTCACCTGGAGGAACTGTATCAGCTAAATATGCGCCCATAGCAGCTGCAGCTGGCTGTGTAGTTATAGACAATACTTCTCATTTTAGAATGTATCCAGATATACCTTTGATAGTTCCAGAAGTAAACGGTACTCAAATCAAGGATTATAAAAAGAAAAATATAATTGCTAATCCTAATTGTTCAACAATTCAATTAGTAATGGCGCTTAAGCCTTTGCATGATTTAGCTAGGATCAAAAGAGTTGTGGTTGCAACTTATCAATCAGTTTCTGGTGCTGGAAAGAAGGGAATGGATGAGTTGTATGAGCAAACTAAAGCTATTTTTAGTTACAAAAAGATGCCTCCTGAAAAATTTTCTAGGCAAATTGCTTTCAACCTTATCCCTCAGATTGATATATTTGACGAAGACGGTTTTACTAAAGAAGAAAATAAGATGCGTAATGAGGTAAAAAAAATCTTAAGCCCAGATATTGAAGTAGTGGCAACTTGTGTGCGTGTACCTGTATTTGTTGGTCATAGTGAAGCAGTGAATATCGAATTTTATGATCAGATCACTGTCGATAATGCTGTTAAGGTTTTATCAAAAATGCCTGGGGTGGTAGTTCTTAAGCAACAGGACAAATTTTCTACTCCAATTGAATGTGTTGGTGAGGATATGGTTTATGTTTCAAGAATACGAAAAGATTCTAGCGTAGAACATGGCCTATGTTTATGGGTGGTGTCAGACAATATACGTAAAGGAGCGGCGCTTAATGCTGTGCAGATTGCAGAAATTCTGGCAAAAGACTATCTAAAAAAATAATGTTCTACTGAGATAGTTGTAAATTCTTATTTTGTTGTTCTTGGGCTTTTTTTAACTCAATTGTATATTTATTACCGCATTTAGATTGATCTGCGGGAATAGGATGTTTGATATTGAAATATGTCTGATATTTCTTTCTTTCATTATCTTCTTCAAGAGTTAAGTCATTTTTAAATGTATTATAAGCATATTGAGTATGCAGCCTGGTAACGTATATAGCTGAGAAAGGTGCTACTAAGCCCATTCTTCCCTCTTTGGGCAAATGATACCAGAATGTCCCAAGTGTTGATAATTCATCAATTGATAGGGGTGCAGAAGTGCAAGGCTTGCATGCTCCCATTGGCCAAGAATATTCCTTACGAATAATATTAGGATGAACTTTAAAAATTTTGTTCATAAACTCATCATAGAATTTTGTAAATTCGTTTATAGATGTTACTGGTAAATCAAGATTACCAGGCATGTTTTTTGTTTCATAATTTGTTGTTAACATTTCTCCTTGATTAGATAATGTGAATAATAGCATATCATGCTTTTGATTTTCTGGGGCGTTTAATGATCCAATATTAACCGGTAAAGAGAGTTGATTTGATTCATACTCGATTTGTATTGGTTGTAGCCATGTGGCAAGATTATTATTGTCTTTTATCACTTCAATAATAATGAATTTCATTTGTTTTTCATGATATTCTTTTAGAACATCCAAATAGTTTTGCGGTACATTATAACCATATTTTTTAAGGGTAATATCGATGCCGATGCTTTCTTTTGAAGTTAAAATAATTACATTACTTGGAGAGATGATTTGAGGGCTGTCGGTTTCCAAGGCAATGGCTTTATCCATGTCTATGGTAGTAAAACTTTGGGTTGTAACTATTGGTGGTCTTTTTAAGGACTCAGGGTTACATGGGTCGTAATCTATATATTCGATTAGGCGGGGAGAGGTATAATTATATAGCTTATTTAGTGTTTCATAATCAACATAACGGATGTTAGCTGTTTTAACAGTTGATGGCACTGGTATAACCAAAGCAAAATTAGTTGCGGAAGTGTCAAAGTTGCTGGTTACAGTAAGAATTGTTTTTTGATCTTTATGGGCAATAACTACTTTTGATTGAGAGCTAATAACATTGCTTCCATCTTTAGTAATATAAACTCCAACAAAAGCAAATGCTGCATTGCTTATCAAGCAAAGGGCAGCGCTTATGGTTAGAATATTCTTCTTTATATTTATTAGCATATCAAGCCGTTACTGTTAAAGTATAGAATTTAAGTATAAATCAATTATTTTGATAAGTCATTTAATAGTTAGATCGTGATTACTTAAACTCCACTTCTAAGATTTGATATTCTCTCACTCCATTTGGAGTTATTACTTCAACTGTATCATCAATTTTTTTGCCGATAATAGCTCTTGCAAGAGGTGAAGCAATTGAGATTAGTCCATGATCTAAGTTTGCCTCATATTCTCCAACTATTTGGTAAATACGCTCATTATCATTTTCACACTCAATCAGTTTTACAGTTGCACCGAATTTTACTATGTCGCCTGATAGTTTTGATATATCAATAACTTCTGATCTAGCGATTTTGTCTTCTAATTCTATAATTCTGCCTTCAATAAAGCTTTGTTTTTCACGAGCAGAGTGATATTCAGCATTTTCTGAAAGATCTCCAAGTGCCCTTGCTTCCGCAATAGCTTTAATAATAGAAGGCCTCTCGACTGTTTTTAAATGCTTTAGCTCTTCTGTTAGTTTTGCAAATCCTTTTGCAGTCATCGGGAAATTTTGCATTGTTCTTCCTTTGTTTTTATTATTTTTAATTTGTTAAATACTTGCTTGACCAGCTTTCAATGTGATAGGTTTGTCAAGAAATTATTATAGGTTGCTATTACATGATCAGTATTAATAGTATATAATGATTTAATTTTCAACAATAGATAGAGGATTTATGTATTTTTCTTCTGAGTTTATTGATCTGCTTCGTGAGAGGATCAGGATATCAGACGTTGTTGGTCAAAAGGTAAAATTGCTACAGCGCGGGAAGGAATATTATGGTTTATGTCCTTTTCATAGTGAGAAGACCCCATCATTTACCGTTAATAATGATAAAAACTTCTATCATTGCTTTGGCTGCGGGGAGCACGGAGATATCGTTAAGTTTACTGTTGAAACTAGAGGTTTGGATTTTGTTGAGGCTGTAAGGGCTTTAGCCCAAGAACATGGAATTGCTATACCAGAAAATCATACTGAAGCGGAAATCAGCTCAATGCAGAAGCTAGCCAGCTTGTATCAGGTTATGGTTATGGCTGCTAAATGGTTTAATGAAAAGCTATGCTCAACACAGGGTTTACAAGCATTTAAATATCTAGCCGGTCGTGGATTAACGGATGAAGTGATTGGAAAGTTTAATTTAGGTTTTGCTCCTGATAATACAGATGGTTTGTATAAATTCTTGCTGACTCAGAATGTTACTAAAGAGCAGATGATAGGGGCTGGATTAATTACTGAGCCTAAGGCTCAGGTTTACGATCGTTTTCGCAATCGGATTATCTTTCCAATTTATGATAGCAAAAGTCGCATTATCGGTTTTGGTGGTAGGCTGCTTACTGAAAGTGATAATGCACCGAAATATTTAAACTCTCCTGAGACTATCATATTTAAAAAAGGCCATAATCTTTACGCAGAAAATTTTGTTTTAAATTCAGGGAATAAAAATAAGTCTATTGTGATAGTAGAAGGGTACATGGATGTTATTGCTTTGAATCTTGTTGGCATTACTAATGTTGTTGCAACTTTAGGTACTGCTATTACTCAAGAGCATCTACAAAAAATTTGGCGTTATTGCCCTAATCCAATTTTATGTATGGATGGTGATAGAGCTGGAATTAATGCTATGGATAGATGTGCTAAATTGGCACTGCCTATGCTAAAACCTGGTTATTCAGTACAATTTGTTAAATTACCTGCCGGTTATGATCCTGATGATGTAGTAAAGAATTTTGGAAAAAGTCACCTACAGTCTTTACTTGATACTCCAATCCCTCTTTCGGAAATGTTGTGGGATACAACTTTGCATAAGCTTGAAGTTAAAACTCCTGAACAAAAGGCTTTGTTACAAAAGAATTTATTAGACTTAGCTGAGGAAATAACTCATCCTAGTGTGAAACAGTTTTACAAAAAATTTTTTAATGATAGACTGTGGCAAAACTTCAGCTCTTATGGAACTCAAGGTAAAGCAAAGGCGCATAAGTCTGGTATTAATGGTGATCTAGTCAATGTTAAAAGTTTATCTGCATTACAAAGATGTGAGCTGGGCTTAATAGCATTAATAATAGAATATCCCTTTTTACTAAGAAATAGTCAGGTCTTTGAAAATTTTATCATGATCGAATCGAAGATTAATTTATCTCATGATATATATGAGGCAGTGCAAGAAGGTTTTACAAGTGCTAGTACTATAGAAGACCCTAGAGATTTTAGTATTTATTTAAAAGGGGTGATTAGTGAGAAAATCTCACCCACGCAATTAAATTTTTTATGTGGGGATAATTCATATTTTATTGATAAAATTAGTATAAAGAATGATACTGACATAGTAACATTATGGGAAGAGGCTTTTGACAATTACAATTTAGAGTTACTTAAAATGGAGTATAAAAATGCGATGCAAAGCTTAGACGAAGCAGCAATGAAGAGAGCGGTAGCATTGCACGAAGAAATTATAATACTTGAACAACATATTAAAGAAAAAATAGAGTGAGATTTATGAGTAAGAATAAAAAAGGCGTGAACAAAAATATTGAAAACAATAGTGAAAGTAAGCCTGAAAATGGTATTGCGTCTAAAAATCTTGATGCTTCACTAAAGAAGCTAATGGCTGCTGGGAAAGTTAAAGGCTTTTTAACTTTTGACGAGGTTAATAAATTACTACCAGCTGATTTGTTTTCTCCTGATATTATTGATGGTGCGCTTAATTCTCTTTCAGAGGCTGGTGTAAATATTTTAGAAGTTGATAGTATTGTTAAAGAAGAAGAGTTTGATCTTGCTGTCGATGATGAATTTGATGTCAATGAAGAAGGAAGTGAGGTGGAGGCCGTTGAGGAAGTCCTGATTGGCATAACTGATGATCCAGTTCGTCAATACCTTAAAGATATGGGTGGTGTTCGTTTATTATCACGTGAAGATGAAATCGTAATTGCCAAAAGGATTGAAGAGGGACGAAACTCTATGATTGCGTCTCTTTGTGAGACACCTCTGGCAATGAAAAAATTTATTGCGTGGTTTGAAGATTTAGTTAATGAAAAAATCTTGCTACGTGATGTGATTGACCTTGAAGAAACTTTCTGCGAAGACAATTTAGCTAGTTCAGATTTGGCAAAATCTATGCAAATTATTGATGGAGAAAAGGAAGCTGTTGAGGAAGGTGAGTTCGAAGGAGCTGAAGGTGAAGAAGCATATGATGATGACGACGAAGAGCAAAACGTTTCTTTATTAGCTATGGAAGCTAGTTTAATGCCTAAAATGCTTGATAATTTTGGTGAGATTGCAAAAATTTGTGAAAAATTACTAGATATCTTTAAAAAAGGTCAAACCAAAACTAGTACTAGTTATAAGAAATTATCAATTAAATTAGCTGATTGTATAAAAGAGCTACACATCAATGATAAGTCTATCGAATATCTAATCGATAATCTTTATGGATACAGTAAACGTATAGTCAATTTTGAATTAAAATTTCTGAAAATGGCTGAAAAAAGTGGTATTAGCAGAGCAGATTTTGTTAAGTATTTTACCGGCGAGAGTTTAACTGATGCTTGGCTAAAGAAGATGTCTAAAGTCAGTAAGCAATGGGGTAATTTTATCGATCAGGAAGATGATGAAATCAAGGTTTTGTTGAAAGAAATGGATGACGTTGCTGAAAAGATTGGTGTTAATATTTCAGACTTTAAAAAATTAGTCATGGCTGTGCAAAAAGGTGAGCGTTTAGCAAGAAGGGCCAAAAAGGAAATGATAGAAGCCAATTTAAGGTTGGTTATTTCAATTGCTAAGAAATATGCTAATCGTGGATTGCAGTTTCTAGATTTAATTCAAGAGGGTAATATTGGCCTGATGAAAGCTGTAGATAAATTCCAGTATCGTCGTGGTTATAAATTTTCTACCTACGCTACATGGTGGATCAGGCAAGCTATTACTAGATCTATTGCTGATCAGGCTCGTACGATTCGTATACCTGTACATATGATTGAGACTATTAATAAAATTGTGCGTACTAGCAGACAAATGGCCTATGAACTTGGCTATGAACCCACTCCTAACGAAATTGCTGAGCGTTTATCAATGCCTATTGAAAAAGTTCGTAAAGTGATGAAGATTGCTAAAGAGCCAGTTAGTCTTGAAAGTCCAATTGGGGACGAGGATGGCAGCTCTTTGGGTGACTTTATTGAAGATAAAAATGCGATGCTACCTGTCGATGCAGCTATTTTATCTAACTTACGAGAAATTACTACTAGGGTATTAGCAAGCCTCACTCCTCGTGAAGAGCGAGTATTAAGGATGAGATTTGGTATTGGTATGAATACTGATCATACTTTAGAGGAAGTTGGGCAGCAATTTTCTGTTACAAGAGAACGTATTAGGCAGATTGAAGCTAAAGCATTAAGAAAACTAAAGCATCCTAGTAGGTCTAAGAAACTTAGAAGTTTCTTAAATAGTGGTACGAGTTAAACTTTTATTAGTCAATTAATCCAACAACAGTACTATCCTCAATTAAATGATGGTTGGGGTGATTAGCTGCAAATTGGGTTAAATTCGCCATTAGGAATTTGTCTATATAATCTGCTACTGGAGCAAACACTTTTTCTAGTTCTAGAGATGGTGGGCTACTAAAAGTCTCGGAATAATAAGCAATAAATTCAGCATGCTCATCTTCTTGAGCATAAGTCTTCGTTGAATAGATAGTCAAAAACGATAATATTGTATCATAGACAGAATATTCAGAATTAATTGAGGTTTTTATGCGCAAACCTATATTATTATTAACGTGATCTAAATGCAATATAGGGATATAACTATCTAAAGAAGAAAGAAAGTAACCAATTAAATAGGAATTTGAGTAACTAACCAAATCTTTGCTGATTTCAGAGCGAACATAACTTCCTAATTCCCAAGTAGTATTAAAATTACTTATATCAACTTCTTTTGTAAACCATTTCTGATAAATATTACCTAAAGTTAATCTGATTGTTTGCTCATAGGCATTTTTTGATTCATTATCATTTTTAGCATACGGTTCCGCTTGTTCAAAAACAATATGCATTGCTTGATGAATGTATTCATGAATGAATAAGGTTTTAAAATCCTTTTCTATGGTGTTTTTGCTCAATACAGTTTTCTTATCATCGTAAGAAGCAAAACCACCAAACATTTCCCATACCCCCACATCTATAACACTATTTGCTATTAGCAAATAGCCATTATGGTTTATATATTCTAATGCTGAAATTTCTAGAACCATAGCAGCTAAAGGATTCTGCGGTAAGGAATGAAGGAGATTATGTACATTTAATTCGGTTACATATTCGCCACCATCCTTAATTCTCATATATGTAGGAGCAAGATAGTTAAGCAAAAAATATGTGCCGGAAAATTTAAATGGTTGGCATTGTTGAATGTAGCTATTGCTTTCTAACCAATCTATCACTTTATGTGGTTGGGTATGATCTTGAACAGTAAATAATGGGCTTACGGCAAAACATTCAAGTTTACTTACTGTGTGTTTTATAAAATCTTCCTTGGTAATATTTAACTCTTTTAGTTCTTCTTCAGTCAAAGTATTCACAAGTAAGTTATTATATTGATCAGTAACAAATATATCAATTCCCCTATTTTGCAAAAATTTTAGTTTCTCGACACGTTTGATACCATAAAATGCTTTACTCACCATTTCACTAACAATGGCAGTATTCTCTATGAATAAATCTATAATTTTAAGTGTAATGTCACTATAATTTGTGCACCTAACAAAATACTCAGATAATACTATATTTTTTTCTAAGTAAGGCTGATCAAGTAATAATTTAGCTTTTTCAAAATCTTGCTCTACTAATATTAGAAATTGATTTTTTATATTCCATTGCAAACCTTCAATATTTGCGCCATTTTTTAGGAATAAATCAATATATTTTCTTTGATTAATTAAGATATCAACGTCAGAACAAATATCTAGCCAAAGAGAGTTATCGCTATTAGCTCTTTTATCTTCTAATGTTATGCCAGAGTTAAGTAATAAAGTTACTCCGGAAGAAAAATCGTTTTTTATAGAATCAAATAATAAATCAGCACCAGTATAACTTGTATAAGAATATTCCTTATCTTCATAATCAGTTAGTGCAACGTTATTGGCAAGCAAAAGTCCCAAAAATTCTTGATCCTTTAAGTAAATAGCTTCTTTTATTGAAGTCCTACCATTATCAACAGCAACGAGATTGACATCATATTTATTTGTTTTGATAAAATCTAACCTGGCTATGCAGTTGACTCCACTAGCTACTACATGTAGTATTGGTTATTATGAATATTAAACCGTCAAATTTGATTGAATTAATGGATATGTTTCCAACTGAAGAGTCGTGTTTAGAATATTTGAGTCTGGTACGTTGGCCTGA
>CAMCSP010000032.1 GCA_945877755.1 Rickettsia typhi | reverse complement strand
TAAAGATAAGAGTGCCCCATTTTAGATTGTATGCTCGGTCGATATTCTTTCACTATGCCAGATGAGGTAAAACGTGGTGAGTTAAGACCATTAAGAACTATAGAAAGACCTTAAGTCGGTTGGCTGTTCCATTGCTCCCCAAGCCCCTATTAGGTCAGTTTAGCGCACAAGATCTGGTTGACGTCCTCTTGGCTTTTGCTCATCTTAATCATCCTGATCAGGATTTTGAAGATGCCTGGATAGAAGCTGCTCAACCGCTATTAGGTCAGTTTAATCCGCAAAATCTAGCTGATATCATCTTGGCGTTAGATAGTCTTGATCATGATAATCAGGATGATCAGGATTTTGAAGATGCTTGGATAGATGCTGCTCAATCTCTATTAAGCGAGCTTAGCGCACAAAATCTGGTTGACCTCCTCTTGGCTTTTTTTCGCCTTAATCATCCTAGTCAGGATTTTGAAGATGCCTGGATAGAGGCTGCTCGGCCTATGTTACTATTAGGTCAGTTTAATACACAAAATCTGGTTGATATCGTCTGGGCTTTAGCTCATCTTGATCGCCCTAATCAGGAATTTGAAATTGCTTGGATGCGGGCTGCTCAACCTATGCTAGGTCAACTTAATGTAGAAGCTCTGATTGAGAACCTCTTAACTGTAGCTGATTTCAATCATCGCGACCAGGCATTTGAGGATGCTTGGATACAAGCTGCCCAACCTATGTTAAATCAGTTTGATGCAGAAGAGTTAGTTAATTGCATCAGGGTTTTGGCTAATCTTAATCATCATAATCTGGTATTTGAGAATGCCTGGGTACAAGCTGCTCAACCTATGTTAAACCAGTTTGACGCAGAAGAACTGGCTGGAAGCATCTTGGCTTTGGCTAATCTTAATCATCACAATCAGTTATTTGAAATGCCTGGGTACAAGCTGCTCGACCTCTGTTAGATCAGTTTAATCTATTGAACTTTCGTGATACAGGTACTGCTATGGTTAACAATAATAACCTAAGAGAACAATTTGTTAGGGATTGGGGAAATGCCCTACAAGATTTGATCAATATAGAACAAGAACAAGAACAAGAACAAGATCCTAATTTATTGCAAGAGGTAATACAGATAGCCCGTTCGATTGGTATTAACATCTTACCACCTAATTTGCAAGCTGCAGCTGAGGATGGAGCAGTAAATTTATCTAACCATAAAGATGAAGATGATGACGAGGGATCATATGGGATAGTAGCTAGTATAAATGCTATACAGGATATATTCACTCTAAAACAAAATAACGAACTAATTACTAGTTTTCTAGCCCAACCTACTGAAATTGACAATAATTTACAGCAACCATTATCTGGTCTTTCAGAAATTTTATGTAATTATAATTTACATTATTCCATTTTTTGAACGAAATATTAAAATTACATAACTGGTTCTTGGCATTGTCCGCTAACTAGATACAAGTAAGTAAAATTATATGAGAGTTAATGGAGGAGAAATGCCAATCTTCTCCTCATTCTTGTATTCTCGCCTTCATTCTATAAAGATCAACAAATTGTTTTACCTTTATAGGTATGACAATTTAGAGTATTGCTCCCCTAATAAATTTGAGTTAGTGTAGAATTTAATTATTAATATAAATACAATATTAATTAGGCATAATATGAAACACTCGATAGATGCCCCTCCTATATTGGAGCAAGTTAACCCACAAAATCTGGTTGATGGCATCTTAGCTTGGGCTCATGCTAATCTTCCTTATAATCAGTACATTGAGAATGCCTGGGTGCAGGTTGCTCAACCTAGATTAGGTCAGTTTAGCCCACAAGATCTGGCTGATAGTATTGAGGCTTTGGTTATTCTTAATCATCAGGATCAGAACGAGAATGCTTTTGAGAACGCTTGGATAGAGGCTGCTCAACCTAGATTAGACCAGTTTACCGTACAAAATTTAGCTACTATTATCTGGGCTCTAGCCATTCTTAACCATCATGATCAAATTTTTGAGAATGCCTGGATAGAGACTGCTCAACCTCTATTAGGTCAGTTTAGCCCACAAGATCTGGCTAATAGCATTGTAGCTTTGACTCGCCTTAATCATTATAATCAGGAATTTGTGGATGCCTGGATAGTGGCTGCTCAACCTAGGTTAGGTCAGTTTAACCCACAAGACCTGGCTAACGTTATCTGGGCTTTGGGTCGTCTTAATCATTATAATCAGGAATTTGTAGATGCCTGGATAGACGCCGCTCAGCCTATGTTAGCTCAGTTTAATCCACAAGATCTAGCTGATGGCATTGTGGCGTTGGCTCACCTTCATCATCATAATCAGGAATTTGAGAATGCCTGGATACAGGCTGCTCAACCTATATTAGATCAGCTTAATGCAGAAAATCTGGCTGGTATCATCTGGGCTTTGAATATTCTTAGGCACCAAGATCAGGATGAGAATGCTCGCGATAACGCTTTTGAGAATGCCTGGATACAGGCTGCTCAGCCTAGGTTAGGTGAGTTTAACCCACAAGAGCTGATAGATACTATCAGGTTTCTGGCTCGCTTCAACCATCCCGATCAGGAATTTGAGAATGCCTGGATAGAGGCTGCTCAACTTAGATTAGCTGAGTTTAATCTGCAAAATCTAGCTGATATCATTTTAGCCTTAACTAATCTTAATCATCATGATCAGTTATTTGAAAATGCCTGGATACAGGTCACTCGACCTATGTTAGGTCAGTTTAATCTATTGAACTTTCGTGATACAGGTACTGCTATGGTTAACAATAATAACCTAAGAGAACAATTTGTTAGGGATTGGGGAAATGCCCTACAAGATTTGATCAATATAGAACAAGAACAAGATCTTAATTTATTGCAAGAGGTAATACAGATAGCCCGTTCGATTGGTATTAACATCTTACCGCCTAATTTGCAAGCTGCAGATGAGGAGGGAGCAGTAGATTTATCTAACCATAAAGATGAAGATGATGACGAGGGATCATATGGGATAGTAGCTAGTATAAGTGCTACACAGGATATATTCACTCTAAAACAAAATAACGAACTAATTACTAGTTTTCTAGCTATCCAGGACAATAATTTACAGCAACCACTATCTGGTCTGTCAGAAATTTTGTGTAATTATAATTTACATCATTCCATTTTTTGAATGAAATATTAAAATTACATAACTTGTTCTTGGCATTACCACTACCAAGTAAAACAATAGTAAAATAATCTATAATGATAAAAACAACTTGAGATTATTTTTAGGACTGGATTCCTGCCTGCGCAGTAATGGACGGCGGAAATATAGGAACGATATCTAGAGGAAGGAACTTCCTTAATTTATTATTATTTACTGTCTATAATTAATAGTCAACGCTTGGTTATCGATAAAAATTCGCTGTTTTAATGAAAGCAATCTACCCCTACTTCTCCCAAAACTATAGTTTCATTTTGTACATGTAGTTCATAATCAAAAAATTTATCTCTTACACAAGATGTGTTGTCTTCATTTTTATTTTGGTGCCACACAACAAAAATAATTGATTCGTTCAAACAAGAATTTTTAATCTGGGTCATAAGCAAGCTACGCGCGCTAGGATCAAGTGGACCAAAGGTTTCATCAGCTACTAAAACTTTTGGGCATTCAACCAGTGGCTTAATCATAAATAGCTTTTTCTTTTGTCCGCCACTCATATCTCTTAAATCATCTTTAACCACGTAAAGTTCTTTGCTGGTAAAAGGATCTCTAAATACTTGTAATGCATTAATAAGCTCTATAATCTTATTTTCATCAACTGGAGTTAGATCAGTCGCTTGATCAGGATGTAGAATAATATCAATTAGACTTGAGTTAAAAGGAATATAATCCTTTTGCGGAATCATTGCGATTGAATTACCTGGGTAAATAATATGACCACTAGTAACATTAAAACTTGGGTCTGCAATATGATCAAACACATATTTCAGCAAAGTTGTAATAGAAGATTTTCCGGCCCCATTCTCCCCAGTTACAGCATAAATCTTTCCCATATAAAGTTTTAACCCATCAACATACAAGTGAATCTGTTTTTCTTGATTGCCACGTGTAAAATTTAAATTTGAAATAGTAAGAGTATTAACAGTTTCATCAATTTCATAACTTATTTTCGCTATAGTGTTGTCTCCCGTATCTAACAATTTGGCTAATTCACTAAGTCTAGTTACTGCTGATTCAACATTTTCATTGATAGCAATATGTTTGCTTTTAAATAATATCGCATTGGTTGTTTCTTCTAGAGCCCTTGCATATAGAAATAATTCATTTTTTTGAATAGTTCCACCTTCATTAAGTAAATAACCTACCAATATATATAGCTTTATATAATACATCACTGGTATAAAAACTTGTTCCTATCTTATCTAGATTAGAAAATAATTCTGCCAATACTGAGTTGTCATATTGGCATTGCTCTAGGTCACCCCATTTTTTGCGTGTATAATTTAACGCATATTTTTGACTAATAGTAATAGCATTTTCCTTATCATAAACAGTCATTTGATCGAATGCTGAAGAACATTTAAGCATTTGATTTTCATATTCTTGTTTTGATCGAGCTATATAAGTGAATATTTTGCTTATTACAGAATCTATCAAAATAATTGCCGCTAACCCTCCAGCAGTAAATAAATCTATATTACCTATTTGAATTATTTTGGGTAATCCAAATACTGATGATTTTATACTTTCAAAATCATCAGCAAGAGTTGCAATGTCAGTCAAATATGCTTGCTCAGTATAATTACTTTTTGCGCCCTGAATAAAGTTATCTTCGATTAATAGATTCTCAAACAAAAGATTTTTTTGTATAGAATTAATCATCTGGTTTTTATTATAAGTATCTATGCTCAACTTTACTAATCTCAAAGTTGTATATGATATAGCTGTCTTAAACACATAAATAACAGACATTACGACAAATTTCTTGAATTCTACAGCCCTCATGTTTGGATTATCTTCATTGCCAATTGCCACCACCTGATTATCTAATTCTTGGCCTTTTCTTATCAGATAATTGCCAAAAAACCCTAAAAAAATCTCCATGTTAACGGTATAAATTAAATAATGCTGTAAAGCTAAATTAAACTCATCTTGGTCCACAAATTTGTTAACAACATCATAAGACTTCTTAAAATGATCTGGTGTAAATAATTGATCTAGAATTACTGGCTCAAATCTAGATAAAATTGCACCTATTGCGCCGCCAACCCCAAGTCCTATCAGAGGATTTATTTTTAGTTTATGAGCAATGCTATTTGAAACTAGCGCTCCCGCCAACATCCAACTAGCATGATTTTCATTATAATTTGATGAAACATCTATCACAGTTGTGGCTATAGAAAGGCCAACCGCTAAGGGCTTAGGAACATGATTTAACCCACAAACTGCATAACTAACTGTTGGAATTATGACATAACTTAAATCACTTGCTTGCCAAGCTTGGTTTGCCAGTGCCATTCCACCACTAGCAATAACTAAATTGACTACATTATTGTTAACATTTAGTGGATTTTGTTTAAATTAAATACAAGCCAATAACTGGTAAATAACTCCAGCTATAATCTTTTAAGCGCTGATTGATTACTCCATACTCCACGCGAGCGGCAATAATCGCCAATGCTCCACCTTCAAGCAGACGTATAGTCATAGTTTCACCTGACTTAATAGGTGTGAAAGCACGAGCAGCTACAAAAGACAGCGAAAACGTAATATAGTTAGAGTAGTCGGACCAAACGTTGGTCACGTAGTTTGTTATGGTGCTGTAAAATGAAGGTTGCTCACCTTTATTTTCTGAATCATGCGTATTTGCACTCATATTTATTCTTGATGCTAAATATTAATTAATTAGGCACGCAAAATAGCATCTTTATTAACAAATAGCGATATATTTTTAACAATAATTTGAAGAATTGCCCGTTAACTCTAGATACAAGCAAACAAAAAATGGTAAGGAATTGTTAACCTAATTTGGGAGGCACGAATTCCCTAGCTTCTCGGCGTTTACGTTCTAAAGCAGAAAATGTTGTTGGCACTTGTGGTGTGTCTATTGAAGAGCCAACACTGACGCTAACATTTTTAAAGAAATCAGGCACTTCAACTGCTTTTGAATCAATTACTTTTGTTGAACCTTGAGTTGGTTGTTTAGGGGTTTTTTCTTTGTCTTCACCTAGCTCAGCATGAAGCGATTCAAGCCTTTCCTGAGTTTTTTGTTTCCAAGATTCATGCCATGAGGCCGGCAATAGCATCCCCAATAATTTATCCCACTGCTTAGCTTTTTCTTGCTCTTTTTCTAACTCTTTTTCTTTATCTTTTTTACGCTCTAATTCTACATACCGTTTTTCTAGTTCTTTTTGTGTAGCTAACTCTTTTTCCTGAACTTTTTGATCTTGTTGCATAGCCTGAGCATAAGCACCCATTTTCTGAGAAATCTGCCCAATTTGCTTTTGTAGGGATAATAATTTTTCTTGTAGCTCCTTGTTTCCACCATCAGAATCTTTGAGCTGATTTTCTAACTCCTTAGCACAAACATTAAGCCCCTGCGACATTTCCTTATACAGGCTTACTGCATGCGCAATCCTAGCTTTTTCTACACGTGGATCATCAAGATTATATCCCCTGGCCTTTAGCCTATCGTTAAAACGATGCTTTTGATGATCTAATTCGTTGTGTAGCTTGTCCTCTAATTCATTAGCAACTGGTAGATTTTTAACCAGATTAAAAAGCTTGGATAATTGTAGCATATACCCTCCTATGATTACATAATTCTTATATGTTAGAGATAAATGGTTAAATAATAGTTAACATAGTAGAGGCTAGGAAATGAACTTTCATATTCTAGATAACATTCACCAGCTCCATCTTCATCCTTGCCTATATAGGAATGACGATGAGTATTTTTACTTACTCACATCTATAGTTAGTAGGCAATGCTTTACTAAGAATTTTAAAGCTATTGACAACTTTATAAAGAGAGTAATATTCTTGTAATAAGCTTATACACAAGTTAATAATTTTATTTTTAAAAGCCAAAAAGAATGATAGAAGAACAACAAAAACTACTGATTGACCAATATCTATTGGCAAAAAATTATTCAGGCATTGTTGATATCATTGTTGGAAACTCTGATCCAGAAAATGATAAGCATTCTCTCACCCTATCTTACATGATGAGATTTCTGCCAACCAGAAACCTCAATATCGATACTATTACAGAACTAGCTGAAGTTTTTGAGACAAATGAAAATGCTCCATCTGCTACGTTAGAAGCAGCTTACGCAACTTTCTGTGAACAAGCTGGTGTTTCTTCTGCAGAGCCTAAGTCTCTTACCGCAGCTGATGTTGAAACGAAAAAAATAGATATGACATTACAGTCTGTAGCTGGCTTAACTCATGAAGAGAAAATAAAAACTCTTGCTACTACCATGTCCCTCGAAGAAATAGAAAAAAATATAAAAACTCTAAAAGAAAGGCTGCAACCAGCACTACAAACTCATCAGATTGATTATGATCTGTTGGATCAGCTGTCTATCTTTAAAGCTGCACATGCACAAAAAGAAGGGATTAGAAAGGAATTCACTGTCTGGGATAAAGAAGGAAGCTTAGATGAAGTTGAGACCAGAAAACCCGTACGAATGGTTGAAGGCTTAGATTTACTGGAAGAATTACAAGCAAAATATTTAAAAACATTAGATTCACCAACAGATGATAACCAGATAAGCCAATTATTATTCTTGCAATCAAATAATTGCTTGAGTAAAAAAGACATGCCTATAGAAGAAACTGCAATTACTGTCGATAACCATACTGAACAGCTGGTAAAAGACACTCGCACAAAAATTAAAGCTAAAAATGCTATAAAAGGCGATGACATGTGGTGGACTGACGACAAAGAATATATATTTCCAAGCGGTTCCAAAATTATTGTAAGCAAAAACGATGATCATGCTACTTATAACTTTGTAACTGAAGGTAAGAAAAAGGACATGACATTCACATTATCTGTGCATCGAGTCGATGCACACGGAAAATTATTACCTAACGCATATGACTTAGTTCAGTATGTAGATGGTGAGCCAATTGCAATGGTTTCAACAACAGAAGGATATAGTGCGATAAAAAACTATGATTTAATAGAAGCTCAAATTAAATTAATGAAAAACCCAGATTTTTCTTTATTACAAGATTCTGCAAAAAAACAGGTCACTACTAAAGCTAAAGAAAAAACTGCGACAGTAGAATCTCCTGCTATACTAGAACCTATTACTGAAATAATACCCGCTCCTCCTGCAAAAGAGCAAGTTGTTACTAAAGCTGAAGAAAAAGCTGTTACAGTAGCAGCTCCTATCACACTAGAACCTGTTACTGAAATAATACCCGTCTCTCCTGCAAAAGAGCAAATCACTGCTAAAACCGAAGAAAAAGCGGTTATGGTAGAAGCGCCTGCTATACCAGGACCTGTTACTGAAACAGCGCCGGCTCCTGCTGTACCAGCTGAGGCTGTAATTGCGGCTCCTACTAAGGAAGTTATATCGCCTATTTTAGAAGTTACTCAGCAAATTGATCCAAAAGCAAATCAGGTGAAAAATTTAAAGCCCAAAGCAAAAAAACCGGTTGTTCCAGCAGAAACTAAAGTTGCAGAATCCCAACCTAAAGCAAGTGTTGCGGTAAAACTAGAAACTACAAAGACAGAACCGGCAGTAATGGATGAAGCTACTAAAACTCAAATAGCTTTAGATACAATTCGTGATAAGTTACGAAATATTAATCCACTTAATACCCCATCAGCCAAACTAAAAAAAGATGAAGTAGGCAAAAGTTAGTTTATCTTAGACCTGGCTTTGGAACTTGATCCATGCCTCCTCTGGAATGACGAAGGAGATAGCAAGAATGACGAAAGAATGTGATAATAATGAAGAGTAAGTTCACTTGAACGTACCAGAAGTTTTTAGAATTTCATCCATTCCAGGTAAAGTTGGTTCACCACGAAAATTAACCGCATTGTTATAACGCTCACAACAAGTAGAGAATTGTTTATCACAACCAGGGGTGATAATAAATTCATCACCAACATTTATCTGATAAGGAAATTCCAACATCAAAGAAATAATATTTTCATGAATCTCTTTTATCTCTAGTGATAAATCTTTATTTTGACCAGTTATAAACTTAATTAATCCATATAGGTACCAATCATTTTCAAATATCAATTTATCTATAACAAAGCTTTTGCCTTGGATCAAGCTAACTACAACACCATGTTTTTGGTATTTAGATAAGTTAATTTTACATTGGCTACCACCAAAATTTGTACGACAAGTTGGTGAGTAATACTTTCCGATATTGGCATTAAGCTTTTGCGACAACCCACGAATTTCTGCAATGAATCTCTGGCCGCAAAAGCGAATTTCACCAATATAACCAGCCTTTAAAATTATTTTGCCAGCTTGAGGCAATTGGTAATCAACTACAAAAAT
The DNA here is from genome assembly GCA_945877755.1 of Rickettsia typhi. Lineage (GTDB taxonomy): Bacteria > Pseudomonadota > Alphaproteobacteria > Rickettsiales > JABSSG01 > JAGVLN01. The sequence continues at coordinate 4,494 of CAMCSP010000032.1, read as the reverse complement.
TTCTACATAAGCATAATCATATAAACCTGCTATAAGATCTTCGTGCTTGATTACATCGGAATCTATTACACCTTCTATTTCTAAATTATCAACTGAAAGATTATCAGTGTTTTCAATAGAAGTTGATCGGAAAGAATTTTCAGCACGATAAACTAAATTATCAATGGTTAAATCACCTAGATGTTCAGTAAAACCAATTATATCACCGTTCCGCAATTTCATATAACAACATGTGGTTAGAGTAGTTAGATTACTGGTGAAATAATCTGGGGTTTTTCTCATAATAATATCTCAATTAATGGAATGGCTACCATGCTATGGACATCATAACTATCAATTGAAGCTGAAATATGATCAGTGTCAAAACGCACCGGTACATCAAATTCAAAATCAGCAGAAATTTTTATTTGTGCCTTAGGTGGAGAACTAAAGGTCAGAATGCCAGTTACTGTATTAATTTGCCAGAATGAAACCAACTCATTATCAAAATATATTTTGACAGAATTCACAACCGGCTTAAAGATTTGGCGCTGTTCAATAAAATCTCCTAACTGGTAGGTTTTAATCAGCTGGAATTGTGAAGATTTACCATCAGCAATAGCAAGATGCTGATTTGACGCTTTATAATCAAGCCAATCCTTAAAACGGAACCCTACTGCCTTGCCGCGCATCGCACGAAAAAAAACAAGCAACCGATCCAACTGATCTTTGCTTTTAACTCCATGCGCAACATTATAAAGATTGCGTGCAGTTAGTGAGTTGATATTACGATATTCATAACCGCTGTGAGTAGTAATAACATCGGTATTAAATTTTGGCCCTCCCGAAATACCATAAGAAATATCAGTTGGAAAACGCTCCTCAGAAAAATTTTTCATAATAATATTGGTATTGCCTACTGACTATAGACGCAAGAACATATGATGTAATGGTAGTGCACTTAACCGGTCTGAATTTCGGGAGTCATAATACCAAGCCAGAAAAATCCACCCAACAAACCTTAAACATTTTCAATAAACCAGGCACAGTTTATTTCTCCGGACATCATTTTTTGGATTATATCACAACTAAAACCACAAACATCTTCATAGAAAGCATTCTCACTATGACGGGCAAAAAATACTTTATAGGATTCAATATTTTCTTGCGTTGAAATAGTAAAATTCTCTTTGAAAAGAATATTTTTTTCAGATTCAATTAATATTGAATCCTCAATAGCACGACTTCCTTCAGGATCTAATATTTCTACCCTCCAAAGGTGATCAATAATAATCGCCATCTGTTGGGGAAACAAACCCAACTCACTGTAACATTGTATATTATTTCTAACGTATAATGCTCCCAGTTTTAACAGTGGCACAATTAAATGTGATTGCCCTGACATCCACGCTAAATGTAAAGGGGTGTTGCCATATATATCACATACAGAGTTTATATCTTTTTCATACAATAAGGATGAGTAATGAGTCCTATTATCTTCCGATAGAGAGCTTGTAAATTTCACTGTAGAAAATTTCAATAAATATGTACATAATTCACTCATAAAAACCAACTTGACTATTGTTTATTTTAATACACATATAAAGTCATGAAAAAGTTACTAAAAATTTTCCCAATTCCTAATAAGCTTATACTCAAATTATATAGTCAAATTGTGTGTAGATCAATACACCATTACCTGAAAATTATTACATTCATTAATTGTAGGGGATTTCCCCACTTTGCCAACTTTTAGTAAACTCTTGAGTTGCAAGATTGCCTACAAGCAAGCACATATCGTGAGTATCATAAGGTTTTTTGTGATGAGTTTCCCAGGTATGTAAGTTATCACAAAATTGATTATCATTAGGGTTTAGCATATTTTTATCAGATGGAAAGATATTCAAATATCCATAGGGCAGCAATAAATCTTCTGCTGGTTGAGCAGCTTTAGTAAAAGCTAAAGAAAGCGCTATTGGTCCCGTAGTATGAATTACTTTCATAATGTTTGCACAAGGATATTTTATATAGTCCGGAGATTCTATGTTGTTAAATATGTTTCTATAAGATAAATCCATTACTTCTTCAATAACCTTATTATCAGCTTTGGCAGCCAAGAACCCATTACCTAATCGAATATCATAACCTCTTTCTACTCCAAAAAAAGAATTATACGAACACATAAGCCTTTCTAACCCAGGAACATTATGAAGTTCATAATCCCCATCAATATAGACTCCTCCTTCTTTAAACATAACTATGTATCTGGCTAAATCTGTTGCAACTCCAAAAGACTTTTGTTCCGCAAACTGATAAGATGTAACAGCTAATTTTTTTTGTTTTTCCTCATCTAAATTTAATTCTTCTAATGTATTTAGTGATACACCCAACTCTTGCAATTTCAATCTAATCTCTGGATCTATGTAATCCTTATTATTAGTCCATAAAGAATGGTCCCATTGAGGTGTAGATTTTACATTTTTTTCTAGAAATTTATTGTGTTTCCAAAAGTTTTCTTTCTGCTGTTCAGCTGTGTATTGACCGCTAGAATACCAAACATAATGGAGCTTTGGTAGAATTGCATAGTCTGTGTTACTATTGCATTGTTTCAAATTTAAACTAGAAGTAAGTTTCTGTTTTAAATCATTGTTTTGTAAACTTTCTTGAAGGAAAATTCTATCCATATCCCAATCTTTAATGCAAGTGCTTTGACCAAATGGATTAGCTAATGGATTGGCTACTGGCAAGTAAGGATGTGAAATTAGAAATTGTTTAGCAATGCTCACATCTTGAGTAAATAGCGAGAATAATTTTACTGTCTCTTCCTCTGTTTGAATAAGTTTAGTAGCTGCTTCAACTTCAACAGCATTAGAACCGACACCCAAATTCCATTCAATAATAGATATGACACCATCTAACTCTGCCTTTTTAGCAGCGTCTACAGCAGCAGCTGCTTCATCTCTAGCCATTGCTAAAAGATTTAACCCATCCACCTCTAATGCTAATAAATCCTTAAGCAACTTGTTATCTTTAGCTGTTTGAAGTATTTCCTTAAATAACTTTTTTTCTGTTAATGCTAAGTTCTTTAAAGCACTCACACCATAACCATCTAAAATAGTCAATGTTGACAACAATTCTGTATGGCTAACTGCTTTCTTATATACAGCTTTTTTAACTTCTTCTACATTTCTATTGTTAGCAGCATAAAGAACAGTATCTCCAGTATTACTCTTATATGAAAACATCTCTCTCAGTATATCAACATCTGTCAATGCCATTACTGCACTCACTACTTCAACTTTATCTGTTTCTATTGCAATATATAACGGCGTAACTGAATCACTATTTTTTGCTAATAACACAGATTTTTGTAAACCAGCTACTTTCCCGCTTTCTTCCAAAATCTTTGCTATAATCTCTATCTTTTCCTCGTAAGCCGCAAAATGAAGGGCTGTTGATTTTCCTGCTTCTGGCATTAATAGTGTTTCTAGAGCTGTTGATTTTCCTGCTTTTGATATTAGTCCTGCTTCTGACATTACTAGTGCTTCTAGCTCATCCTTATCTCTTGCCAATTCTAAGACTTCTTGAAAAAATTCAGCAGAAACCAATATTAGATTATGTAGTGGTGAAACGTCATAATCATTGTTTACAAGCAATGCTTTTTCTAATATTGACAAATTTCTCTCATGGAATAACTTACTAAAAATAGCTTTCACTATATCTTTGTTATCCGCAATCAGTGCTTTATTAAGCGCAGTATCACCACCTGTGCCTTTATCTAGTAGCACCCATCCTAATAAAATATTTGAAGGTGGAGCGTACCCTCTTCTGAACGCCTCTTCAGTGTATGAAATACTTTTTATATAGTCTAAGCTAAGATCGGTATGGCTTGATTGTGGAGAGTATAAAGTTACTTTCAGGTGGTCTAAGTCATTTGATATTCCAAACCCCTCTGCACAGAATAAAATTGCTTGCACATGGTCTAAAGTATCATCGTTATCATTTTCAATTTCTAGATATAACAAATTATCTTGAACGCCCTCTTGACGACCTAATAATTTCTTTACCAATTTATTTTCTAAGACAGCTTTATTTAACTCTGCATAAAATTTATCGAAACTACTCATAGCTAATTCTCCCCGAATTATTTAATTATAGTAATAATAGACAAAAACAAATCTATAACGTAAACATTAATTAACGTCAATAACTTTGTTTTAAAATAGTATAACTCTGCGATTACTTAGTTATTCATTGCTACTTCTTTGAACTATAACTTAATGACGTTTCTAAAATTAGTCATATTTGCATTCTTTAATAACATCTAGTAATCATTGTTGTAGTATAACTATAAGTTAGCTTAGGTTTTGTCGATCGCCAAAACATTTGACCCCCTTGAGATGAGATTTCACCACGTTATTTGACCCCACCCGTCACCAAAACATTTGACCCCTCTGGAAGCGAGTTTCACCAAAAGGAATGATCCCTCTAAAATAAGAGCTATAGTTGCTATGT
>CAMCSP010000031.1 GCA_945877755.1 Rickettsia typhi | reverse complement strand
GCTAGAGGGAGAGTCTTATAGAAAAAATTTTTTACCAATAATACCAAAGGAGGATTGCAAAAAATGATCACTTAGTTTAATATTTTTTCGCTCCAGAGGGGTCAAATGTTTTGGCGATCGGAGGGGTCAAATAACGTGGTGATCGACATATACTGAGGGGGGGGGCGGGGCAGATGGAACTTGATATAAAAGATCACACTCTATCTTATAATAGAAGCGATGTCATAAAAAATGGGACTGATATAAATACCAAGTCCCATCTTATCAATATAAATTAAGAATACTAACGTCCTGATACAGACTTCTTTGCGTTAAGCACTTTTACATCTGATTTAGGAACAGCCTTCGATTTAGAAGACTTAGCTGCTTTAGGAGCTGTCTTAGGAGCAGTTTTAACTTCTTTAGGAGATGTTTTGTCTAATTTAGGCTTTACTATTTCTTTAGACTCATCAATAACCTGATCAACCACAGCTACTCTATCTACTAACTCAATCACAGCCATAGGAGCCATGTCCCCATAACGGAAACCCATTTTATAGATTCTAGTATAACCACCAGGTCTATTAGCTGAACTTGGAGCAATTTCATTAAGTAATTTTTTAACAACCGACTCTTCACTAATCATACCATGCAACTTTCTAATAATTGCTAAGCTTGGTTTTTTAGCAGCAGTAATTAACTTCTCAACATAAGGCCTTAACGACTTTGCTTTAGGCAAAGTAGTTTTGATCTGGCCATGCTTAAGCAATGCTAGAGATAAATTTTGCAACAAAGCTTTTCTATGTGAGCTTGTGCGATTTAATTTCTTTGTTTTAATTCCGTGTCTCATTTTTCACTACTCAATTAAACGGATCTTGATATTGTTTTGCCAATTCTTCAATGCTTTCAGGTGGCCATCCTTCAATTTTCATACCAAATCTTAACCCCATGAAAGTCAACACTTCTTTAATTTCATTCAAAGATTTACGACCGAAGTTTGGAGTTTTTAACATCTCGCCTTCTGTCTTGCAAACCAAATCACCAATATAAATGATGTTGTCATTTTTTAGGCAATTTTGAGAACGCACTGATAACTCTAACTCATCAACTCTTTTCAACAAGCTCTTGTCAAATGGCAATTCTTCAATCGCTTGCTCTTCAGCAATTTTTTCTTCTTCAAAATTAATAAAGACTTGTGCTTGATCTTGCAAAATTCTTGATGCTAATGCTATTGCTGTTTCTGGATCAATCGCACCATTAGTCTCAACTGTAACAATCAATTTATTATAGTCGGTAATTTGGCCAACACGACTATTTTCAACTTTATAAGTAACACGTTTTACCGGACTGAACAATGCATCAATTGGAATAACTCCTAAAGGCATATTTTCAGTTTTGAAATTATTTGCAGGCATGTAACCTTTACCAACTTGACACTCTAAATTCATTTTTAGTGATGAACCTTTAGCTAAAGTACAAATCACCTGATTAGGATTTACCACTTCAACATCATGACCAGTTTCAATCATACCAGCAGTAACAACACACGGTCCAACAACATTTAATGTTACTTGCTTTTTCTCAGCGACATGCATTTTTAAAACTACATTTTTCAAGTTCAATATAATATCTATTAAATCCTCGGTTACACCTGGGATAGAAGAGAATTCATGCAAAATACCTTCTACTTGAATAGAAGTAATAGCGGCACCCTGAAGAGAAGATAATAAGATTCTTCTTAACGAATTTCCAAGAGTAACACCAAAACCTCTTTCCAAAGGTTCAACTATAATTGTTGATGTGTTTAATACTACTTGGCTATCCTCAACAACTTTTAAAGCTGGCTTAATTAAAGAATTCCAATTTTTAGATAAAGATACCACTGCCCTAACCTCAAATTAAATTAAAATAAATATTATTTTGTACTAAACTCGTCTTTTCTTAGGCGGCCTACAACCATTAAACGCTATAGAAGTTATGTCTTTTATTGCTGTAATAACGAAACCACTAGACATTAATGCCCTAATTGCAGACTCTCTTCCACTACCAGGACCTTTTATTTCAACAGAAATAGTTTTTACCCCATGTTCTTGAGCTTTCTTAGATGCATCTTCAGCAGTTACCTGTGCTGCATAAGGAGTTGACTTGCGAGACCCTTTAAAACCTAAAACACCAGCAGAAGACCAAGCTACTGTGTTACCTTGTAAATCAGTAATAGTTACAAATGTATTGTTAAAGGTAGCTAAAATATGCGCAACCGCTATTGGTACATTCTTTCTATTCTTTTTCTTAGCTTTTGGCTCACTTTTACTAGAATGTGACTCAGCTACTTTTTCTTGAACTTCGCTCATTTAATTACCTATTTCTTCTTCCCTGCAATTGCCTTCGCCCTACCCTTACGAGTACGAGCATTAGTATGAGTTCTTTGCCCTCTAACAGGCAATTTTTTTCTATGTCTTAATCCTCTATAACAACCTATATCAGTCAACACCTTGATGTTCATTGATACTTCACGACGCAAATCACCTTCTACAACAAAACCTTTATCAATAATATCTCGTAGTTTAGCAATATCACGCTCTGTCAGTTGATTCACTCTCTTACTAATTTCAATTGATGCTTCATTGCAAATTTCTGAAGCCTTAACCCTACCTATCCCATAGATATAAGTTAATGCGATCTCTACTCGCTTATTATCAGGAATATTTACACCAGCTATCCTTGCCACTTCTTTCTCCGTATAAAACTTTTGTTCAAGTCATGTATAATATGATAAAAATCGCCCAAGTCAATAGCCAATCACTTGTTTAATGATTAAATCTATATTTTCCGAAACATCTTTCATATCTTCCTGACCGTTAATCTTACTAAGCAAACCTTTCTTCTCATAGTAAGGTAAAAGCAAGCCAGTTTGGGTTTGATAATCATCAAAACGCTTCCTAATCGCTTCTGGTTTGTCATCTTCTCTAACTATAAATTCTTTACTCTGACACACATCACAAACATTATCAATTTTTGGGTTTCTGAATAACCTGTTATAGCCAGCATTACACTTAGCACAATGATATCTATTAGAAAGCCTTCTTACTAAATCCTCTTCACTAACAACTAACTCGATCACAATATCAATTTTCTGCCCTTGCTCTGTTAGCATATCATCAAGAATTTGAGCTTGCATCACAGTACGAGGAAAACCATCAAAAATTGCTCCACTATCATCATGAGTAGACTGTAATTTTTCTAAGACCAACCGCACAATAAGACCAGTATCTACTAATGATCCAGCCTGTACTATAGATTTAATTCTATTACCCAACTCTGTTTTCTTAGCAATTTCTGCACGCAATAAATCGCCAGTAGCAATTTTCTTTAAATTATATTTAGTAGAAATATATTCAGCTTGAGTACCTTTACCAGAACCAGCTGCACCCAGCAATATTATATTCATCTTGCCCTGTCTCGCAATCTAGACTTCTTAATCAATCCTTCATACTGTGATGCTAGAAGAGCTGTCTGAACTTGAGTAAATGTGTCAATAACCACGTTTACAACAATCAAAAAACTAGTGCCACCCAAAGAAAATGGTATGTTGAACTTAGCAGACAAGAACTCTGGTAACGCACAGATAAAAGCAATATAAGCCGCACCAATTACCGTTAACCTTGTCAAAACAAAATCTAGAAATTCAGCAGTATTCTTACCTGGTCTTCTTCCAAAAATAAAACCACCATTTTTCCTTAAATTTTCTGCTGTTTCATCAACATTAAAAATTATTGCAGTATAAAAAAAGCAGAAAAATACAATTAGAATTACATATGCTAAAATATAAAGAGGCTTACCATGGCCAAGATACATTGAAATAGTTTCAAGAATAGAAGAATCATCCGCCTGCCCAACAAAATTACTAATAGTTAGAGGGAACAGTAAAATAGAACTTGCAAAAATTGGTGGTATTACTCCTGAAGTATTTAACTTTAGGGGTAAATGAGTGCTATCACCTGCAAATAATTTGTTGCCAATTTGCCTTTTAGGGTATTGCACTGGAATTTTTCGTTGTGCCCTCTCCATAAAAACAATAAAGTAAATCATACCAACTATTACAACCAATATAAACACCAACAAAGTAGCGCTCATTGCTCCAGTTCTTGTAAGCTCAAATACGCTCACAAAGGCTTGAGGTAAACCTGAAACGATTCCGGTAAAAATAATTAAAGACGTACCATTACCAATGCCGCGCGCTGAAATTTGTTCACCTAACCACATCAAAAACATTGTTCCGACAATTAAACTACTAACAGCTAAAATTCTAAAAAATGCTCCAGGCACCATAACAGCAGAACCATAAACCCCACCGCTCATTTTTTCAAGGCTTACTGCTATGCCGTAAGCTTGAAAAGCGGTTAGAAATACTGTTAGATACCTAGTATATTGATTAATTCTCTTTTTTCCTGCCTCACCTTCCTTTTTCATTTCTTCTAAGGGTTTAAAGGTCACAGATAACAACTGCATAACGATAGAAGCAGTAATATAAGGCATAATCGCCAAGGCAAAAATAGACATTCTTGATAAAGCGCCACCAGAAAGCATATTAAAAATACCTAAAACACCATCTGAATTAGAAGCTGAAATTTCTCCTAAAGCGAGAACATTAATGCCAGGAATTGTAATATAGGAACCTAGACGGCATAGCATCAAAATACCAAAAGTAATGAGCAATCTACTCTTTAAGTCGCTAGCACCTGATAGAATATTTTTTGTCATACCTAGGTTAGGTTATATTATTAAAATTGATTTAAGCTAAAATTTCACTGCCAGCTTCAGTAATTTTTCTCTTTGCAGACTCTGAATAAAAATCTAACTGAAACTTTAGTTTGTTTTTAAGGTCACCGCTACCTAAAACCTTAACCGGATGAGATGTATTAGTAATTAAGCCAAGATTTACTAATTTCTCACGATCAATTACATCGCCACTTTTAATTCTTTTAGCTTCTACTAATCTTTCAATATCCTGTAAGTTAATAATCTCAATTACACTTCTATTGACGTTATTAAAACCCCTTTTTGGTAAACGAACATGAATAGGAGTTTGCCCCCCTTCAAAACCTTTAATTGCTACACCTGAACGTGCAGTTTGGCCTTTACCACCAACACCACAAGTTTTTCCTTTTCCCGAACCAATGCCGCGACCACGTCTTTTAGACTGATATCTTGCACCTGGGTTATCTTTTAACATATTCATTTTGATCATGATCGATACCACCAATTATAATTCTTCAAATTTTACTAAATGCAAAACTTTATTAATCATTCCACGAACACATGCTGTGTTCTCAAGAATTTTAGAACGATGCATTTTATTTAGGCCCAAACCTATCAAAGTTCCTCTTTGACAAGCTGGTCGACCCATAGGACTACCTATCTGAGTCACTTTAATCTTTCCTTCAGCCTGTACTTTTGTCTTAGTTTTTTTCTTAGTCATTATTTTAACCTAATTAGCAGTGTCCATAATTTCACCAACCTTTTTATTACGCTTATCCGCAATACTTCTTGGCGTTGTTAATCTTTCAAATGCATCAAAAGTAGCAGAAAGCATATTATGCACATTTGATGATCCAAGAGATTTAGCTACGATATCATGCACACCTAATACTTCAAATACAGCACGCATTGGTCCGCCAGCAATTACACCAGTACCTGGCTTTGCTGTTCTTAGTAACACTTTACCAGCTCCTGAATGCCCAACAACATCATGAAATAATGTACGTCCTTCCTTAAGCGGCACTTTAATAACTGATTTCTTAGCTTCTTGAGTTGCTTTAGCTCTAGCTTCTGTTACTTCTCTTGCTTTACCTAAACCATAACCAACCCTTCCTTTGCCGTCACCAACTATCATAACAACAGAAAAGCTAAACCTTCTACCACCTTTTACAACTTTGGCAACCCTACCAACTGATGCTAAAACTTCCTTGTATTCACTGTTTTTATCAATCGCACCAAGGTTTGTTTCTGTTTCATTACCGCTCATCAAAATCTTCCTTTTTAAATTTTAATTAAAATTGTAAACCAGCTTCTCTTGCACCACTAGCTAAAGCTTCTACTCGACCATGGTAATCTTTTGCGCCTTTATCAAATACAACTTTTGTAATACCTTGTTTCAATGCAACCTCACCAACTTTAAGGCCCACTTCTTTAGCAGCGGCAACATTACATTTTATTTTTAACTTAGCAAAATCTTTTTGTACAGTTCCCACATACACCATAGTAATACTCTTACTATCATCTATAATTTGTGCATATGTATGCAAACCAGAAACGAAAACACTGAGCCTTGGAAAAACACTAACCTTACGTATTTTATTACGCACTCTATTTTTTCTTCTTAATAATCCACTATTAGACTTAGCCATAATCTTAACCTATTTATTTTTTCTTGCCTTCTTTTCTACGTATTGGTGTACCATCAGATATACCTTTGCCTTTATATGGCTCAGGTGGTCTTTGTTTCACAATCAAAGCTGACATCTCACCAACTTTTTGTTTGTCATGACTAGAAATAACCAATGATGTAGGTTTTTCTGCTTTAACTTTAATCCCTGCAGGTATCTCAATCTTGATCTCATGACTGTAACCTAAATACAAGGTTAAAAATTTATCGTCAGTTGCGGCTTTATAACCAACACCTGTAATTTCCAATCTTTTTTCAAACCCCTTAGAAACTCCGATCACCATATTATTAACCAAACTACGGCTTAACCCCCACATAGATCTAGCTTTTTTAGTTTCACCAACAGGCACCACTTTAATTTTTCCATCTTCAACGCTAATTGAAACTTCTTTCGGAAAAGAAAATGACAATTTACCTAACTTGCCAGAAAGACTAACTAGCTGTCCCTCAATCACACACTCTACTTCAGAAGGTAGAACAACAGGCATTTTTCCAATACGAGACATCTATATTACCCTAAAATATTTTACAAATTAATTCGCCACCAACATTACGTTTAAATGCCTCTGAATTAGCAAGGACACCGCTAGAAGTTGATAATATTGCTATACCTAAACCATTAAAAAAACTTCCAACATCAGATGCGGCAACATAATTTCTTCTACCAGATTTAGATACTTTAGTAATTTCGGTTATAACAGGTTTACGATTACCAATATATCTCAAATTAATAACTAATTCATCTACACCTTTACGCACAGATTTTTTCTCATAAGCACCAATATATCCTTCTTGTTGCATCACGCGCAAAATATTGTCTCCAAATTTCGAATATGGACAACGTATCACAGCCAATTTAGCTTTTTGTCCATTCCGTATTCTTGTCAGCATATCTGCTATTAAGTCTGTCATCATAATATTTTACCAACTTGCTTTTTGAACACCAGGTATCAAACCATAAGAAGCATATGTTCTTAGCGCAATCCTCGACATTTTGAATCGACGATAAAACGCTCTTGGTCTACCAGTAATTTCACATCTATTTCTAATTCTCACTCTTGAAGAGTTACGAGGCAATTCTGCCAATTTTAATTGCGCCTGAAATCTCTCTTCTATAGGAAGATTTCTATCCATCATAACTTCTTTTAACACTTTACGCCTTGATTGGAATTTTTTTACCAATACAATACGATTTTTATTTTTTTCAACTGAACTACGTTTTGCCATATTCTTTAAAACTCAAACCTAATTGATAAATGGAAAGTTAAACATTTCTAACAATTTCTTTGCTTCAACATCATTTTTAGCAGTGGTATTGATTGTGATGTTAAGCCCACGAACTTTTGCAATTTTATCATAATTAATCTCTGGAAAAACAATATGTTCTTTCATTCCTAAGTTGAAATTGCCTCTACCATCAAAGCTTTTTATGGTAAAGCCTCTAAAATCTCTAAGTCTTGGCAAAGCTATCATCACTAGTCTTTCAAGAAAATCATACATTCTGCTTTTACGTAAAGTTACTTTACAGCCAATAGGCATATCTTCTCTTAACTTAAAAGCTGCAATAGATTTTTTTGCCAAAGTAATAACCGGCCTTTGACCTGCAATTAATCCAAGCTCATTTTGTACATCAGTAATTACCTTACTGTCAAGCACAGCATCACCAGCACCAATATTTAAACATACTTTAGTAATCTTTGGCACTTCCATGACATTTTTATATTGAAACTCTTTCTGAAGAGCCTGAACTATTTCCTTATTATACCTTTCTTGAAACCTTAACATCTTACTAACCTATTATCTCGCCTGATTTTTTAATAAATCTCTTTTTTTCACCGTCTTTTAAAATCTTAAAACCAATTTTTGAACCAGAACCAGATTTCTCATCAAAGTAAGCAACTTTTGACACATGCATCGGCATTGATTTCTTTATTATACCACCTTGACTTGTTTTAGATGGCTTAGTGTGTTTTTTAACTTCATTAATACCAGAAACAATTACTTTTCTTTCCGCAGGAAATACTTTAAGTATCTGTCCTTTTTTCTTACGGTCCTTACCTGATAACACTACTACAGTATCACCTTTTTTTAATCTAAGCTTATTGTTCTTCTGTTCTTCCAATTTCATTACCATAAACTACAAAACCTCTGGGGCTAAAGAGATAATTCTCATAAATTTTTTTGCTCTTAATTCTCTAGTTACAGGACCAAAAATTCTAGTACCAATTGGCTCATGCTGTTTATTAACTATAACTGCAGCATTTTTATCAAACTTCATTCGACTACCATCAGCCCTGTTTATTTCTTTTGCAATTCTAACTACCACCGCAAAATGAACTTCACCTTTTTTTACTTTCCCGCGAGGAATAGCGTCTTTAATTGATACAACAATCACATCACCTACAGTAGCATATCTTATCTTCGAACCGCCAAGTACTTTAATACATTGCACACTCTTGGCTCCAGAGTTATCCGCTACATCTAATCTTGTTTCTACTTGAATCATTTAAAACTCTCTTTTTCCAAATATATTATTGTCCACTATCTTGCGCTGGCATAACCACCCATGTCTTAGTCGCAGAAATTGGTCTTGATTCAATTATTCTAACCATATCACCTGCTTTGTACTGATTAGTTTCATCGTGAGCAGCATATCTTTTTGTACGCTTTAAGATTTTCTTATACACAGGGTGCATATATTTCCTAACAACTTTAACAATAACTGTCTTATCGTTTTTATCACTAACTACTTCACCAAACAAAATACGCTTAGGCATTCGCAACCTCTAATTTTAATTTCCTAGCACTCAAAATAGTTTTTACTTTTGCCACAGATTTTCTTACATATCTCATTCTGTTAGCACTTGCAGCGCCTCCTGAAGCAATTTGAAAACGTAGATTAAATGACTCTTTTTTAAACTCTACAATCATCCTATTAAGCTCTTTCGAACTTTTTTCTCTTATTTCTTTAATTTTCATCTAATTTAATACCTCAGCTCTAGCAACAAATCTTGTCTTGATTGGCAATTTAGCAGCAGCTTTTGCTAAAGCTGTTTTTGCCTCTTGTTCTGTCATCCCCTCTAACTCAAACATAATAGTTCCAGGCTTTACTCTACATACAAAATATTCAACCGCACCCTTACCTTTACCCATACGAACTTCTGCAGGTTTCTTTGATACAGGAACATCTGGAAAAATCCTAATCCACATTCTACCAACACGCTTGACATACCTCACAGCTGCACGCCTTGCAGACTCGATTTGTCTAGCAGTAATTCTTTCTGGCTCAAGTGCTTTCAGTCCAAAAGAACCAAAGTTTAATTCAGTTGCACCTTTTGCAAGACCATGAATCCTACCTTTATGCGCTTTTCTATATTTCGTCTTCTTAGGAGTTAACATCTAAATTCTCCAATCAACCTTAATTATAATTTAAGCTTTCACCTTTATATACATGAACAGTAATACCAATTACTCCATATGTAGTATTTGCTCGTGCCATACCAAAATCAATATCAGCTCTTAATGTATGAAGAGGAATCCTTCCTTCTTTATACCATTCAGTTCTAGCAATCTCTGCGCCACCTAATCTACCAGAACAACTAATCTTAATACCAAGAGCACCAAGCTTCATAGAAGTCTGAATTGCACGTTTCATCGCCCTTCTAAACGCCACTCGTTTTTCTAACTGCTGCGCGATACCTTCAGCAACTAACTGCGCATCAATCTCAGGCTTTTTTATCTCAACAATATTTATAAAAACTTCACCTTCAGCGATCTTAGAAATACCTTTTTTTACCTTATCAATATCAGCACCTTTTTTTCCGATAATAATTCCAGGACGAGCCGAGTGAAGAGCAATAGTAATTTTTTTTGCCGATCTCTCAATAACAACCTTACTAATACCAGCAGTCGTTAACGTAGCTTTTATATAATTCCTGATCTTAATGTCTTCTAATAAACATTTAGCATAGCCCATCTTATTGATGAACCAACGAGAGTCCCAAGTTTTATTAAACCCTATTCGAAATCCAATTGGATTAACCTTCTGACCCATATTATCTTTCCTCTACTATTATTGAAAGATTACTAAAAGGCTTTAAGATAGGAGCAGTTCTTCCTCTTGCTCTAAATCTCATTCTCTTCATAGTAAACGACTTACCAACCAAAACTTGACCAACATATAAGTTATCAATGTTTAAATTGTGGTTATTTTCTGCATTAGCAATTGCTGATAATAAACAAGCTTTTACAGCATGCGAAATTCTTCTTTTACAGAAAGTTAATTGAGCCACAGCCTCACTAGCTTTCATACCCCTAATCAAATCGCCAACTAAACCAAGTTTTCTAGGGCTTGTCCTAATTAACTGAGCTTTAGCCACCGCTTTATTTTCTTTTGTCGCCATACACTAATCCTTCTTAGCTTTTTTATCGGCGCCATGACCATGGAATGTTCTCGTTGGAGAAAATTCACCAAGTTTGTGCCCAACCATTTCTTCTTTCACCTGCACAGGTATATATTTACGACCATTATACACCTCAAGATTTACTCCCACAAATTGCGGCAAAATCGTTGATCTACGTGACCTAGTTTTTATAGGTCGTGTAGTGTTAGACTCTATATATTTACCTACAGCCTTAATTAAATATCCATCAACAAAAGGCGGCTTCCAAACCGATCTAGTCATTACCTAATCTCCTATTTCTCGTATCTTCTTTTCAATATGAACTTACCTGTAAGTTTATTCTTACGAGTTCTTTTACCTTTAGTAAGTTTACCCCATGGAGAACATGGATGACGACCTCCTGAAGTTTTACCCTCACCTCCACCATGTGGATGGTCTACAGGGTTCATTGCCACACCTCTAACCGTAGGTCTCACACCTAGCCATCTATTTCTACCAGCCTTACCAATCACTTCATTTTGATGATCTGAATTTGAGACCGCACCAATCGTTGCAAAGCACTCAGATTGAATCAATCTCACTTCACCAGACCTCAACCGCAGCTGCACATAACCAGTATCTTTTCCTAAAATCTGAACATAACCACCAGCAGCTCTCGCTATTTGACCACCTTTACCAGGTTTCATTTCAACGTTATGAACAATTGTACCAACAGGAATAGATTTAAGTGGCAATGAATTGCCAACTTTAATATCAGCTGATTCACCTGACATAACTTGATCACCAACATTTAATTTTTGAGGAGCAAGTATATAAGATAAAGTTTCATCATGATACTTAATTAAAGCAATATGGCAAGTTCTATTAGGATCATATTCAAGTCTTTCAACCACCGCAACCATATCAATTTTATTTCTTTTAAAGTCAATCATGCGGTATAATTTCTTATGACCACCGCCTATATGACGAGTAGTAATACGACCTCTATTATTACGACCACCAGTTTTAATCAATCCAACAACTAAAGATTTTTCTGGACCACCTTTCCACAAATGAGACTTATCAACTTGCACTAACTGTCTTTTAGAAGGAGTATCTGGTTTAAATTGCTTTAACATTATTTTACCCCTCCACTAATATCTATACTATTATCAGGCATCAGTGTAACAATTGCTTTTTTATAATTATTTTGCTTTCCCATAGTTCCACGAAAGCGCTTTGTTTTTCCTTGAATTTTAATAGTATTAACCGACTTAACCTTAACACTAAAAATCTTTTCGATAGCAGATTTAACCTGCGCTTTAGTCGCATTGCAATCTATTTCAAAAACATATTTTCCTTGCTCAGCAAGCACCGTAGCTTTTTCGCTAATTACTGGGCGTCTTATCAAATCGTAGTATAATTCTGCTTTCATTATGCCAACCTTTGTGTAATCGTCTCAACAGCATCTGTAGTTAAAATCAGATATTCGTGATTTAATATATCATAAACATTGATACCCGCAGTAGGAATAACATCTATTGACTGTAAATTACTACTTGCTCTACAAAAATTGCTATCTTTTTCTTTATCAACCCCAACAAACAAAACAGAAGACAAACCTATCTTCTGAATTTTTGCAGTTAGATCCTTAGTTTTATATGTATCCAATGACAAATTATCAATAAGCAAAAGTCTACTATCAGCTAATTTAGCTGACAATGCAACTTTTAATGCCTTTCTTCTAATAGATTTTGGCATATCATATTCATGGCTACGCACCACTGGACCAAATATCACCGCACCACCTCTAAACTGAGGCGATCTTAAACTACCTTGTCTCGCACGACCACCACCTTTTTGATTAAAAGGCTTTTTAGTAGTGCCAGAAACCTCACTAATAATTTTAGTTTTATGAGTACCAGCTCGTCTTTTTGATCTCTGCCATTCTACAATACGATGCAAAATATCAATTCTCATTTCTTCACCAAATATAGAAGGATTAAGGCTAACGCTACCCACAACTTCATTATTTAAATTTATTACATTAACTTTCACGACCATTACCCAATTACTTCTGTTGTTTCGGTTGTCTCTACTATTACAGCATCTGCTTTCGTTAGAATTACAGGATATGGAGCATCAGAAGGTAACACACGCTTAACCGCATCTTTAATAATTACATACGAATTTACCGCGCCAGGAACCGAACCATGCACAGCTAATAATTTCCTTTCTTTATCAATCATAGCAATTTTTATATTCTGGAGAGTCACTTTCTCCATACCAAGATGACCAGCCATCTTCTTACCTTTAAATACCTTGCCAGGATCTTGTCTTTGACCAGTAGAACCATGAGATCTATGAGAAACAGACACACCATGACTAGCTTCAAGGCCTAGAAAATTATGACGCTTCATCGCACCAGCAAAACCCTTACCAATACTTACACCAGTAATGTCAATAAACTGACCAACAACATAGTGATCAACTTCAATACTTGTTCCAACCTCAACTAAAGCGCCTTCAATAACTCTGAATTCAGCAGAAATTTTCTTAGGAGTTACATTTGCTTTTGCAAAAAAGCCTTTCAAAGGCTTACTTACTCGATTTGGCTTAGCATCAAATGCTCCAACTTGTAATGCTACATACCCGTTTTTGGCTTGAGTTTTTTGCGCAACCACCTGACAATTATCAACTAACAATAAGGTAACAACCATTCGATCACCCTTCTGATCAAACATAGCTGACACCCCTACCTTCTTAGCAATCACACCTACTCTCATTTGTCATCACCTATTAATTTTATTTCAACATCGACGCCAGAAGCAAGATCAACCTTCATCAAAGCATTCACTGTTTGCGGCGTAGAGTAACTAATTATTATAACGCGTTTATAACGACGTATCTCAAATTGCTCACGCGATTTTTTATAAATATGCGGAGAACGTGCTACTGTATATCTTTCAATAGATACAGGCAATGGGATAGGACCACTAATTTCAGCACCGGTTCTTTTTACCGTGCTTACTATTTCTTTAGCAGCTTGATCAAGCAACTGATGATCAAACGCCTGTAGTCTTATTCTTATTTTCTGCGCATTCATTTTAAAACCTAGCTACTTAATAATTTTGGAGACGACGCCAGCCCCTACTGTTTTACCACCTTCACGAATAGCAAAACGTAATCCTTCTTCCATCGCAATCGGCGCTATCAACTCAACTCTAATCTTTACATTGTCTCCAGGCATAACCATCTCCTTACCCT
>CAMCSP010000030.1 GCA_945877755.1 Rickettsia typhi | reverse complement strand
TTAGATTCAATCGAAGAAAATCTCGTTCAAGGGGAAAACTTTTTTATCAGTTAATACAACAAGCGCTGACAATTGATCCAGTACCAGCTAAATCACTATATACTACATGTAGTAGCTAGTGGAGTAAACTGCATAGCCAGGAAATATATATTGTCTGTTTACAGGGTTACCCTCAAAAACTCAATCAGTTTTTTTAAGAAGTGGTTATGCAATAGTTAGTTTTTTGATAAGGCAATACGTATCTATTAGTTAAGATCTCAACTAGTACAATTAAACTTACCTTGCCACCTAATGTGTTGACTTAACCCGAACTGTCAAATCATTCAAGGCCATGTGAACATGTTCACAGAAGTTGTCTAAAACGGCATGTGGATTATCAAACTTGGTATTTAATAAGTTAGCAAGAAGAGCTTCCACACCTCGTACCAACATTTCTTGATTACGTAACGGTAAAGGCAACTCATGAATACCTTTAAAAAGTGTGGTGGACATTTGTTGCCCCAAATAATTCATAGCCGTAGTTTTATCATGTGCGCCGATATCCGAGACCGAGTAAGAGATAGAGCCATTTTCAGATTGCATTTTTGCAATTGCTCTCAACCCTCCTAATTTAGAACTGGATTCAATATCTGCATAAATCATTGGAGAAACGCCAGGATAATGTAGCTCGGCAAGGTCTATAGAAGTTGATATTATGCCTTGTAAAAAAAGAGTAACAACCTGATGATAATCCATCTCATATTCCTCATCATTATCTACAAGATCTTTAAGCTTAAAGAGCGCTTGGGTAATTACGAGACCTACTTTACTACTAGTATTCGAATTTTTTGACACTTTTTTCATTTTTTATAAAAGTTTTGAGTGACTATGTATGCCGGCAACTTGTCTTACCCAATAATCAGGTACAGTTTATACATACAAGTTGCAAGCAATATAGTCAAGAGGAGGGATGGGGAAGTAATATTGATGGTATTGGCCTATAACGGAGAATGAGTTAATTTTTGTAAAACATGTTAATTTATAGGGCAAGAAACGGGCAAATTGTGGCTCCACAACGACTCTAAAATCCAAATAGCGATAAAAATTGAAAATGAGCAAAATCTAATTTTAAAGCTCATATATAAAAAAAGAGGGTTTTATATAGTTTTCCCAAAACTTTCTTTTTTGTTCTTTAAAATTGATTATAAATGAGATAATTTTCTTAGAGAAATAAATGAAAAGTTTAATTTTGGTTTTTTAATAGTTGTTTTTTCTTGCAATTTTTTTACAAGAGAGATAAAACACCGAATTTTACCATATAATGTAAATACCATAAAAAAATAAAAATCGCAAGAAAAATCACTACAAATCTAAAAGAAATTTTAGTGTAAGAGATTTTTTAACTTATCAACAGACAAATCAGTAATTTTAGCGACCGTGTTGATATCTAGAAGATTTTCAGCAAGCATTTTTTTTGCTATTTCTAACTTACCTTCTAACTTACCTTCTAACTTACCTTCTTGTAATTTTTCTAAAGCGATTTGATCCAAAGCTTTTAAAGCTTCTGCCCTACCCTCAGCTCTTAATTCATCTGCTATTGTCATAATTTCATCCTTTCTTTCTGGTGGTGCTATTTCTTGAAACAGCGAGAGTATTTTTTCTTTATTTTTACTCTCTGCTTTTTCTATGATGTAGTATAGCATATCTTCAATATATTGAAAATCTTCTTTTATTATGATTTTGAAAATTGGCAACTCTGCTAACAAATAAGGATAGATATCTTTATCCAGTATATGCTTCATTAAATACAGCATTACACCACTATAATACTTCTTTTTAAGCTCTTCATCTTTAATATCTCGATCGATATCACCGTTAAATCTTCAGTCGAAAACCTTTTAGCAAGCTCCGGATGATCAAATAAATCATAAAATGATTTTGGGGCATTATACTTACTTTGACCGGCGTAAAGAATAATAGGAAATATAAGAGGTAAGTTAGTATTTGGTTTTTTCCTTAAATGTTCTTCATATATTCTTAGCATGTATTTTTGAATACGAAAAGTCATATATTTATCCGGACTTGATTGATGCTCCAAAAGGATTGACAAATAACCTTCTTCATCACCAAACTTTACTGAATAAAGGAAATCTACAATACCTTCACCAAGTATATTGCTTAGCAATTTAATGTTGCATTGCTGTAATGTGTTTAGGTCGATTAACTTTTTTACTTCGCCTGGTAGATGTGACTGGAAAAACTCTTTGGCAACACGAGTCCTTGCCATAGCCTTGGCAATAAAATGATCATGGGATTTTATTTTTTGTTCAGCCATAATATTATCCTTATCTACTTCACTATTTTCCTGCCTGCCATTTTCTGACTATCAACTACGTTTGCCACTTGTGGTTTTGCAAATTCTGCTTTTTTTGCTGCTTGCTCAGCTGTAACTGTTTGGGTAGTTATACCATTTAGATCGTAACGGCTAGCTCCTTCGATGTGGGCTTGCCTGTATTTAAATGATCTGCAATATATACGCATGAATATAAAGATATCTTTACTGTTTATCTCTGTGTTTTCTTTTATATCCTTATGAATTCCTAGCTTTAAAACTCTTACTTGAGAAGTAGGAAAAGCCTCTGGAAACTTCTCCTGTAATATCTGCAATATTTTGGGATATCTTGGGTCTGGGGACTTTTTAATAATTTTCTGCACTTTTGCATTCTTAAGTTTGATTTCAGGGATTTTACTAACTTCTGTCATTTTTCTCGATTATATTGATATTACGGGACTGATTTTTTCATTACTACTAAATATATTCTTATAACAACTTTCTCTTGTTTGGTCACGAGTATAATTTCATCCTTAGTAAGTTAAGGCCATTTGACCTTAACTTGCTATGTTAATTAGCTGCTTCTATTTTTTCTCTGGCTTGTAAATATTTAAGCCTTTATCACCCCAAATGTTAACTGGGCTTTTGTCAATATAGATATTTTTTGCTTCATCAATAGTAACGTCGTATGGACTTGGCAAAGAAGCAAGTGTAAAGTAGCAGCCAGCTACAGAAACAATAATTGATATGATGGTAACTACAAGCATTGTTATCCAAGTCTTTTTGATACAGAGCTTACTTAATCGATTTGACTTCTCAAGAAGCTGATCCATTGCAGCTTTTGTTTGGTCACTTTGCTTACTAATGAATTTCTGCGCCTCATCTGACAGTAGTTTAAGATTGTCATGACATATTTGGATATTGTCATTAAACGCGGTTAATAAATCAGTATGGATAGCTTGTATTTCCTTGCCAATTTCAGGAACAATTTCCTTGATATTATCTCGTATCTTGTCTGGTAGTTTACGTAAGATCAGAATTTCGCCATGTAGATCTTGCGTTGCTTTGCTTCCTTGATTATTAAATCTTTCTATATTATTAGCTAATTTATTCATATCTTCAACTAAAAGTATTAATTCCTTAGTACCACCAATAATCGCATCATTACACTGGGTAAGTTTTTCTAGATTGATTTGCTCGGGACTAACAACTATTTCTGTCTCTGCTTGGTTAGTTTTATTATTAGTTTTGTCGTCAGTAGTGGTATTATCAGTATTGCTCTTTTCTTTACTCATTTTTATTTACTCCTATTTAAGATTATTAGTTATGGTTAATTCCTGATCTTGAGCTTCATGCTCAAGTTCTTCTACGTTTAGTTCTTCGAGATTCTTGAGATCTTCTTGATTTTTTTGATCTTTGGAACTCTTGGGCCATAGTAACTTACTATTAAGACTAGTGACTAATTTCTGTTCTGATGAAGATTCTTCGTCATCAGTATTTTCGGTAAGTGGCTGTGTCAATGGCTTGAAGCTGGTTGTTAATAAAGAATCGCTCTTGTCAGAATTATTGCTTTTTAGATCATCAGTAACTACCTGAGTTTTCTGAGTTTGTTGCGTAATCTCCTCATCTATAAAAGCATCAGATGTGTCGTATTCACGCATGATAAAGCCTTGATGAATATCTTGAGCTTTCTTAGCTAGCGGTATTTTGATTTTAGCAATTCTAATTTGAGGCTCGGGGAGGCCAACAAAACATTCGTGATCAGCTAGTGATGCTAAGTTATCAGTAGTGATTAAAGTTTTATGTCGTTGTTGCTGAGTATAGCTAATGCCATCACGAAACTCATTAGCTCCAAATGAGGTGTTTTTTTGTTGGTGACTATATTCAAGCTCCCCAAAGATACTAGAGATAATTTTAGCAGATGTTGGATCATCACTACGAAATAAAAACTTAGTAGCAAATTGGCCAAATATATGATTTGCTGTGTGAGTACCAAAATTCTCTAATAGTTGATTTATTGATTGAGTAGCAGCTAAAACACATCCTCCATACTTTCTACTTTCAGACATTAAAGTAGAAAATCCATTTAATCTGCCTAAACTTGCAAATTCATCAATAATGAACCACATTCTCCTATCATAATTAATACCCATCCCTATCAAATATGAAATTGATAGTTCAAATATACAGGCAATTAGCGGCATCGTTACTTCCCTAAGATCAGGAGGTGATGAAAGAAATAGCCATTTTGAGCTCCCTGCTTTTACTTCATCAAAATATTGTTTTAAGGAAAATTCTTTTGAAGAAAATTGCTCACCGATTTCTGACAATAAATTAAGCGGTTTGGTGTTAGTTGCCATCACTGACAAAATAGAACTTGCTGTTGTTTTATTACTCTTGGTTAAATATCTTGAAGCGTTGGTATTCTCAAGCTTCTGTGCTAGTTCCTCAAGGCTTAGTGTGTTTAGCATATTTTGGAGTTCACTGATTGATCTAATATCTTTTTTTAAAAGATACTGAACGCAAGCAATGAATATAACCTCAGCACTATTATCCCAAAATGGATCACTACCCGAGTATGGTGTCTTTCCGTATTTGAATAATACTTTAGCAAATTTCTCAAGTCTTGAGCTACTTGCATTATCCGTCCAGAAATCCCAAGTATGAGATCTGCTATCTAAGGGATTAAAAATTATATCACCTCGATCCGGGTTATAGTACCGAGCAATCATCTCTCCTGTTTGATCAATAACTAATGCAGGCCTTGCATTCTTAATTAACTGAGGAAGAAGATTATGAATTAGATTAGTCTTACCGGAACCAGTGGTACCTGTAATTAGTATATGCTTAGTTTCAGAGTCTTTAACTAAAGGCATCTCACCAATTACTAAAGGACTTACCTTATCAATTGATCTCAAGTACCGAGCTACTTCCTTAGCAGTTTTAATAGTAGCACCTGAGATATGTTTTTCTTCTTTAACGTCCCTGCCAAATCTTGACCACACAACAAAGATCAGGAGAAAGATGCAGGTAATAATACCAAGCCCTATTAATAGTCGCATATAGATAAAATCTCTTACTTCCAAGTAGGCCGTTTTAAGCAACTGCGACTTGATTATTTTACGTGGATAAATATCTCGTCCATAAACACCATGCTTATCAAAAGCATCTATTTTGGTATAGCTCTGAGGTCCTGAGGTAATCACTAATCTAATTCCACTCAGGGCATCATCAAGCCCCTCAGCAAATAATGCTTTCTGATAAGTCATTGCAGCTCTTAAATCTAATTGCCGGACAGGCTTGTATGAGATTGCACTTAAAATAACAATCGTCACTATAAGTGCAGCTGTCAAAGATCTATTTAGTACCTGACTAAACATTCTTATTTTGTGGAGAAAGATCTGGCCACCACCGGTAAAATCATTTAACATCGATTACACTCCTAACCATGAAATTAAAACTTTACGTGAATATTGTTTATGGTGCTCAGGTTTACTTGAGTGATAATATCTCACTGCCTTTTGCCAAGAGCCATGTTGTTGATAAAGATTGCTTAAGAACTTTGCTCCATAGTTGATGTTATGCAAAGGAGTAAGCATCTCTTCAATGTTCTTAAAATTCTTACCATGCCAGTAAAAGTTGAGCTGCATTACTCCTAGATCAATATTATTTCGTCCTTGATCAAGATGATGGAGGGCTACAGCTACTGCCTCTTGCTTTGAAACTGCAATTACTGAGCTGCCAGCAATGTTTAACGCGTATGGCCTATTATTTGACTCAATTGTTGAAATTGCTAGCAATAAACCTCTAGGAATCAAGTATCGATCTTCTGCTTGAGCAATCAGTGATAATAGATCATTAGCGAAGCAAGCTGGTGCAAAGCATCCAACAGTAGTAATCATTAACAAAACAGTAGTTATTACCTTGATAGCCTTCTTAAATCGTGCTACAATTAAACTTAGAAATGTAGCTAAGATAGATTTGTTGATAATCACTAGAGGAGTTATGAAAAACTTCATTAAAGCACGGCTAAATAGAGATAACTTCTGGAATCTGATTCTCTGGCTAGGCATGAGCTTAGGTTGGGCTATAGGGGTTTCTATTTCAGAGTCACCCTCAACTATATCAACAAGTATATTGTGGCTAACATTAATCGGCGTACCATACGCAGTAAAAAAAGCAAATAAGCTGAGCTTTGATAAAGAGAATGGCTTTTTTAATAAAGATGGAAGATCACTAAAAACTTCATATCCTAGAAACATTCTTGCTATAATCATTCTCACTTTTTTATTATTTCCATTGGAATGCTTTATTGGTGGTGGACTAGCCGCTATGTTATCTTTATTTTTGCTAACTCCAACTTTATATTTCATCATAAAAAACTGTCCTATTACTATTTTGTTTTATAAAAATGCTTGGTGTGAAGAAGTTACCGGCATAAGACAAATGACTCCAGAAGAAGCTGCTAGATTTAATTCGTGCTCTATAAATTCTAATTCTTCTTCTGATCAAATACATGACATTAGGTATCGTTACTTGTTGTCCAACATTCATCACAGAAACTAACACACGCATTTTACCTACTTCTCTTTGATTAAGTTGTTATTAGCTTTTTGTTGCTCTATTTGTTCAACAGGAGCAGCATCTACCTTGACAATTTCATTAACTATATCTGCGGCTTGATTCTTATTAGTCAGAGCCTCTACTGGAATTTCAGTGGTCCCAGGCGCACTATGTGGATCACTTTGCAACATATTAACAGCTGTTTGTTGGCCTTCTTGCTCGGCTGGATTAACTCCAACTTGAGCGCGAAGATCATAAGGAGAAAGGGTTTTATCTGGACCTCCTATATTTGGACCAGCTTTTCCACCAGTAACCCAGTTAAGTCCCCCTGCTACCCCTTTAGCTAGCGTACCCCGCCCAATCCTATCTTCCTCATATTTATCAGCTAATTTTTGTACTCTTGCTTCTTCTTTTTCGTTAATGTTTTTTACTTCTACATACTGAGTTGTATTTTCTTTAGTCATTTCCTGATGTTTTTGTGCTAATGTGCGATTGTGCTCTTTGATATTATCTTGGAAATTATTAATATCTAGACCTTGATTAGCTGCATGTTCTTTTACTTTTTGACCAGTAGTATCCTGATTAATTTGTTGATCATTAGTTTGGGTAAATTCATCAAGCTTCTTATCAGCTTCTGCCCCTAAATTTTGTTCTTTTTGAGAGCCAATAGTATTTACCAGATTTTGCACATAATGATCTTCATTTTGTAATTTCTGCCATACCTTCTGGGCTGTTGGTGTGCGCTGATCTGCCATTTTATGGGCAGTACGAGCATCGATGCCTTGTTGTTTGATACCATCAACTACTTCCTGATACATATCCCTGCTACTGCTTGCCCCCTGTGACTCAACAATACTTTTTGCTTGATGCCAGTCATCTACTTTTTGTTTACTGATCGACGCTTGTTGCTCAAGTCTTTGTTGTTCTTCGTAGCTTTCTCTAACCGAATCACTATAACCGCTATCAATACTATGCTCTTTTGCCCATACTTCGTTAGAAGCAGCTTTGATTAAGTTGTTAGAGTGTTGTTCAGCACCATGCTCTCTTTGGATTTGAATGTTATCATCAAGACCTTGTTCACTTGTGTTTTGAGCAGAGACTCTGCCAGACATATTAACCCCAGCTTCAAGCCCTATCATATTTGATATAAATTCTCCTTTTGGATTAGAGCCTTTGACACCCATACTTGCTTCTATAGAAGCTGAAGCAGCCTGTTGCCAGCTATAACCATTCTTCTCATGAAGCTGTTTAGAATGATTTACCGCTTGACGCATTGCCTCACCCTGCTCGCCCATCGAGTCATAATTAAAGCTTTCTCCAGCATGTTCTCTTTGAGCTAAATGAGATATATAGTCAGCTGTTTTAGATAGGGTGTTGCTCTTAGCATTTGAAGCTGATCTCATATCTTGTTGATGTAGTGCTTCTTGTTGCTGTACTCCTTCATTTACCTGGCCGTGTCTTGAGTCTTCTTGCTTATAAGCAGTTGAACCTCCTGATGCAGTAAAACCTATACCACTTTGGATTAAGACACTCCCACCGGCCGTGACCTTCTCCAATGATCCGTCTTGAAGTTGAGTAGAGCTTGCCCCTGCTGCATATGACTCGTTCCAATCGGTTTTAAAACCACTTCGATTGTAAAGCTGCTGATTACCTACTGAGTAATTATCGAAGCCCTTGTTGCCGGTCACCACTTCGTTAGCAGCTTGAGAAGCGGCTCCTTGAGATGCACCGGTAATATTACCTGCCAGGTGAATAAAACCCCCTACTCCACCTTGAATAATACTAAAAGCAAGAAACGGTATTGCCATCTGTAAGCCGGATGCCACAACTACGATCTTGTCAGTATAGCTGCCTATTTTAGAAATAGTGCTAAAACTAACAATATGATTTGCAATACCAAATAAGGTAGAGCTAGTGTAAACTTCAATAAACATGTTAAGAACTGAGTTTAATGGTGCCCACAGCTGCAAAGAAGCAATAAGAATAATCCAGTTAAGGTATTTCATCCAACCACCACTCATCAGTAAAAGCGGTAATAAGAATACAAATGAGCTATAGACCAAACCTTTAAATACAGTTAACAAAATAGGTAAATAGGTGCTTGCTAACTCTCCGGCAATATGCCAATTTGACTCCTGAGTAGCACTTGCCCTGGCAAAACCATATTCATCAGTTTGAACATTCTTTTTAATCGCATTAATCATCATCTGCTGACGTATAAGTTTCTGAGCACCCACGTTACTGCCAACATAACTTTTAAAACTAAGATCAATATTTTTTTGCAAGTTAGTACGCAGAATGTTAAATGCTCTTGCACCCCAATTAGTTGAACCGGCTTCACTAAATGATGTACCTAAATAGCGAGCTTCTAACTTTTCAATCTCTGATGTAAACTCCGGCTGCAAGACATCTCTAGCAGCATCTTTACAAGACATTAACGTTCTTTCCTTACCGACTCTCATACTTACCATACGAATTACCGCGGCATTCTCGCTTACTAAACGCCAGATATCATCACTTTGCATCAAATCACTTGGCGTATACCAATGACCCACCATTGAGTCAAAAATCACACAACGACTAATGAAATTATCCATGTTCTCACGGAATTCAGGCGAACTGATTTTCCAGTTTCTTGACTCCTGTACCAGTCTTGCACCAAACAACATTCCGTAATCATGAAAGTCCATTTTCTCGCCAGGCATAGCATACGCCTGCTCAAAACCGATCGTTAACAAATCACCGAAACTTTCAAGTATTCCAATAGGCAGAGCAAACCCTAATGGTAAATTATCAACCTTCTCTCTTTTCTTAGACACATGATCACGAATCGTCATATTGGCAACCGGAGACAGCAGGAAGATCACCATTGCAACCATACCTACTATCTTACCAAGAAAAACCTTTGATCTTACTGTGCCATCATAAGAGATACGCGTAGCATAATACACAGTCGATGTCATCACCATCAGTGCAATAACAGTTTGACCAAGACCACTTTTTATTAGCATTGCAACGCCATTTAAAATGTAGAACATCGCATCAATATGACCGTAGGTATATATCGTTAAATCCATTTTTTCTCCCTCTTTGTTAGTATTTAATTACCCCTCACCACGCTCAACAAATCTACTATATCCGGCGCCAAATGACCTTTGCTGTTGCACTAGATGCTCCTTCACCTGGGTGATAACTTGTAGTCGCTTAAAAGCAGCGAACTTTGAGTCAGTAATAAATCTTCTGACTTCCGTAATTTGCGCAGTAAAGTTCTTAATTACTCGATCATCAAGCTGGGCATACTCAAGTGCACCTACTGCTGCACTTGCCTGAGTAACCATCTGGGCAAGAAAGTTCGTCACCACGTCATAACAAACAACCTCCAAAAACTCAGCAGTTCTTATAGACATGTCCTCTACCTTAGCCTTAGACACAATCTCCATCTCAATTAAAGGAATAAGAGGAATAGAAGAAAAGGCTACTACCATTTCTTCTTCATCACTGAGCTCAGGTTTACCTTCAAGAACTTTAGGAACTAAGGTCTCAAGGATTCTGGATACATTGCCGTAAATGGTATCTTTTGGCTGTAATGTTATTTCCTTCTCTTGTGGGCTGAGACATTTTTCTTTATTATCGCAAGAATAAAGCTTCACTTTACTTGAACCTTTATTGACCCCAATATAACGCTCTAGCAGATCATTACTAAGTACCAATGAAGGCTTATTAGTAAAATGAAAACTACCGTCAACTTTACGACCAATGATCGTACCGCTAATACTCATAATTAGCTCTTTAAAATCAACAGCATTCTTTGGATCTTTACCAAGAGCTTTCCATACTAAATTAAACTCATTACCAAGAAGTGACTTAAGCTCATCTTCTTCTCCCTTACTACCGTGACGATCGGGATTGGTTTTACATTGATCAGTAGCTTCATACATATCTTTATTAGTGTTATGAATGTTACCCTGCATCATACATTTTTGCTGATTACCGGCAGTAAGAGTATTAAAGATACCCCCAGCAATTGCTTGACTTGCACTACATTGATCCATCATTAAACCATTAATGTCCCTGGAGATTGTTTCTAGGTAAGACATGATATCTTCACATTGTGGACATGCTGACTTAATAAACATCTTGACCGCATAAGCTCCTGTTGCAGTACCAAGCTTCTTAAAGAACTCTGTAAACTCTTTACCCGAGATATAGCTTAAGCCACCAAAGCGAAAATCAGCAGAACCGGTACATGCGTCATAAGCAAATTTAGGAGTCTGAACAACTAACGGCTGAAGAGTCTGTGGTCTTGGTCCTCGCAGGATCACAGAACCACCGGTCATATAACCACCCTGCTGATCTTTTACTATCTCTGCCTTATTGACATTACTCATTGTTCCATCAGGAGAGGCGTATTTCATCAGGCTTTCAACACCAGCAGCAGAACAAACAATTGAGTAGAGATTAATTGTTATGAAAATTAGAATTTTAATCAAATTATGTTTCATAAAGCCCCGCTATTCTGGATTAAACTTGCAGCAGGTGGCTGTGGGTTATCACGATTTTCTAAATACTTGATCATGAGTAAGCTGTATTCTTCAAGTTCAGAGATAGTCACGTAACCTCTAATTAGCTCAAATGCGTCTTTCCCATCATGACTAATGGCAATCACTGTTGGAAAAGCAGTAATACCAAGAGATTCTGCTAAATTAGGAATATTTGCTGTCTTGAAATGCTCGTGCTTTACATTACTTGTACTAATTGCTTCAATATTAAAACCATATTGTTCACCAAAGTGAGCTAGTACCGGTGATAGTAACTTACAATACGTACAGTTTGGATCAAAGAATAAAACCAAATCAAACTCTTTAGCTAGCTTTTTGATCTTCTCACCATCCTGGCTGCGAACTAACTCACGCTTTGCCTTTACTGCGTGAACATTAACTGGATTGTTAATTAAGTCACGTTGCTCAGGATAAAGTAAATTAGCTATATCCCATGCTTCATGCAAAGCCATTGCCTGAGTCCACATTAGTTTCTCTTTTTCTCTGTAAGCTTTGACGTTTTCGACCGTTGGTCTAGCCAACATCATGAACTTTAGCTCCTCGAGTTCTTTAGCAAATTGCTCAATCTCTGCTTTTGCTTGTGGAGAGGTAATTTCATTTTGTACGGTTGGAGATTTATTATTGTTTTTAGAAGATAAGACCGGTGTCTTTTGTTCGAACCAGTACCAACCACGGTAACGCTCATTAGAGAAATCATTTGCACCGGCATATTGTGGAGATAACAAAAGAGTAAAAACTATCAAGAAAAATATCTTCATATTTAGGATCAATATCCTCATTTCTTTTTTATGATTAAGAAGCATCTTTAACTCCATCACTCAAACCACTCATCTTATTTTGCTTATTATTAGGATTACCGTCGTACTGCTTAATATTTGGTAGTGACGAGCTTACTCTTGAGTTAATATCTGTAATATTTGGCGTTTTTAGTTGCTTTGCAATTTCAGTAAAAAACTCGCTGAAATCTATTCGTTCAAAATCAAGTTTCATTATCTCTTCTAATGTCAGACCTCTACAATCAGGCTCATCACCGCTACCAAAACTCATTCCTAATTGTTTTCTTGCCTGAACTTGAAACACTTTATTAAATAATGAGCCAAAGCAACAGTAATGATATTTAGTAAGAGTTTTAACTCCGGCTGTTTTATGAGTTTTACTGCCAACATAAATACATAGATTCTTCCTACGCTTTTGTGCTAAATCCTTGTCATTGTCACTGCACTTTGCACCCAGAGTGCTACCCCAAGCTTTTTTTAAACTACAGCAGTTGCTGTAGCCTGCTATCTTCTTAGAACAATGCTGCTCGTTACCTGCAAATAGCGCAAAATTAAGATCAGTAACACCTTTCATCTGAGATATTGCAGTAAGCTTGGAGATTGACTCCATCATTTCAAGATTTACCTGCGAGCTTTTGTCAAAACAATTGCCATCAATACACGGTACTATACCTTGACATAGTAACTGTTCTTTACCATCCTGAGCAGTTAGTGCAGTTCTCACCATCTCCTTATCAATAGTAACTGACTCGAAGCTCTCACAGGAAAACTCTTTTTGAAGATTAACGCAATTACCTAAAGAGTCACTTAACAAACAACCAACATCAGCTACAGCGTAACAGTGAGCATAGTCTTTACAGTTGTTTTGACTAGGATAATCGTAGGTTTTACTATAGCTCCACTCCCAGCAATCACGATGAACGTTGTGGCCATCTATTTGTCTAGTGCCGGTACTAACGCAAATTTTCTCTTCATCTGTATAAGGAACATTTGAGACAAATTGATCAGCAACACTAGATTTACAAACTATGACTGCTATGATGATCAAAGCTAAAGCACGATTAATTATGAGATTCATTATCTGATCTGACATTGCTCACTCCACTGATCTTGCCAATTTAGACAACATTTTTGTTTTGCAATGATCTTCATCCAACCATAACCTAACTTACCTACGACTACTCTCATCCAGATCTCATTTAGACCTGTTTTTAGATACGGCTTTAGATCTGTACTTAAGTTTAAATTAAAAGCAGGTGCTTTTACGCAGTGCGTGCTTTGATGCCAACCTTTACCTGATAATCTACATTTAGTGGTCAGATCACATGCCCACTCATCCTTTCCATATTTTACAGATCCAATATATCCTAGTGGAGCGTGAGGTATAGGAACAGCTTCTATAGAGCTGCCAACTTTTGGTCCAACATATACAGTATGCCCATTTACCTTAATCCATAAATGATCAACATAATTTACCTGCACCAGTTTAAACGATGCTATCTCTTCTTTACTGCGTATTTTAAAATGTACGGATCGGTCAAAAGTAGTGCAATCACCAGACCACCACCCTGTCTGGTTTGCTAATTTTCCAATAGTAAGATTATGATATGAGTATTCCCATTTTATATCACCATTAGAAACGCTAGATAAAGATATGCCTCCACTATTACAGTCCCCTGTTTGCTTACAACTTACGTTTAATGACTGTATGCATTCATATTCATTTCGTGGTTGTTCACAGATAACTTTGGTATAGGTAGGTTCTGATTCTTGCTCCTGTAATATGTCAATGCCATATTGAGGCTCTACCTCCTTATTACCTTTCGTTCTCTTACAATCAACACCGATATCTTTTAAACCTTCAGTTAATTTGGCAATTAATTTATCCTGGCTATGCAGTTTACTCCACTAGCTACTACATGTAGTATATAGTGATTTAGCTGGTACTGGATCAATTGTCAGCGCTTGTTGTATTAACTGATAAAAAAGTTTTCCCCTTGAACGAGATTTTCTTCGATTGAATCTAAAA
>CAMCSP010000029.1 GCA_945877755.1 Rickettsia typhi | reverse complement strand
TAGATTCAATCGAAGAAAATCTCGTTCAAGGGGAAAACTTTTTTATCAGTTAATACAACAAGCGCTGACAATTGATCCAGTACCAGCTAAATCACTATATACTACATGTAGTAGCTAGTGGAGTAAACTGCATAGCCAGGATAATTAATTACCCCAGCCATAACCCCAATTCCGCAAGCAATTACACCAATTAAAGCTGGTGTTAGGATTGCCAATCCAGCAACTCCCCCAGCTACGCCACCAGTTGATATTATTAAAAGTGCTATACCCACTACAATTGCTACTTTCGCAAACATTGTAACTGACGAGTTAGCTTGATCAAAAGATGAGCTTCTTTCAGCTATTTCTTTAGCTTCTGCTGCATTTTTTCTACCACTCATGGTTAATGCCCAAATGGCGTACGCGTCTCCAGTTATACTTTTTACCGCAGAAATAATACTCATTCCCTGCACAAGCTTTCCTATTACAGGTACATTAGCAATTGATGTTGCAATATGATTCTGAACAGCTTGTCTAGAAATTTGATTAGTTCTTTTAGCTATTGCACCCAAAGCTTCTTGGGCATCACCAACTATTGTATCTTTCAGTGCTTCTTTAGAACCAGCTGCAAAACTATCACAAGCCATCATCCCAGCAAGAGCTATAGGTAAAAGCGTTGTTGTAATAGGGGGGGTAGGAATAGGAAAAAAGCTTTTAGCTACGTCAGCAGCAACTGATGCAAGTGTAAGAGCTCCTCCAACATAAAAAAGACCTGTACCCCCTTTGTCTTGTAGCTTAGATAAAGCTTCAGCTTTTTCTGGATCTTTTTTATCTTCCCTGTATTGAGTTCGTGGTAGATAGGTTGCTAATCTATCAGATTGTAAGGCAGCAGCTCCTGCTAACCTTGCTATTATGCCTTTTTCTTTACCTCTTCCTATACTATTACTAACTAAATAATTTGTAGCAATATTGCCAGCCACTCCTACGCCACTTGCAATTGGGGCAGCTAAATAAACTGGGAATCCAGTGAGTGCTACTGCAAAAGCTGCTAAACCAACGCCAACTTGTGCCATACTGCTAACTGTATTTACTCCTCTTTTTTGTTGCTCTAAGATTGTTTCACCGGCTGGTGATTTAGATTCTTTGGCCATAATACGGTTCTTTCAGATTAAGATATCATAAAAAATGATTATAATCCTAGTGCATTAACAAATGATTAACAAGTGTAAAAAAGATAAAAATTATTTATTGTCTAGCGTTATCAGTATTTTCTTCATCCGCAGGAATTTCCATATCTTCTGTTCCAGATTCAGCATCTTCTGCCCCACCTTCTTGCTGGCCTTGTTCTTGTTGAGCGGCACCTAATGCGTAGACGCATAGATCTTCAAATGACACATGGTTTTTATCAGCCAGATCTTTTAGTTTTTGAATACTGTCCATGACTTCCTGAGGAATAGTACCGCCACGTTCTTTTGACAGCCAATCTGCTTGGAAATGTAATGGGTGATGGCTATCTTCAGGAGAGCCGATATAGATGGTGAATGGAGCTTGTACTCCATTAAAATTGCAAGGAACAGTAAATTTCTTCATAGCCTTAATTTATATTTAGTTGTTCGACCATATTTAATATGATATCACATAAATTAACAAAGAAAACATTATAAATAAACAGCTTTTATGACATGGGATTCTGATAACACAGAACATAATAAACGATATAAAAGGAATTTATTAGAGATATGGTGGTCTTCAGTTGATCGTATTTCTATGATGGTGATTTTCACTATTATTGCTTTTAGTGTTATTATGGTTATCACAGCTAGTCCAGCTGTAGCTGAGCGTATTGGCCTTGAACCATTTTATTTTATGAAGCGCCAAATTCTACATTTAATTATAGGATTGGGTTTAATCATTTTCTTCTCATTTTTACCAGTTGTTGCGGTTAGAAGAATTGCTATTATAGGGTTTATATTATGCCTAGGTTGTTTAGTAGCTGTGTTATTATGGGGGCCGGATATTAAAGGTGCAAAGCGTTGGATTGGAATTGCCGGTTTTTCATTGCAGCCATCAGAATTTGCTAAACCTTTATTTGCAGTTGTAACTGCTTGGATTCTATCCGCTAGCTTTGAAGATCGTAATTTTCCGGCATTTAAAATATCATTATTTATTTATCTGGCTTTTGTATCATTGCTTATATTGCAGCCAGATTTTGGTATGGTAATGACCGTAACTTTGATATGGATTGGGCAATTATTTTTAGCTGGGTTATCGGTTTTCTGGATGGTATTAGTTTCATTTCTTGGGATAATGACAGCGCTAATATCATATTTTTTATTACCGCATGTAAAAAGAAGAGTAGATAGCTTTTTAAATCCTGAAAATTTTGAAAATTATCAAATCCATCAATCAATTGAAGCATTTAAACATGGTGGTTTATACGGTACTGGGCCTGGAGAAGGTGTTGTTAAGCAGCATTTACCAGATTCTCATACTGATTTTATTTTTTCAGTAGTAGGTGAAGAGCTTGGTTTTGTAGCATGTTTATTCTTAATTTCAATGTTTGCTATTTTAGTAATCAGAGGTCTGTATCTTGTTGCAAATGATAGCAATAAATTTAGTATTTTATCTGTAGCTGGGATTTTAATGCAAATAGGAATTCAGTCTGCATTCAATATGGGCGTAACTCTACATCTTCTACCGACTAAAGGCATGACTTTGCCTTTAATAAGTTATGGCGGTTCTTCAGTTTTTTCTATCTCTGTTGCTTTGGGTATGATGTTGTCATTTACTCGAAAAAGATATAACATTATTACTCTACCAACTAGAAAATTATATACTAGCTAAGTGAATTAAATGAATAAAACCCTTAAAGTAGTGATGGTTACGGGAGGAACAGGTGGTCATATTTTCCCAGGCCTTGCACTAGCTGATGTCATGAATGAACGTCACCATAATTGTTTAATCCTTGCCGACAAACGGTTTTTAAATTACAAAACGCAAGTACCAGAATATTTAAGCTATAAAATAGTGCCATCAGGAAGTTTTAGTGGTAATATTTTTACTAAAATTATTTCACTTTTTAAGATCGCTTTTGGAGTGATTTATTCAATGAAAATCTATTTTACCTATAAACCAGATATAGTTATTGGATTCGGTGGATATACAACATTTCCTGGTGTCGTAGCAGCTAAAATTTTACAAATTCCAATTATAATTCATGAGCAAAATGCTGTCATAGGAACTGCTAACAGATTTTTGATGAAGTGGGCTAATGTCATCGCATTAACGTTTAACAATACGATTGGTATAGATAAAAACGATGATCGAATAAAAATTATTGGTAATCCGGTAAGAAAGAAGATAGAAGAGTTGAGAGATGTGCCCTACACAGTGCCTACATCCAATTCTGTCATTAATATAATAGTGACCGGCGGCAGTCAAGGCGCAAAAATCTTCAGTAAAGTACTACCAGAGGCTTTTGCATTATTAAGTCAAAAATTACAGAAAAGAGTAAAGGTTTTCCAACAATGTAGGGCTGAGGACTTAACAGGGGTCAAAAATAGATATAATGAGTTAGGAATTGAGGCGGTTGTTGAGAAGTTTTTTGACGATATGCCGCAATTATTAGCACAGTCACATATAGTTTTCTCTAGAGCAGGAGCATCAATAATTTCTGAATTAATGGCTATTGGTAGACCGTCAATATTAATTCCTATAAAAAATTCTATTGGTAATCATCAATATTTAAATGCTAAGATGTTAGACGATCATAAAGCTGCGTGGATAATTAATGAGCGGGAGTTTAATCCTAGCAATTGTGCAAAATTATTGCAAGAATTGCTTCAAGACCAAGACAAACTAACCTTTGCTGCTAGTAATGCTAGGGCTTTATATATCAATGCTAGCGATAAATTAGCTAACATAATTATAAATTTTTGTAAATATGGTTATATTTAAGCAGAATTTATTTGCATAAAATGCAAACGAATAGCACAATGACAGATGTGAGTTTATTTTTCACTGGGGAAATATTTTGAAAATGAGATTTATAATATTTATTTTACTGTTAAGTAACCTAGCAGCTTGTAGCTATTTAAAGCCAAGACATCAAGAATATTTGATTAACAAAAGAACGCCTGTTGCAAATAGTAATCTTATTACAGAGCAAGAGCTGTCAATTCAAAATCAACAAGTCAATAGTGTTCTCAATGAGTATAGATTCAATGAGAATTTTGATGATACGCCGATAGAAAATATTTCTTTAAATCAAGTTTCTCCTGACTACATGGAGCCAACAGACATAGATTATCAGGTTGGATTAACAGAAGATTCAAATGTTCGCCACTCAAATCCAAAAGAGGTGAAGTTACACGAAGTTCAGCATCATAAACATAAAAAGAAATCTTATCCTGAATTATCAAACGTACCAAAGCGTAAGGTTTCAGAAGTTGAGCATAAAAAGCTAATTGATAATAAAAAACAAGAATTAAAAAAAATAGAACAAAAATCTAAAGCAACGACAAAAAATAATACTACTTCAGCAAAACAATCTAAAAAAGAGGTTGTTAGTACTACCCGTCCAAGTAAAATAGAAATCGAAGCTAAGCTAAAACAACTTCAATCAAATGTTGCTTCTAGTAGTGTTGTTGCGAAAGATAAATTAGTGCAAAAACCAATTGAAACTCAAACTCAAGGAGCAGCTGCACAAAGTAATAATACTTTGCCAAAAATTGATTTACCTTCTACGCCAATGGTAATTAAAGCTTTACCAAAGTCTAATGTTGGAGTTGCAACGAATAATGTTCAGCAAGATCCAGTCATAAGCCAACCCTTAAATAATTCCACTGGAGCACCAAAAATGCCAACTATGGCAAATGTTGGAGTCGTAACGAAGGATGTTCAGCAAGATCCAGTCATAAGCCAACCCTTAAATAATTCCACTGGGGCACCAAAAATGCCAACTATGGCAAATACTGCTCCTGCAATAAAGATTGATCCTCAGGCGGTTGTGCCAAGTGTTCCTGCATTGCCAAACACCTTACCTCAAGTTAGTCCATCTGTGCCAACGTTACCAATAGATGCTCCTAAATCTTTGATTCCTGATAATACAACAAATAAAACTGTAAAGGTCAATAAGGATCAATCAGTTGAGGTTTATGATAGTGGCACTGTTCCGCCACCTTTACCACCTTTACCGCCTATGACACCTCAAAGATAAAGATAATGTAATCATTAAGAATAAAATTGAAGATAATCAGTTATTAGTATATTACTAAATAATAGTTTATGGGGATATAATTATGCAGAAAGATCATTCAAAAATTTCTTCCATGTTGGATATAAATATTACTTTTGAAGCCGTAAGGGTTACTGAGGCTGCTGCGGTTGCAGCTTACGATTTTATGGGAAGGGGTGATGAAAAAGCGGCTGATCAGGCGGCAGTAACAGCTATGCGCACAGCTCTTGGTCAAATTAATATCGATGGTACTGTTGTAATTGGTGAGGGTGAAAGAGACAAAGCACCAATGTTGTATATTGGGGAAAAAGTTGGTTCTGGTATTGGTCCAAAGATTGATATAGCGCTTGATCCATTAGAAGGTACTACTATTTGTGCAACAGGTGGCCCTAATTCTATGGCAGTAATTGCTATGAGTGAAGGTGGAGGGTTACTTAATGCCCCAGATGTTTATATGGATAAAATAGCTATTGGTCATCATTATAATGAACAAATTATTGACTTAGACAATACTCCAAAACAAAATCTTTCTAATCTAGCCAAAGTAAGAAATTGCAACATTGAAGATTTAGTTGTTATTATCTTAAATAGGGATAGGCATGAGGAATTAATAGCAAAAGTTCGAGAGGCTGGGGCAAGAATTTGTTTGATTAACGATGGTGATATAGCTAGTGTAATTTCGACAGCAATACCAGGATCTGGTGTTGATATGTATATGGGAACAGGTGGAGCTCCAGAAGGAGTTTTGGCAGCAGCAGCTCTTTGTACTACAGGTGGACAGATGATTGGACGTTTATTGTTTGATGATGATGGGCAAAAAGAGCGCGCTAAACGTATGGGAATTAGTGACCTTAGTAAAAAATATACCATACATGAAATGGTCAGAGGTGATGATGTTATGTTTGCTGCAACTGGGGTAACTAGTGGCTCAATGCTTGATGGTGTAAAATTTTTGGGTAATGGTAGTGTTTCTACGCATTCTATTGCGATGAGAGCGCAGAACAAAACTATTCGTCATATCAGAACTGAGCACAGGTTATTTAAAACCTTACACTAATATGATTATTGATTTAGCAGTTGATAATAAGGTTTTTAAATCGGTTAAAAACAAAAAATGGACGCACGCGACGTTTGATTCTAGGGAAGCTCTAAACATAGCCCAAAAAACAGGTTTGCCTTACGTACTTGCGCAAATATTATCTAGCCGCAACATTGATATTCATAATGTATCTAATTTTCTCGAACCAAAACTGAAAGATTTATTACCTGATCCATTTCATCTTTTAGATATGGACAAGGCTGTTATAACAGTAGCTAAAGCAATTGCAAATGGTAAA
Organism: Rickettsia typhi; assembly: GCA_945877755.1. Taxonomy (GTDB): domain Bacteria; phylum Pseudomonadota; class Alphaproteobacteria; order Rickettsiales; family JABSSG01; genus JAGVLN01. The sequence goes on along the minus strand of CAMCSP010000029.1, from coordinate 7,859 downwards.
AAAATAGCAGTTTTTGGTGATTATGATGTAGATGGCGCTACTTCTTCTGCTTTATTAAAAAGATATTTTGATTGTATAGGGGTTAATATTGAAATTTATATTCCTGATCGTATTTTAGAAGGTTATGGACCAAATATCGATGCTTTCCAAACGCTAAAAAATAAAGGAGTAGATCTAATTATCACTGTTGATTGTGGAACCACTTCATATGAGCCAATTGCTTTTGCAAAACAGCTTGGAATAGATTTGTTAGTAATCGACCATCACATTGGCGATGCTTCTTTGCCGGAAGCGTTAGCTGTTGTTAATCCTAATCGTGCCGATGAAATCTCAGATTTCAAGTATTTAGCTGCTGTCGGTGTGAGTTTTTTACTAATAGTTGCTTTAACAAAACATCTAAAGACAGAAGGTTATTTTCAGAAAATTCAAGAGCCTAATCTATTACATTTTTTAGATCTTGTGGCGCTTGGTACAGTGTGCGATCAAGTACAACTCACTGGTTTAAATAGAGCTATGGTTAGGCAAGGTCTTAAGGTTATAAATAATAGTCAGAATATAGGTTTACGTGCTTTAATAGAGGTTGCTGGTATTACAAGTGCTGTATCTGTTTATCATTTAGGGTTTGTCCTAGGTCCACGGATAAATGCAGGAGGAAGAGTAGGTCAATCATCTTTAGGAGCAGAGCTGCTTTCTTGTAGTAATTATGCAAGAGCTGTTGAAATTGCCAAACAGCTAAGTGGATATAATGAAGAAAGAAAGGCGATAGAATTATTAGTGTTAGAACAAGCTACTTTACAAGCGGAAAAAGCTGCTAAAATAGATCCAATTATTTTTGTAATAGGTGAGGATTGGCATCCAGGAGTAATAGGTATTATTGCCAGCAGGTTAAAAGATAAGTTTAATAAACCAACAGCGGTAATATCTTTGGTTGATGGTGTAGGCAAGGCATCATGCAGGTCAATTACTGGTATTGATTTTGGCGCTGCTGTAATTTCAGCTAAATCTAATGGTTTATTAGTGGGAGGAGGCGGTCATGCTATGGCTGCTGGTTTTACTGTAAATAGTGATAAAATTACCGAGTTGAAAGAATTTTTCTATCAAAAATTTAAGCAGTCCTATAAAGAACTCTCAACTAATGTGTTAAATCATTTTGATGCATATCTCACTCTGAATTCTACAGATATCGCGTTAATTAATCTAATCGAGAAACTAGGTCCATTTGGTAGTGGTAATTATCAACCAAGATTTATGGTAAGTGGTGTTAACATCATTAAGGCTGATATAGTTGGCAGAGATCACGTTAGTTGTATTTTGAGTGATGGCAGTAGTAATTACAAAATAAAAGCTATGGCATTTAGAGCAATTGATAACCCACTAAGCGAGGTGTTACTTTCTAAGCAACGCTTTGGCTTGACTTTAATAGTGAGTTTGACTATCAATTGTTGGAATGGGAAAGAAACACCAGAGATGGTTATTCAGGATTTAATTGTAGAGCAATAGATGATTTTATCAATTCAGTCACATGTAGCTTATGGTTATGTTGGAAATAAAGCTGCGTGTTTTCCTCTTCAGTCTTTAGGGTATGATGTATGCCCGGTCAACACAGTTCAATTTTCTAATCACACTGGCTATGGTAAATGGCAGGGAGAGATTTTTAGTGCAAATCATATTGAACAAGTTATTCATGGGATCAAAAATTTAGGAGTGATGGATAGTTGTAAGGCTGTATTATCTGGTTATCTTGGTGATAGTTCTATAGGTGAAATAATTTTGTTAACTGTGCAGCAATTGCGTCAGAATAATCCAAAATTGATTTATCTATGTGATCCGGTGATAGGTGATGTTGGTCGAGGAGTTTTTGTTAAAGAAGGCATAGCTGATTTTTTTAAAAATCATGCTTTATCTAATGCAACAATTATCACTCCCAATCATTTTGAAGCAGAACTTTTATGTGGTTTTCCAATTAACACTATTGAAGATGCAAAAGCAGCATCTGCGCATTTTCATAAGTTAGGTATAAAAATTTTCATTATAACTAGTTTTAGAAGCCCTGATTTACCAGCAGATAAGATGCATGTCTTTCTATCAGATGGCGCTCAATGTTTATTGGGGCAAACGCCCTTAGTTGATTTCAGCATTTACCCAAATGGAACTGGTGACTTGTTTTCAGCATTAATGCTTGGGCATTATTTGAGCTCTTTTGATGTAGAGTCCGCTTTTAAAAATACCTTACAATCTATATATTACGTCATCCAAAGTACTGGCAAAATGAACAAACGTGAACTTGATGTCATTGGTCATGATTATAAGAATATAGGTTATTCTAGCTCTATCTTTGTAGAGACTGTTTAGATCTACTTTATCCCATTTACTAGTTTAAAAAACCATATTCTTGCACTCTTCATCGTCATTCCCGCGGAGGCGGTAATGACAACGGAGATTAAACCTCTCTATTTTACCCTTCTAAAAAATATTTTCATTTTTTTTTGCTTGGGGGACTTACATAAATGAATCCATGTATGTTATAGTGCAATTTGTATAAGTTTAGAACTCATAACTAGATTTATACATTTATTCATTAGATTTCTGTAAGGCAGTAAAATCTAGTGATATTTGCATAATAAACATTGGAGATCGCTGTATGGTGCCAATTATGTTTCATATTTTATCCCCAACTACCCAGAAATATAATTGGCAAGTATTGTTTCTAATTTTTAGTGACCAATTTGTTATAGCTAGAGTAACAATGCGGACATAAAAACGAAGAAGCAGTATAAATCTTTAGTGAGATGATCGATCATAGCTTAAGCTCTCACTGAAGATTCAAGCGTTTTGTACTTAAAAAAACTTGAAACTAAATACGGCGATCTCTAATGAATTATTAGATTGTAACTTAAATATGGAGCAAAAGATCTCAAAAACATAAAATGATAACTCAAAAACCTATTTCTGGATTTTCATGAGAGGATGCAGCTGCACGCCATGTGATTGTTATTGTCTATTGTATATAGGTATTTTTCATAACGAACTAATTAGCTTAATGCCATTCTAATTTAATTAATATAGCACATATTATATTAATATTTCTTAATATACACTTGACATACACATTAAAATTATTTATTACCCTTAATAAATCAACCTTTAATAGGGAAAATGAAAATGATTAGTGATTTAGATTATACAACAACTGATGGCCAACATACTTATTACAATTCGTCAATGTTAGATAATGTTGAGCCTCTAGCGGGGTTTTATTCATCCAATATAACTTTACATCAAGCTATTGATACTCTAAGTTCTGAACAGCCTTTTGTAAATTTTGCTCTTCCATTATCAACAGATGATTTCAATCTTTTAAATCAATTACAAATAATTTCTACTCAAGAATATCATAATTTTGGAAAATTAGAAAACCTCAATGATGAGATAAAGACTTTCTTGGAGTCTTTAGCAGAAAAAAATAGTAAGATATCTGATTCAGCATCAACCTTAATAACTACATTAGTAAAAGATATAGTATCCTCTAGTAAGCAAGGAGATTCTGCCTGGGTTTTAGTTAGAGCTTATATAGACAATAATCAGCATGACTTACCAAATTGGCATACAGATCCCTGTCTTGGTCTTTTAAATTGTATAGCTAATGAACATGTTATAGTATTTTCTTTAAAAGGGCCTTCAACCTTATTTTATCCTATAGATACAGAGGAAAGAGAAGAATTTAATTTAAAATCAAATATAGAAAACTATTTAAATTTTACTGATACTGATACTGATATTGAATTACAGCAAAGAAAAGAATTAGCTAAAATGATAAATGTTTTTAATGCTATCTCAGCCAATTATGGGGAAGGTACAGTATTTTTATCCGGAGAAACATTTGGAGCAGTACATTCAGTTCCACCAATACATGAAGAGCGACTTTTTGTTGCTGTAGCACCTGGTAGTAAGCTTGTAATTCAGCAATTAGAAGATCGGATAAAAAAAGCTAATGAAGAATAATTTGTTTAAAAATAAGATTTCTGCCTCGGTTATAAAATTCTTATGTATAGAGTATTTTGTTAAAACCGATAGTCGCTCAGATCTTTTTAATATGTAATAGTACTATAAAATTTTTGCCAGGTATTTGGTGTAATAACTAATAATAATATCAGCGCCGGCGCGTTTGATGGCGGTTAAAATTTCAATTACAGCTTGCTCTTCATTCAGCCAGCCATTTTGGCAAGCGGCTTTGATCATCGCATACTCACCGCTAGTATGATAAGCAGCTAGAGGTATTTCCGGGTATATTTGTTTGATTTTATGTATCACATCTAGATAGGTGTGAGCTGGCTTTACCATCACCATATCTGCTCCCTCTTCAATATCCAGAGCTACTTCTTTTACTGCTTCATTTATATTGCAATAATCTGCCTGATAGCTGCGGCGATCACCAAATTTTGGTGCCCCTTCAGCAGCAACCCTAAACGGTCCGTATAATGCTGAAGCATATTTAATTGAATAGCTTAGAATTGGAATATGATCATAGTTATTATCATCTAACGATTCTCTAATTACACCAACCATGCCATCAATCATTCCGCTTGGCGCTACAATATCAGCCCCAGCTTGAACAAAAGTTAGAGCTTGTTTCGCAAGTATTGGTAGTGTTTGATCATTATGTACATCTTCATTAGCAATGATTCCGCAATGGCCATGATCAGTATATTCGCACATACAAACATCTGCTACTACTAAAAGATTAGGCGCAAGTTTTTTGATTTGTTTAATTGCTTGTGCAATAATACCTTCGTCACTCAGAGAGTCCGAACCGATAGCATCTTTTTTTTCAGGTACACCAAATAAAATTACTGATTTGATCCCAAGATTAACAATTTCCTTTATTTCAGCTTCAAGAGTATCAATGCTGAACTGAAACTGTTCAGGCATTGAAGAAATTTGAATCTTCAGATTTTTGCCATGCTTAATAAAGAGCGGCATAATAAAATTATCTAAATGTAATCTAGTTTCTTTAACCATGTCTCTAAGAACAGAGTTATAGCGTAATCTTCTTGGTCTTGAAATTAAAGAGTGAATCATCAAAATTACCGATATAATTACTAAGTAACAATAAAATAGTATCAAATAATGCTAATTGCTACTTGAAATGTTATAAATTGACACCTATATGCTGATATGTATGGTGTGATCTACTTTCACACAAGTAAAAATCGATTTGTCTAACAATTAATAACGGAGTTATATGATGCATTTTAAACCATTACATGATCGTGTTGCGATAGAAGTAATGCCACAAGAAGAAAAAACTGCTGGCGGTATTATCATTCCTGATACAGCTAAAGAAAAACCAACTCAAGGGAAAGTAATTTCTGTTGGTGATGGCACTATCGATGAAACAGGCAAAAGAAGACCTTTGTCAGTTAAAGCTGGTGATAAGGTTCTGTTTGGTAAATGGGCTGGCACTGAAGTCAAAATCGATAACAAAGATCTGCTGATTGTCAAAGAGTCTGACATTCTAGGCATTGTAGAATAATTTTAATAACAATAAATCGGAGAATAGATTATGGGTGCAAAATTAATTGAACATGGTGCAAAAGCACGCGAGCTAATGATGCAAGGTGTTGATATACTTGCTGATGCGGTAAAAGTAACACTTGGTCCTAAAGGTCGTAACGTAGTGATAGATAAAAGCTATGGTGCGCCAAGAGTAACAAAAGATGGTGTAACTGTTGCTAAAGAAATAGAGTTACACAACAAATTTCAAAATGTTGGTGCGCAGTTGATTAAATCGGTTGCTAGTAAAACTAATGATATAGCTGGTGATGGAACAACAACTGCTACTGTGCTTGCGCAAGCAATAACTCGGGAAGGTAATAAAGCAGTTGCTGCTGGTATGAATCCTATGGATTTAAAACGTGGTATTGATCAAGCAGTAACAGCGGTTATTGAAGACATCAAAGCAAAAAGTAAAAAAATCAGTAAAACAGAAGAGATTGCTCAAGTTGGCACAATTTCTTCTAATGGTGATAAAGACATTGGTGATAAAATTGCTGAAGCAATGGATAAAGTTGGTCATGAAGGCGTTATTACTGTTGAAGAAGCTAAAAGCTTTGGTTTTGAAATTGATGTAGTAAAAGGTATGGTTTTTGACCGTGGCTATCTATCACCATATTTTGTTACCAACAGTGAAAAAATGATCGCGGATTTAGAAAATCCATTCGTCTTAATCTTTGAAAAAAAGATTTCAAGTTTACAGCCAATGGTGCCATTACTTGAGTCAATTGTTCAAACTGGCAAACCTTTATTGATCATTGCTGAAGATGTTGAAGGTGAAGCATTGACCGCTTTAGTTGTTAACAAATTACGTGGCGGTTTGAAAATCTGTGCAGTAAAAGCACCTGGTTTTGGTGACCGTAGAAAAGCGATGTTGGAAGATATTGCTATCCTCACAGCTGGTCAAGTTATCAGTGAAGATATCGGTATGAAACTAGAAAATGTCACTATCGATATGCTTGGTAAAGCAAAAAAAATTACTGTTTCTAAAGAAAATACAACTGTCGTTGACGGTCATGGTGATCAAACGCATGTTGATACTCATTGTAAAAAAATTCGTGAGCAAATTGCTGAATCAACTTCTGATTACGACAAAGAAAAACTACAAGAACGCTTAGCAAAACTTTCAGGCGGTGTTGCTGTATTAAAAGTTGGCGGTGCAACTGAAGTTGAAGTTAAAGAACGTAAAGATAGAGTTGAAGATGCGCTAAATGCAACAAGAGCTGCGGTACAAGAAGGTATCGTACCTGGTGGTGGCGCGGCATTATTCTATGCAACTCGTGCTCTTGATAAATTAGTAGCTGTTAATGAAGATCAAAAAGCTGGTATAAATATCGTGCGTAAAGCGTTACAAGCTCCATTACGTCAAATTGCTGAAAATGCAGGAATTGATGGTGCAGTTGTAGTGGGTAAATTGCTCGATAGTAAGGATACTAATTTTGGTTATGATGCACAAACTCTTGAATATGTAGACATGATTAAAGCTGGGATTATCGATCCAACTAAAGTTGTGCGTACAGCATTGCAAGATGCAGCATCAGTTGCTGGGTTATTAATCACTACTGAAGCGATAATAACTGACAAACCGGAAGATGATAAACCTGCTGGTGGTACCCCTGGAATGGGCGGCATGGGCGGTGGAATGGGTGGAATGGGTGGTATGGATTTCTAATCTGCACTTCTAGACATATTCAAAAAAGAGGGGCCTTGTGCTCCTCTTTTTATATTTTATTATTCTTGACGTACATTAAGTACTTATTTACTCTAACTCAAAATTTATTTGAGATTATTATGAAAAAAACGTTTTTATTTTTAGCAGCCGGATTACTTTTTAGTATATCTGCTTTTGCAGATGGCAGTTGTTTTTTAGTAAAGGAAAGTAATAAAGTTTTAGTTAATGAAGGTGAGTGTAAATCACGTCATGCCCCTAACTCTAGTTTCAAAATCGCTCTTAGTTTAATGGCATATAACGAAGGAATTTTTATCGATGAAACTCATCCTGAATTACCATTTAAAAAAGGCTATGAAGATTGGTTAGAAAAATGGAAGCAACCTCATAATCCTAGTTTATTTATGAAAAATAGTTGTGTGTGGGTCTCTCAGTATATAGTTAAAAAACTTGGTATGCCTAAATTTCAAGAATATGTCACAAAATTTGACTATGGCAATCAAGACCTCGCAGGATATAAAGACAAAGATAACGGTTCTAAGCCTTGGATATCAAGTTCTTTGCATATTTCTCCTGAAGAACAGATTGTCTTTTTACAAAAGTTAGTTGATAACAAATTGCCGGTAAGTCTTAAAGC
>CAMCSP010000028.1 GCA_945877755.1 Rickettsia typhi | reverse complement strand
CCAACGTACCAGACTCAAATATTCTAAACACGACTCTTCAGTTGGAAACATATCCATTAATTCAATCAAATTTGACGGTTTAATATTCATAATAACCAATACTACATGTAGTAGCTAGTGGAGTCAACTGCATAGCCAGGTTAATTATTATTATCATGGTAGCAAAACATTGGATCAAATTATAGAGCAAGACGAAAAACTACAGGCAAATAAAGATAGAGGAAAAGGTAAAGAAAAAGGAATAGAGACAACCTCTCCCACAGCCTCTAAAAACACCCTAGAAGAAACTGCAAAACAAGCTGCTCAAGGCCTTAGAGACGTCAATCATGACCCACATAAAACAACATCAAGAGAAACCGCTACGGTAGAACAGGCTGCTCAGGGTCTTAGAGATGTCAATATTGCTCCAAATAATTCAGCAGAAACCACCACCGTAGAACAGGCTGCTCAAGGCCTTAAAACTGTCAATCTAGCTCAAAATAAAACAACATCAAGAAAACGTACGAGAATAACATCTGGATCAGAATCAAGATCTAAAACAAAGAGCGTAAGCTAAGCAGCTTCTTTAACAGAAAGCTTGGATAAAACTGTTTTCAGAGAGTTAACAAACGCCTCAATCATTTGTTCAGTATGCATTGGTGTTGGAGTTATTCTTAATCTTTCTGAACCTTTAGCCACAGTGGGATAGTTAATATGTTGTAAATAAATGTTATGCTCATTAAGTAACATCTGAGAAGCTTGCTTTGCTAAAATTGGATCATTAATTAAAACCGGAATAATATGAGTTTGATTTTCTAGTATATTAATTCTAAATTCATTTAGTGCTTTCTTGGTTAATTGAACCTTACGTGCATGTTCAATTCTTTCATAATCTTGTGATTTTAAATGCGCCACACTTGCTCTCGCAGCTTCAATAATTGCTGGAGGTAATGAAGTAGTGAAAATAAATCCTGAGGCAGTTGATCTTATCACATCTACTAAATCATGTTTACCGGTAATATATCCACCCATAACGCCAAATGCCTTGCCCAAAGTTCCTTGAATTATATCAATTCTATCTGCCACACCTAATTTCTCAGCAAGCCCAGCACCCCTTTTTCCATAAAGACCAACAGTATGGACCTCATCAAGATAAGTTAAAGCATTAAATTCTTCAGCAATATCACAAAATTCAGCCATTGGAGAAATCATACCATCCATGGAATAAGCTGATTCAAAAATGATTATCTTTGGACGATTAATATCAATTTTTGAAATTAATGAACGTAAATGTTCATGGTCATTATGTCTGAAAATATATTTTTCGGCTTGATTGTGCCTTATACCCTCAATGATTGAAGCATGATTTCCTTCATCAGAAAAAAAGATACAATCTGGTAATATTTTTGAAAGCGATGCTAAAGTTGCTTCATTTGCTACATACCCAGAAGTAAAAACCAAACCAGCTTCTTTATTATGCAAATCTGCTAGTTCTTGTTCTAGGAGCACTATCGGATGATGGTTACCACCTATATTCCTAGTTCCACCAGCGCCCACACCCATTGCCTGAGCTGTTTCAGTAAAAGCTTTCAAAACCTTGGGGTGCTGACCCATGCCTAAATAATCATTAATACACCACAATGTGATAGATTTATTTCGGCTATAATCAAATGCCGCAGGAAACTCACCAGCACAACGCCCTATATCAAGAAATGACCTGTACCGACCTTCTCCTTTAATTTTTGTTATGACATTAGAAAATATTTGGTTGTAATTCATTTCATTGTTTTCAGAATGAAGCTATTTTCACGACTTGCTAAATATTATTTTTGATACATTAACAAATTTATAACAAAAAGTAAATTCGTAAATAATATTATTGCTCCAAACTGGTGCAAAATTCCTAAATATATAGGTACTGCGTTCAATAACGTAAGAATACCTAAAATAAACTGTAATGAGACAACAAATAATACACATATAAAAGCGAGTTTTAGTTTTTTGTCTGATATACGAATCAACATAATAGGAATAAATAATATAGTACAAAGTAATATTATTGCACCTAACATCCTATGCACAAATTGTACCGTAGTTATATTCTCAAGCAAATTTAAATACCAAGGATTTAGCATTAACAAGTCTTTAGGAATAAACTGGTCGTCCATTAACGGGTAAGTATTATAGACCAGCCCAGCATTCAAACCAGCTACTAAACCCCCAGAAGCAATTTGCAGTATAACTAATGAAAATAGTAGTAGAACTAAACCTACCAGATATCTGTGGTAGCTCTTGATTGCACCGAATTTAAATAAAGAAAGGAAGTTCCAAACAAGAAGTCCGTAAATTAACAATGCCATAAGCAAATGAAGAACTAGCCTATACTGACTTACTTCTGGAGATTGTAATAATCCACTTTTGACCATATACCAGCCTATACCGCCTTGTATAGCCCCAAGAATAAAAATAAATATACAATTTCGTATGAGCTTTTTAGAAAGTCTTTTTGTCATAAGAAAATAACAAAAAGGTATGGTAAAGAAAATTCCCAATATCCTGCCTGCCAATCGATGAGAATATTCTACAAAGTAAATTTGCTTGAACTGTTCTAAACTAAAACTAGAATTTTTGTATATGTATTCTGGAGAATGCTGATATTTAGAAAATTCCTGCTCCCACATAGATTGATTAAATGGATATATTACTCCAGTTACTGGTTTCCATTCGACGATTGATAATCCGGAATCAGTGAGTCTGGTATAACCACCTAATGCAATCATGGCTAATACCATTAGCGCACAAACCAATAACCATATCTTAACATTACTAAGCGAATGAATCAGCATTTAATTTCTGGCTTTAGAGTTAAAAGTCAGTTAAAATACTAGGATGATTTTGTCCTAACTACAAGAATAAATAGCTAAAAATGCAACTGCGATCTCAAGGTTTAAAAATTATATTCTCTTCACCATCCGGCACTGGTAAAACAACCTTAACCAAAGCCTTGCTTAAAAATGATAAAAACATCATACCTTCTGTTTCTGTTACTACTCGCCCTAAAAGAATAGGAGAGGTTGAGGGTAAGGATTATTTTTTTATAACTCAACCTCAATATGATGAATTGCTAGAAAAGAATTTGTTATTAGAAAACGCAGAGGTTTTCGGATATTGTTATGGCAGTCCTAAAAAACAAACAGATGAGATTTTAGCATCAGGCATTGACGTGCTGTATGATATTGATTGGCAAGGTGCCCAACAATTAATAAAATATGCACCCCAAAATATAGTAACCATATTCATTTTACCACCCTCTATGACAGTGTTGGAGCATAGGCTGCGCAATAGAAATTCAGACAACGAAAATGACATACAAAGAAGATTAAGTGAGGCAAAGTTAGAAATTTCGAAATGCATGTTTTATGACTATGTAATTATTAATGACGATATTGATGATAGTTTGGCACAAATTGAAACCATCATTGCTGCAGAGCGTTTAAAGCGTCTTAATTCAGCAAATTTACAAACATTTCTTGATAATTTTATCGATGGCGTTATAGAGGTATCAGAATATGAGATATCGCTTATTACTAACAATGCCTACATTATTGATGTTAGAGAATTACACGAATGGCAATCAGGCTATATAGAAAGAGCTATTCATATACCATTACAAAAATTACTTGCCAATGACTTTGACTTAGAAAAATCAAAGCCATGTATTGTTTATTGTCAACATGGAGTGCGTAGTTTAACTGCATCTAAATTCTTGAAAGACCAAGGATTTCAAGCAATGCACTTGAAAGGCGGAGTTTCAATTTGGCGGGGTAAATTAAGTCTTGATTCTTAACTTCTTTTTCTTAGATTTAGTAGTTTTTTTTGTGGATTTCAAATCATCAATGTTGAATGCTTCGTAAATTTTTCCATCATCACCTTGTATGAAATTTTGTTCTTCTTTTATTTCGTCTTTGTCAATCAAAGCCTCATGAATTTGACCATATAGTTTTGATGCTTCTTTCTTGAAGTAATTAATTTTTTTGAAAATTATTTTTGAATATTTTGCTATAGTAGGTATATCTTTAGGCTTGATCAGAACAATGGCAATACAAGCTATGATCAAAAATTCAGGTAAGGAAATTCCAAACATATATTATTTTACTTTTTTATCTATCTTAGCCCAAACATGAGATTTAGCGACATAAAATAATACGGTAAGAATCAATAAATAAATAATTGCCTTTAAGCCCATAGTCTTACGAGCCTCCATTTCGGGTTCAGCTGCCCATTGTAAGAAGTTAACTACATCTTCAGACATCTGCTCTATGGTCGCAGCAGTTCCATCTTGATAAGTAACCATGCTATCACTTAATGGCTGAGGCATTTTTATCTGCATTCCAGGAAAATATGGATTGTAATATGTTCCATCAGTAAGTTTAAAATCATCTGGAACTTTATGATCATAGCCATTAAGTATTGCATGAACATAGTTAGCACCATCTTGCCTTGCTTTTATTATTAAAGATAGATCTGGTGGGTAAGCTCCATCATTTGCTGCTCTAGCAGCTTCTTCATTTGGAAACGGAGATACGAAATGATCAAAAGGTTTGCCAGGACGCTGAAACATTTCACCTTTATCATTTGGTCCATCTGTTACTTGATACTCAGCGGCTAAAGAAGCAACCTCATCTTTGCTAAAGCCTACTTCTTCTAAATTACGATAAGATACCAAAGACAAGGAATGACAAACAGAACATATTTCTTTATATACCTGAAAACCCCTTTGGATAGCTTGCTTATCAAAACGCCCAAACACACCATCAAAAGGCCATATCTCTTGTTTAGGTAGCTCTTGTGAACTAGCAAAACAATTTGCGCATGATAAAATTATAACAGCTATTATATTGAATATTATTTTCATCATATAGCATTACTAATTGATTTTGGCAGTGGTAAAGTTTTTTCATATTTCCCTAGAAGAGGAAGTATTACAAAGAAATGTAAGAAATAATAAAAGGTTCCCATTTGACCTAGAATTATATAAATTCCCTCTGGTGGATTTCCACCAATATATCCTAATAAAATCACATCTAATATAAATATCCAGAAGAAAATTTTAAATTTTGGTCTATAAGCCCCACTTCTAACCTTACAACTATCAAGCCATGGCAAAAAGAACAACACAAGAATTGAACTAAACATCGTTATCACTCCCGCAAGCTTATCTGGAATAGAACGCAAAATTGCATAAAATGGTAGAAAATACCACTCAGGAACTATATGTTCTGGAGTAACCATCTGATTAGCTGGAATATAATTGTCTGGATGACCTAAATAGTTAGGTTGATAAAACACAAAATAGGCAAGTAAGATACCATATACTCCAAACCCAATAAAATCCTTGATTGTATAATATGGATGGAATGGAATAGTATCTGATTTTGATTTCACTTCAACCCCTGTCGGATTGTTTGAGCCATGAACATGTAAAGCAACTAAATGCAACATTACAATCGCAACAATAACGAATGGTAGTAAATAATGTAATGCAAAGAATCTATTTAATGTTGGTCCTCCAACGGCGAATCCACCCCAAAGCCACTGTACTATACTTTCACCAAATACCGGTACAGCTGAGAACAGACTAGTAATTACGGTTGCTCCCCAAAAACTCATCTGTCCCCAAGGTAAAACATACCCCATAAATGCGGTAGCCATCATCGTTAAAAAGATGAGCAAGCCCATAAACCATACCATCTCACGCGGTGATTTAAACGATCCATAATACATACCACGACTAATGTGGATATAAACAACGAAGAAAAATATCGAAGCGCCAACAGCATGCATATAACGAATTAACCAGCCATAATTCACATTACGCATAATGTTTTCGACACTATCAAATGCAGTTGCTGCATCAGGAGAGTAATGCATGGCTAAAAATATACCCGTTAAAATTTGAAGAACCAATGCAATTCCAGCAATTGAACCTAAATTCCATAAGTAACTAAGATTACGTGGCGTTCTATATTCACCTAGATGTTTGAAGAAGGTAAAAATAGGAAGCCTATAGTCAATCCAATCAATTATTTTTTTAATTCTACTCATAAACGATCTCTTGCTAACCTATTTTAATTTTATTATCAGTGATAAAATTATAATCAGGTAGAATTAAATTTAAGGGGGCTGGGCCCTGCCTTATTCTACCAGCCGTATCATACACTGAACCATGACATGGACAAAACCAACCATGATATTCACCATTTGGATCATCAATCGGGATACAGCCTAGATGTGTGCAAACACCTATCATAATTAACCATTGCTCATGTCCAGGTTTGACCCTGGCAGAATCTGGTTGAGGATCTCTTAACTTCTGCCAATCAGTGTCTATTGCTTCAGCAATATTTTCTGGAGTGCGGTGACGAACAAATACCGGCTTACCCCTCCACAGAACTCTGATAGTTTGACCAACTGGAATTGGATCTAAATCTACTTCTACTGAAGCCAAAGCTAAAACATCCGAAGATGGATTCATCGAATCAATCAATGGCCATACACAAGATGCACCACCAATAGCAGCCATAGCGCTGGCAGTTAGCAAGATAAAGTCACGCCTGGTGATTTCCTTCTTCTTAGGTTTTTTAACTATTTTTGTCATTAATTATTTATATATCTGTTGCTCAAGAACATTTATATACACCAATGTTCAACAATTATCAATATGCACACCTTAGCTTAGAAAAAAAATATCCTTTGGGCAAGATAATTTGATATGTTATTATGATATATTGTATTAGTAATGCTAAAAAACCAATGAGGTAGAAAATGAAAATAGGAATTGCCGGCGCAAATGGTCAAATGGGGTATGCTTTAATCACTACCGTGAATCAACAGTTGGATTATAAATTAAGTGTTGTGCTGGTTAGAAAACCCGATAACTTTACTTATAAATACTTGGTGGCAGAAGATGTGATTGTGACAAATAACATTAAAGAATTATGCAATAATTCTGAAGTGATTATAGATTTTTCTTCTCCCGAACTAACTCTAAAAGTTGCAGAACTAGCTGCAAAAAATAAAATACCAGTAGTTTCTGGCACAACTGGTTTTTCTAATAAAGAGAATGATAAATTAAAAAATTATGCAAAACTGATACCAATAGTACATACTGGCAATATGAGCATAGGAGTCAATCTAATGGAAACACTGGTAGCGCAAGTCGCTAAATCATTAGGCGAGGATTTTGATGTGGAAATCATAGAAAAACATCACAAAAATAAAGTTGATGCACCATCTGGCACTGCACTCATGCTAGCAAAATCTATAACTGACGCAAGAAATATAAGTTTCAAGGATAATATAATTTGCTCAAGAGAAGGTCATGTTGGCGTGCGTCCAGCTAACAAAATTGGTATTTCTTCGGTAAGAGGCGGCAATATTACTGGTGAACATGATGTGATGTTTATTTCTGATTCTGAAGTTATCACCATTTCGCATCATGCATTTAGTCGTAATATTTTTGCAAATGGTGCCATTAAAGCATGTGAATGGGTAATTAATCAAAGCCCAGGACTATATTCAATGCAAGATGTTTTACGCCATAAATGAAAGAACTCTGCCAACATTATTATGATTGTGGTGGGTGTGAGTTACAACACCTAAATAAAGCTCAATATCTAGAATATAAACATGAAACTCTTATAAATAAGCTTTCTGACGCCAAGATTTCTGCAGAAGTCTTACATCCATTTTTTATGGTTGGAACCTATAAAAGACGCAGATGTACATTGCAAGTGAGCTATTACAAAAAAAGAATCAAGCTAGGTTTTTATCAAAAGAAAAGTCATATAGTAGTCGATATGCAGGAATGTTTTATTTTGTCCCCTGAAATTTTTGATCTTCTGCAGCCATTGAGAGAATGTTTGGCAAGCTTAGAAAATCCTCAAAAGCTAAAAAATATTTATGTTCTAAGCAGTAACTCAGAATTAGATTTGCTGATTGGCGCAGATTATTTTCCACGTATAAAATGTATGGAAAATTTAGTAAAATTCTCTGCAAATCATAATATAGCTAGAATTGCCTGGCAGGAAAATAAGAAGATTACAAATATAGTAAGCACAAAAACCGTTACTTCTAAAATTAATAATACTCTGGTGGCATTACCACCTGGATCATTCTTACAAGCAACCAAAGAATGTGAACAATATATTCAGCAACAAATCCTAACTTTAGCACAGCAATACAAAGTCAAAAAAGTTATTGATTTATATGCTGGTCATGGAACCTTTTCATTAATTTTTGATGATTCTATACAGGTTTGTTCTGTAGAAGGCGATCAAGCAATGATCACGGCCATATCAACTGCGATCAAACAATATAATTTGAAAAACAAGCAAACGATTTGTCAAGATTTATATCGATATCCAATAAATGCAGAAGAATTATCAAAATATAATTTGGCAATTATTGATCCACCACGCAATGGCGCCTCACCCCAAATCAAAGAAATTGTAACCAGCAAAATTAAGACAGTGATAATGATTTCGTGCAAAGTTGATAGTTTCATCCGTGATGCGAAATTACTAATTACAGGTGGATATAGTCTGAAAGAATTAACCCCTATAGATCAGTTCCATTGGACGAAACATCTTGAATTATTAGCAATTTTTCATTTTAATGATTGAAAATAGTATTGCCACCCAGCTATAGACAGGGGGCAATGATAAATTCAGGAAAGTCTTGCCTAAGAGGCGTCATTACTGCTGAGGCGTTTCTATTTAGTTTACAGGTCAATTAAAAGATGTACTCAACCTGCTCTTGGCATCTAAAATTGCATCCCAAGCAAGAGACTCTATACGATCTTTTGCATGTAACTGATAAAGATTGTTGATAGCATTAAAAGTAGTCGGGCAAGTAACATTAACTTCGGTAATATAGTCACCAATTAAATCTATCCCTGCAATAATAATTCCTCGTGATTTAAGCTCTGCTCCTATTATTCTACAGATCTTCTGTTCCGCAAAAGTAATGGTGGTTTTTGTTGCTGTTCCGCCGGCCACAAGATTTGCCTTAATACTTTCTTGAGCGGGTATTCTATTAACCGCTCCTACAGCTTCACCATTTATCAGAATAACCCTCTTATCCCCAAATTTAACTTCAGGAAGAAATTTTTGTACTACCAAAGCTGCTCTATATTTTTCAATGATGTGGTCAAATGCTTGTTTTGTTGATTTAGAATCAGATGCAAGAACAACATCAGCACCACCAAAAGCATATAATGGTTTTAATACTATCTGTTTATGCTCTGATAAAAACTCCTGCACCACCTCAAAATCTTGTGTAATAGTGGTGGGAGGCATAAGCTCTGGATAATTACAGATAAATAATTTTTCAGGTAAATTACGTACTTCAGTTGGGCTATTCACTACTAAGGTACGAGGATGAATTTTCTCTAATAAATAGGTAGCGGTTATATAATTTATATCGAATGGAGGATCTTGCCTCATCAAAACCACATCAAACTCTTCCAAACAAGTTACTGAAGTCTCTCCAAGCTCATATTCTTTGTTAAAGATTGTGATAGTTTGACACTTTGCATAAACTTTACCCGCAGACATAAACATTTGTGCTGGAGTATAGCAATAAACCGAATAATCACGTAGCTGGGCTTCTTTAATTAAAGAAATGGTTGAATCAGTCTCAAAGTTCAGCAAATGAACCGGATCCATCTGCACTGCAATTTTTAAACCCATCTAAAACCTCTAATGATATCTTTAAAAAGTATCATCAAACTCTTCTTCTTTTTGCCAATCTTCTTTTTTATTATCACTGCCAATATCGTTAGGCATAACTTTTTTCTCTAAATCAGGTTCTATTTGTATATTTTGGTCCATAGGCATAGGCTTATCATCATACTCGGTCATTCTAGAATTTTCACCAACTCTTGTTTTTTCAATTCTACTTTCTAAATCACCCTGTACTCTTACATAAGAAATCACTTTTTCCACCCCACTAACTGTAGAAGCAATTTCTGTAACCGTATCCAGCTCTTCCTGAGTACGCGCCATGCCAAATAAATAAACTACTCCATCGATAGTCTCTATAGTATAATTTACCGATTTAACTTCCTTAGAAACTAGCATTTTACTCTTGATTCGAGTAGTAATCCATGTGTCTTTTGAATAGCTTATAAAGCTTTTTTTATTTTCATCATCAATTTTTAACTCATTTATTACCTCTTTCACTCCGCTTTGATCCCAGCACACTCTAATGATACTAATCATAGTTTCATTGCTCTTAACTCTACCTGTAAGCAAAACTCTACTATCATGAACCGTTACATTTACTGATCCTACTAAACTATCGAGATTATTACTAATAAACGAAGCTCTGATCTTCGTCCAAATAGTAGTATCACTAACTGATTCACCGACAGTTTTGTCCTGAGTCAACACTTTACCACCAACAGCAGCACCGCCTGCCACTACTGGCACGCAGCCAATTACTGAAAAAAGACCTGAAACTACGCCAACGATTATTGCAACTTTGATAATATATTGTGTTTTCATATGGTTACTCGCTTTGGTTAAAATGTATTTGTAAAGAGTAATGACCACTCTTAGTTATATGCTCAAGAGGATAACCTTTATCATTAATAAATTCAATATACTTTGTATTAGTCACGTTTCTTAAATCTTGTAGAAGATCTTCACTATTAATTAAGTTAGCAGAAGACCTAAGAACAATTTTATCAATTGGCACTTTTAAAGATAATTGTTGTTCAGCCTTAACTTTACGAACAACATCTAAAATTTCTACCATAGCATTACCACTCTTTATTGATTCCTCATTCATAGGTATCACAAAACATTTTGGCCATGTGCCTTTGATATGTATAGATTGGTCGCTATTGCCAAAAATTATCGAATATAATTCTTCTGTTATATGAGGCATAAAAGGTGCAAATAATCTTAACAATATTTCCAGAATAAAAGCTACAGTAATTTTAGCGCTTTTCTTACCATCCGCGTCCAAATTATTCTCATCATAGATCCTAACTTTAATTATTTCCAAGTAATTATCACAAAAATCTTTCCAGAAAAAATCCTCAATAGCTACTCTTGCATTACAATATTCGAATGCTTCAAATTCTGCAGTAGCGATCTTTACCGCTTTATGCAATTGTGACAAAATCCATAAATCAGATTTATATTCCACAAGACTTATATCTAAATTACTATAATTAATATCTGAAATATTAAGAGCCACAAATTTTGACGCATTCCATAATTTATTTACTAACTTTTTGCCAATTTTGAATATTTCTTCAGAATAAGCAATATCTACTCCTAATTTTGAAGTTGATGCCCAATAACGAACTATATCAGCACCTTTTTCTTTTATTAGTCCTATGGGAGTAACTATATTACCTTTAGATTTAGACATTTTAGTTTTATCCTCAGCTAAACACCAGCCACTTAGCATTATATTCTTCCATGGAATAGAATCTTCATGAAGAAAGCCTTTTACTATTGTGTAGAAAGTCCAAGTTCTAATAATTTCATGCGCTTGTGGGCGCAAATCTGCAGGAAATAATTTTTGATGACGAGTAAAATTGCTAGCATATTTCTTGTTTAGAGCTTGGCTATTAATTTGTGGAGAAACAGAGCTTGTTGCCCAGGTATCCATAACGTCACTATCGCCAATAACTTCATCTTTACTATAACCATAAGGCAGGTCTTTTAATGGATTTACTGGTAAATCTTCGATTCTTGGCAGTATAACCTTTCCTTCTTCGCCTGAACGTTTTGAATACCAAACAGGAATTGGAACTCCAAAAAATCTTTGTCTGCTTATGCACCAATCCCAATTTAATCCGTCTATCCAATTATCCAATCGTACCTTCATATATTTTGGATACCAATTGCACTGAGCAGATTTTTCCAAGAATTGTTTCTTTTTGTCTAAAATTTTTACAAACCATTGTGGCGTAACTAAAATTTCAAGAGGCGCTCCAGAACGTTCAGCACATTTAACCATTTTGACCACTTCTTTTTCTACAAGAATTAGGTTTAAACCATTTAAGATTTCTATAATCTTTTCCCGAGCCTCATTTACTTTTAAACCATCCAGTGTCTCACAAGCTTGTTCAAGCATATGGGTATATGTATATTGGAAATTTGGATCAGCTATCTTACTTTTAACGTCCAATTTACCTGCATGATCTAAAATAACTCTTGTGGGTAAATTATATTTTCTCCACCAATCCACATCAGTTGTGTCGCCATAAGTACAGCACATAACAAGCCCAGTGCCTTTTGCAATATCAACCCCATCATCAGCAATAAATGGTACCTTTACTCCGAAAATTGGAGTAATAGCAAATGCATCCTTTAGATCTTTATATCTATTATCTTGACCATTATACATAACAGCAACACAAGCTGGAATAAGCTCTGGTCTTGTTGTTGCTATAACTAATTGCTGACCATTCTCTTTAGTAAATTCAATATCATACATTTTTCCAAGAATTTCTTTATCAACAATATCAGCCTGCGCAAGAGCAGTACGATCTATAGGGTCCCATAAAGTTGGTTGTAACTTACGATATACATCATCTTTATCAAACATGTCCATAAAAGACATTTGCGATATTTTTTGCGTAGACTCACTTATAGTTTGATATTTTTGCGACCAGTCAACACTAAGAGCGATGCTATTAAATAAATTATAAAATTCTTTTTCAGACTCATCTACAACTGTATGACAGATTTTCTGAAATTCATCACGACCAAGATTTGCCCCTCTAACCTTCATTAATTTCTCTACAAGTCTTTCAGTAGGTAACCCATTATCATCAAAACCCATTGGATAAAAAACATTCTTACCTTTCATTCGTTGATAGCGCGCAATAAAATCTGTTTGGGTATAACTAAATACATGACCCATGTGTAGAGAGCCAGAAACTGTGGGTGGTGGAGTATCAATTATGAAAGAAGCAGATTTAGCTATATCCTCATCCCATTTATACAAACCAATCTGTTGCCAAAAATTCTGCCATTTTTGTTCAGCTTCTATTATATTATAATGATCAGGAAAATTACTCATCAACGTTTTTTCTAATTAGTTAACCTTATGATAATATTGTTTTATTGGTTTATATCAATATAATCAAGCACTTAAACAACAATCTAACAGATAGATATATGCAACTAACAGAATATTTGAAGCTAATTAGATTACACCAACCCACTGGTATATTCTTACTTCTATGGCCATGTTTATGGGGAGTAGCCTTAGCAAATGGAACTAGTAATATCAAACTCATTATTTTAATGATAGTTGGCAGTGTAACCATGCGCAGTGCTGGCTGTATAATTAATGATATAGTAGATATTGAAATAGATAAGAAGGTCGAAAGAACTAAAAATAGACCATTAGCTAAGGGTACAGTCAATATTAAAGAAGCAGTGGTCTTGTTATCAATCTTATTAAGTGTGGCACTGATTATTTTCACATACCTAAATATACTAGCTAAAATCATCGCGCTAATATCGTTACTCTTAGTTATTGCCTATCCGTTCATGAAAAGAATTACTTACTGGCCACAATTATTTTTAGGATTTACCTTTAATATTGGGGTTTTAGTTGGATATAGCCAAGCTTCAAATACTATTGATCTAGCTACAATTTTACTATACATAGCAGGTGTTTTTTGGACATTAGGTTATGATACAATTTATGGATATCAGGATATCAAAGATGATTTAACAATAGGAGTTAAATCTTCAGCAATTGCTATAAAAAAATATCCTAAATTTATTTTAGCTCTTATATATGGATTGATGATGCTTTGTCTTGTAATGGGTTTGTTTTTAAAAAATGCAAGCAATTTAGCATATATAACATCAATATTCCCAGCAATGATTTTACTTTGGCAAATATTAACTTTACAGATTAATAACGTAAATAATTGCTTGGAAAGATTCAAATCCAATATTTACGTTGGCTTAATGATTTTTGCAACAATATGTATTTCTTTTGTATAGTTAGTTAAAAAGGAACACTAAGTTGTAAAGTTACATTGTCAAGGCCTGGGTTTTGCTTATAGATCCCGGCATTAGACATATGTGATATAGCCGCACCTATTTTATACTTATTGCCTAATAAATACCATAATTCAAGCTGTGATTTAATTTCAAATGCCCCACCCAGATCTTTACCACGACCTTTATGATAGAATCCAGGAGCAACGTTGATACTAGTAATAAAATTATTGGTAATAGGAAAATCTACATTTAATCCTGCATATACGAATGCACCATTTTTAGTATTGCCAATAGCACCAATTAACGGCTTTAGTCTCCATAATTTTTCTAAACCACGATATTCTATAGAACCCTGCAAAATGCCTGAGCGCTGAACGTTAAATCCACCAGCTCCAATAATCACCTCATCTGCAAACGCTAGATTAGCATAAGATAATGTTAAGAAAGTCATTAAGAATTTTTTTAGATTCATCTTCTAGTACCATACATAGTGTTTGTAAAAATTGATAATATCTTACCTGGCTATGCAGTTTACTCCACTAGCTACTACATGTAGTATATAGTGATTTAGCTGGTACTGGATCAATTGTCAGCGCTTGTTGTATTAACTGATAAAAAAGTTTTCCCCTTGAACGAGATTTTCTTCGATTGAATCTAAAAG
>CAMCSP010000027.1 GCA_945877755.1 Rickettsia typhi | reverse complement strand
AAATTAGAAGCACGGTCAATTTTTAATGCTTTAACTAACTTTATTAAGCCTAGAAACAATAAAAATTCAAAATAATGGTTTATGGCTTTCATTTAATATCTAGCTTTTTTTTAAGGAGTTTTAGCAAATCTTGTTCTTTATCAAACTTTAGAATCATTTTAAGAGTGTGTATACCTTTTCGATTGGGAGGGATTCTAACATAATCTTTTTCGGTTGTAATCAGTTGAGCCGAATTTTCTTTAGCTATTGTTTCTAATTTCTTTAAATCTTGATCGTTATATAGGTAATGATCTGGAAAGCTAACTTCTTTAACAGCATTAAGTTTTAGTTGCTTTAGGGCGTTGAAAAACTTTTGCGGATAAGCAATTCCGCTAAATGCTACGTATTTTTTTTCAGGAGTTTCTATAATTTTATAAGTTGGAGTCACGATAAAGATGTTTTTTCTAAAATTAGTAAGTTCTTTAATACTATTTTTATTACCACCAATTTGAAAAATGAAATCTACTTTACTTATGTTATTAATTGATTCACGTAATGGCCCAGCAGGCAATAGTTTTTTATTACCAAATTGTATTTGGCTATCAACTACTAATATTTTTACATCGGCTAAGAAACGGTTGTTTTGTAATCCATCATCAACAATAAGGATATCTGTGTTGCTATTCGCACAGGCAAAGCTGATAGCTTCAATACGGTCTTTTGCTGTAAATGAAGGCGCGGTTTTTGCTAGTAGTAAAGATTCATCAGAAACATCTCTAGCTTTATCTTTATTATAATTCACTAATTTTGCTTCGGTACTTCTTCCTACATAATTTTTACTAACAAAAGCAGAGTTCGATCCGATCTTTTTTAATAATAGGCATAACGCAATTGCAGATGGAGTTTTTCCAGCGCCGCCAGCTGTAATATTACCAATGCAAATAATTTTCTTATTAAATTTTTTTGGAGTTTGAAAAGCTAGGTTTGCTCTATGTGCAATTATATAAATCCAGGATAATGGTGTTAAAATACATGATATAAAGTTGTTGGTTTGCCAGAACTTTGGAGTTTTAAACAGCATATTTTGCTCAGATAAATGTTAAAATCTTCTTTAGCACTTTGTCTAATGTTGCATTTTTAGTTGCAACTATTTTAGCTGCATTGTTAGTGTATAACTTCAATTGTTTTGGGTTTTCAAGTAATTTTTCAACTGCTTTAATGCATTCTTCCTTATTTTGTACAAATTGTGCTGCATTTTTTTCTGCAAATTCATCACATATTTCTTGGAAATTGAAGTGATATGGGCCAACTATAATGGCCGATCCTAACTTTGCTGGTTCAATTATGTTATGTCCACCAATTGGGACAAAGCTCCCTCCCACAATTGAAATTGATGAAATGCTGTATAAATAATTAAGCTCACCAATGGTATCTGCTAAATAAACATCGATGTCATTTGTAACTTTCCCCCCTATAGATCTGGTAGAGACTTTTAAATCAAGTTCGTCTTCCAACATTTGTTTAATTTTTTTACTACGAATCGGATGTCTTGGTGCGATGATCAATAGTAAATTTTTGTTTTGTTTTTTTAGATGGCAGTAAGTTTCGGCAATTAGTTTGTCTTCGCCTTCATGTGTACTAGCAGCGAGAAGAACTTTGCGTCCTTTAAACAATGTTTTTAATTTTAGCAATAGCTTGTCATCAATAATTTTATTATTAGTGCAGTATTTTAAATTTCCAAGATAAATGGTGTTTCTTGCCCCGATGAGTGTTAGTCTTTCCATGTCATTAAGACTTTGCGCCATAAAAAGACTTATAGAATCTATGATTGGCTTAATAAATGAAGGATATCTCTGCCAATTTTGGCATGATTTTGGAGAGATTCTGGTATTCACTGAAATAACTTTACTTCTTTTTGCAGATTCTGAAATGATGGATGGCCAAAATTCTGATTCAACGAATAAAACTAACTTTGGCCGCCAGTAATTTAGAAATAAATTTATGCATAAATAATTGTCCAGCGGCAAATACTGATGTATTACAATGTCTTTTAATTTATCTTTGATTATTCTGTCTGAGGCTACTGTGCCTGAAGTTAGAAGTACTTTATAAGATGGCAAATTAGTTTTAAGCTTGTCTATGAGGGTTAAAATTGACATTGCTTCACCAACGCTGGCTACATGTATCCATATAAGATTTTTGTTCTTAGGAGCTGAAATTGAGGCTATACCGAATCTTTCCTGTAATCTGGATAATTGCTCTTTGCCTTTAAATGCGCGATATAAAAGATAGAGAGCCCAGAATGGCAATAATAAAATATTCAATATATTATATATCAGTAACATTGGCATTTTGCTTTAGACTTGTAATTGAATCAGCCTTATTACTAATGTAATTTAGGTTGGATGCAAGTTGATTTTTTAAAATTTCAGTATGGTGATCGCTTAGTTTTTTTTCTGGTCTAATTGGGGTGCCATAAATAATTACAATTTCATTAAATAGTTTTGGGATAATTAATCTATCCCAGCTGTTTAATATAAACGCTTTTGAGCAAGAATAAGTTGCTGGAACTATATATCTTTGGCATAAGCTACTGATTGCTATAATATTACTATTGATTTGATTTTTTGGTCCTTTTGGTCCATCTGGTGTGATAACGATTGTTTGGTTAAGCTTATTACATTTAAGGATATTTTTCATGGCACTATAACTATTTCTGGTTGATGATCCAGAGATAATATTAAAGCCAAATATTTTCATAGTCTGAGCTATAACCTTGCCATCGCGATGGTCAGAAATTAATACACTTATTTTATTCTTCTTACGGTTGGTAAATGGCATAAATGCCAATCTATTATGCCAGAATGTATAAATTGCTGGATCGGTAGCGTATTTTTTAGGATCAAAACCTTCTTCATAAATAATTAGTTTTTTACTAGTATGATAGACTAGTTGTAAATATAGATATATAAAGAAACTAATAGTGTATTGTACCCAAGCTAAACCAAAAAAATATTTAAAAAAGCTTTTCAAGTTAAAACCTCTTGTTAGAATAAATTAATAAAATGTATCATATATTAATATATTACCTAAATCATTATGTATTTTAAGTTGGCCATACCGTTCTTATTGTTGTTGCTGGTTAGTTTTGTTTTAACAGTGCCGCATAACTTTCTTTCTTTTGGTAGTTTTACACCGTTTTATAGCCTTATTATCATTTATTATTGGTTTTTATTTTTTCCTAAAACATTGCCAGTATTAGCTATATTTATTTTAGGAATATTTCAAGATGTTATGTTCGGCTTTCCTCTTGGCTTCAGCTCTTTGTCTCTGGTTATGTACTGGCTAATTGTGGGATATTATAAAAGATTTTTGCTTAACAAGCCTTTTAATGTTATCTGGATTGGCTTTGTTTTATGCTCTTTATATATTGTATTATTACAATCATTTATCTTATGTCAGTTCTTATCTTATTCATTCTCAGAAGTTTTATCGTTATTTTTTCGATGGTATTTTTCTTGTTTGTTATATCCTATTATGCATCATGCATTTGATATGATTGTAAATAAATGTAAAATTAATCAGCTCAATGCGTAATAGTAAGTCATCAAAGCTAAATATATTTTCTCGTAGGGTGTTTATCTTAACGGTGTTTAACGGCATTGTTCTATTTATTTTTGCTTGCAGAATGTTTTTTTTACAAATTATAAAGTCTCGAGATTATAAAACCCTATCGGACCAAAATAGCATTAATGTTATCTTTATTGACCCAGAGCGTGGTAAGATCTTAGATAGAAATAATTTAGAGCTGGCGATTAGTAAGAACAGTTATAAGTTAGTTTTATATAAGAAGAAAGATACGGATATTAATTATTTATTTGATAAATTAACGCAGATATTACAATTGAGCGAAGTTAGTAAGCAAGTTGTTCTTAGGAAAATGCAAGCTGCGCAATATTTTAGGCCAACTGTGATTATAGATTATTTGCCGTGGAAGGATGTATGTAGTTTTGAAGAGGTTTCATGTGAGCTCAAGGGGGCTTATATAAATAAAGGATTGGTTAGAGAATATATGTTTAATGATATATTTGTTCATGTTCTTGGTTATATGGGTGTACCAAATGATTTTGAGATTGAGGCTTATAATTTATCAAGACATAAGGATTTTAAAGTTGGGAAGGATGGTATAGAAAAAACTTATGAGAAAAATTTGATCGGTGAGTTTGGTATAAAAAAAGTAGAGGTCAATGCGTATAGAGCTGTAGTACAAGAGTTGTCTGAACAAGAGAGTAAGCCTGGTTCAGAGCTGAAGTTAACGATCGATAAAAACTTACAAGAATATGTTGCTGAAACTATTAAGAATGAATGGGCAACGGTTGTAGTTATGGATATAACTAATGGTGATGTTTTGTCGATGGTGTCTACTCCTGGTTTTGATCCTAACATGTTTTCACGTGGGATTTCTGAGAATGAGTGGTCTGAAATCAATACTCATAAATCACTGCCTTTAACTAATAAATCTATCGCTAAATTATATCCACCAGGCTCAACTTTTAAAATTGCGGTTGCGTTAGCTATTTTGCATAAAGGTTTAGATCCGCAACAGAAAATTTATTGTGATGGCGCTGTTACTATCAATGGTCACACGTATAAATGCTGGAAAAAAGGTGGTCATGGACATGTTAATTTGCATGAGGCGATTAGGGGTTCATGCAATTGTTATTTTTATCTGATGGGGTTGAAGGCTGGTATAGACTCGATCCATTATATAGCTGATTTGCTTGGTTTGGGGAATAAAACTGGCATAACTTTACCAGGAGAGCTATCAGGAGTGAACCCAGATCAAATTTGGAAGAAGAAAACACGTAAGGAGGAATGGTTCATATATGATACTGTTAATGCATGTGTTGGCCAGGGTTATGTTTTGGTTACTCCATTGCAATTATCGACGATGATAGCAAGAGTTGCTTCTGGTCGCAAGGTTTTACCAAGGCTGGTGACAGACATAGGCAAAAAAGAAATCCCACCTTCCGACCTGAAAGATTTAGGTATAGATAATGAGCATTTGAAATTTATCAGAAATGGTCTAGAAAATGTTATAAATAATCCAAAAGGTACTGGCTTTAACAACAGAATTCTTGCTCCGGAATATATGCTTGCAGGTAAAACTGGTACTGCTCAGGTAATTTCAAAAGATACCGCGGAAAATAGCGGGATGATTCCAAAACATTTGCGGAGCCATTCCATCTTTACAGGCTTTGCACCAGTGCATAATCCTAAATATTCTTGTGCTATTATTGTTGATCATGGCGGCTGGGGCTCAGTCAAAGCTGCGCCAATGGCTAGGGATATCATGACCAAGGTTCAGATGCTTTAAAAATAATTTCATTTTTTTTGCTTGGGGGACTTACATAAATTAATCCATGTATGTTATAGTGCAATTTGTATAAGTTTAGAACTCACAAGAGTGCTAAAATTATACATTATTCATTAGATTTCGTGTGGCAGGGAAATCTAATGATATTTGCATAATAAACATTGGAGATCGCTGTATTGTGCCAGTTATGTTTCATATTTTATCCCCAACTACCCAGAAATATAATTGGCAAGTATTGTTTCTCATTTTTATAGTGCGTTTTGTTATAGCTAGAGTAACAATGCGGGCATAAAAAGAAAAGAACAGTATAATCTTTAGTGAGATGATCGATCATAGCTTAAGCTTTCACTGAGGATTCAAGCGTTTTGTACTTAAAAAACTTGAAATTAAATACGGCGATCTCTAATGAATTTTTGGATTGTAATTTAATATGGAGCAAAAGATCTCAAAAACATAAAATAACAACTCAAAAATATATTTCTGGATTTTCGTGAGGTGATGATGCTGCATGTTAGGTGGTTATGCAATCATTATACACTAAATCTTTGACAAAATTACTTTCTGCTGTATATTAATTTTCATTAGTATATAACTTAACTACATATTATCTATGTCAATTCATGCGTTGCGTGTTGTTTTCTGTTTAGTCTGTATCGGCTAGTACCCGGTAAAAATCTTGTCGTCTCAAAATCAGTTTTATAAATTTTTACAATAACTTGTATAAGGGTAAGTAACATGTGCGATCATGAACAACATTCGATTTCAGCCAATCGTAAATGGCTGCAAATTATTTTTTATCTAACAGCTATAACTTTGGGTATTATTAGTGGTGTAATGGGGCTAGAATTTTTGCATAATTTAGCAATGATTATCAGCGACATAACTATTAAATTATTTAAGTTCATTAGTCTTCCCTTAATCAGTCTATCGTTGATTGTAACCATTACTGGTTACGAAAGCGGTAGCGGTATGAAAGAGCTTGGCAAGAAAGTGATAATTTATACTATTAGTACCACATTGATGGCTGCTTTTGTTGCTTTGATGTTATTTGTGGTGATCGACCCAGAGGCTCCTAACCTGGTTAATTTACATCAAGAAACAGTTTTGGCTATTGGCAAGTCAGGAGGCTACTATGAACACTTGGCTAAAATTATACCTTCTAGTATAATGCAGCCTTTTTTAGAACATAATGTTTTTGGCGTATTGCTAATTTCTATCCTACTAGGGGTCGCAGTTAGTAATATTCCAGGTGAAGAGCAAGCTCATGTTTTAAAAAATATGTTCAAGGGATTGCATGCGGTTTTTATATTTTTCACTAAATATATGATCAAATTAATTCCAATAGCATTATATGGTTTTGTAACCATTATGGTTAAGGACTTTAAGATGGGGTTAAGCCTTTCTGGAGTAGGTAGCTATTTAATTGTGGTAGTGGCGGCTAATTTAATTCAAGGGTTTATAATATTGCCTTTATGGTTAGCTAAAAATAAGATTTCTCCTTATGCAACATTTAAAGGTGCATTACCTGCTTTGTCACTTGCCTTTT
The DNA here is from genome assembly GCA_945877755.1 of Rickettsia typhi. Classification (GTDB taxonomy): domain Bacteria; phylum Pseudomonadota; class Alphaproteobacteria; order Rickettsiales; family JABSSG01; genus JAGVLN01. Next base: position 8,481 of record CAMCSP010000027.1, on the reverse strand, counting down.
TCTCAAAATCATCTGCTGCCACTTTACCAGTTACCATACAATGTGCTGAACAAAGACTAGGTATAAAATATAAAGTTGCCAACTTTGTTTTGCCGTTATGTACTACCATTAACATGAATGGTTGTGCGGCATTTATTATTGCTACTGTGCTATTTGTGCTCAAGAGTCATGGAGTGGAACTAACTCCATTTATGATGGTAAGTTGGCTGGCTATAGCTACTATTGCTGCTATAGGAAATGCTGGCGTGCCTATGGGATGTTTTTTTCTGAGTGCTAGTCTACTCTCCACAATGGGTATGGATTTGGCATTGTTAGGTATAATTCTGCCTTTCTATAGTGTCATAGATATGATCGAAACCTCACTTAACGTGTGGTCAGATATATGTGTGACTAAAATCGCAGATCAGGAAGCTTAATTTTCCAATTATGAAAAAGCCTTAGTATTAATTTGCTAGGGCTTTTTCTTGACAGCAAATATATTCTAAGATAACTACAATGTAGTTTAATTTATTAAAGGAGTTTATATGAGTTGCGGATGCAATAAGCCTGTTTGTCAAACAAATGTGGCCGCTGTTACTACTACTGTTACTGCTGCTATTTTGCTGGCTACACTATTACCAAAACCTGCTCAGTACGCATTATTAGGAGGTGGTACGGCACTTGCTTTAAGTTACAAACTTGAACTTCCCAAAATAGCATGTGAATATACGTATGATTGGCCTGGTGCTCATGAGTTATGCGATCTGACTGGACTTGCTCCTGATTCTGAGTAACCTAAAGTTTATAATATGCTTTAGTTTCTTAATTTGTGACGAAACCATGATGGTGCTTTATTCGATTTGTAGACTCATCACTTTAGTAACAAGAGCAGAATCTAAGTATGCCCTAACTTCTATAACTACACCTTTTTCAAATTTGGTAATCCAGCAATAAGTGTTGTTGAAGTCTTCTCCTCCTTTGATATGTGATAGTGCGTGCATTTCAACAATAGCAAATGGTTTACTAATTAATATATTATCAACTTTTAAAACAACACCTTCTTCTAATACTTTATCAAGCTTATTAAAAGTGGCTGCAAAAAATTCAGATTTACTATTATATACACCAGCTAATGGGTGTGTGCCCATTACCGTCCATTTTACATCTTCTGCAACGTTTTTAAAAAACTCTTGGTTTTGGCCTTTTTCTAAAAAACTGAAGATGCCATATACATATTCTTTTGTTAGATTCATAAGGAAATAAATAATTATAAAAAATGATACTAAACATTACTTACTATTGAATGTAGAAAAAAGAAAAGGTTGTGTCAATATTTTAGATCTATCTTATTCCAAATCTTGGTATTTCCTAAAATTCTCAATAGTAATAATTTACTTTTTTGTGACTATCATCTATAGTTTTTCAATTAATTTGATTTTGGGGTTATTATGGATAAAGATTCAAAAAAAGAAAGTGAGAAAATCACAATGCATGATGCGTTGGAGTATCACATGCAAGGTACTCCTGGCAAAACCAGTATTGCCGCAACCAAGCCATTATTAACTCAAAGAGATTTAGCTTTAGCCTATTCTCCAGGAGTTGCTTATCCATGTTTAAAAATTCAACAAGATCCAAGCGCGGTGTATGATTATACAGCTAGAGGAAATTTTGTTGCGGTTATTTCTAACGGCACTGCAGTTTTGGGTCTGGGTGATTTGGGGGCCTTGGCTTCTAAACCAGTCATGGAAGGAAAGGCGGTATTGTTTAAGCGCTTTGCGGATATAGATGCAATTGATCTGGAAATTGATACTAAAGATCCAGAGGCATTCATTAATGCAGTGCGCTATCTTGGCCCAAGTTTTGGTGGTATTAATCTAGAAGACATCAAAGCTCCTGAATGTTTTGAGATTGAAAATAAGCTTAAAGAGTTAATGGATATACCGGTGTTTCATGATGATCAACATGGGACAGCAGTTATTACTTTAGCAGGCTTAATTAATGCCGCATATTTAACAAAACGTAATTTTGCTGATATGAAAGTGGTGGTTAATGGCGCGGGAGCAGCTTCTATTGCTTGTGTTGAGCTTATTCAGCTAATGGGAATAAAAAAGCAGAATGTGATTTTGTGTGATACTAAGGGCGTGATTTATAAAGGTCGTACCGAAGGTATGAATAAATGGAAGGAAGTTCATGCAGTTGAAACAAAAATCAGAACTCTTGCTGAAGCATTAGAAAATGCTGATGTGTTTTTAGGGTTGTCGGTTAAAGGCGCTCTGACTAAAGAAATGGTTAAAATGATGGCGGCTAATCCGATTATTTTTGCAATGGCAAACCCTGATCCTGAGATTACTCCAGAAGAAGTGTTACAAGTGCGTAAGGATGCGATTATTGCTACCGGTCGTTCTGACTATAATAATCAAGTTAATAACGTTATGGGTTTTCCTTATATTTTTAGGGGTGCTTTGGATGTTCGTGCTTCAACCATCAATGATGAAATGAAACTCGCAGCTGCGCAAGCAATTGCAGAGTTAGCACGTGAATCGGTGCCAAGTGAAGTATCAGCAGCTTATGCTGGTAAAAAATTGGCGTTTGGTCCGGAATATATTATTCCTGTACCTTTTGATTCGCGGTTAATAGTTGCTGTCTCAACGGCAGTAGCTAAGGCTGCTGCTGATAGCGGTGTAGCAAAAAAACCGATTACAGATTTTGCAGCGTATAAACGTAAGTTGCAGTCACGCCTCAATCCTACTGCTAACACTTTGAATTTGATTTTTGAAAAGGCTATAGCAAATCAGAAACGCATTATTTTTGCAGATGGTGAGCAGGAAGAAGTAATTAAAGCAGCGATTTCTGTGCGTGATAATGAGTTAGGTAAGCCAATTTTAGTTGGTAGAGAAAAAAGAATTAAGGAGTTATTTGAAACATTTAGTAGCGAAGAAACTCTTGAGGGAATCGAAATTGCCAATGCGGCTGTTTCTACTAAAGTAGATAAATATATAGAGTATTTATATAAAAAGAATCAACGCAAAGGTATGTTGCATCGAGATTGTGTGCGATTGGTAAAGGGTGATCGTAATATTTTCTCTGCTTGTATGTTGGAATGCGGTGATGGTGATGCTTTAATTGCCGGTCATACTCGTAACTATATGTCAACTTTAGATGATGTTCTAAAGGTCGTAGATCCTAAGGAAGATTGTGAAGTGTTTGGATTATCAATAATAATAGCTTCTGGAAGAAGTATCTTGGTGGCAGATTCTGCAGTGCATATCAAGCCAACTGATAAACAATTAGCGGCAATCGCAATTCAAAGCGCTAATAAAGCAAGAGAACTTGGTCATGAGCCAAGAGTTGCATTTTTGTCATTTTCAAATTTTGGTAGTGTCTCAACTGACTACGAACGTACTTTGAATATGAGAAGTGCGATTGAAATTTTAGATCAAAGAAAAGACATAGATTTTGAATATGATGGTGAAATGACTGTTGATGTTGCATTAAATAATGACCATATGCGTTCTTTATATCCATTTTGTCGTTTAACTAAATCTGCAAATGTTTTGATTATGCCATCATTGCACGTAGCCAACGTTTCGTCTAAATTATTGCAAGAATTAGGTGGAGGGGCATTTATTGGCCCGATCATTGTTGGTTTATCTAAATCGGTGCAAATTGTTCAAGTTGATGCTCCGGTTTCAGAATTAATTAATATGGCAGCTATTGCTGCTGCTGAGTATTAGAATGAAATTATTTGCTATATATCTTGGTGGTAAAACTGAAACTTCATTGATCGAAGTGCATGATGTGCGTTTTGTTATTGCAGAAAAAATGGAAGATGCTTATGACACCCTTCGATCTGAGTGGTGGGGTGTTCCAGAAAGTCTTCATTTGGACTGTTGGGGTGAGTTAACCAGTGCCGATGGTCACAACATTAGCTTAAAAGATTATCCTTCAGAATATGATGAAAAATTATATTTTGTGAATTTAGGTGGCTATGATCCTAAAGAATTTACCGAACTTCATAAAGATGTGTTTGTTGTTGCGCCTAATGAATCAAAAGCAAAAGTAAAAGGGCTGAAACAGATTTTGGATTGGGTATCTCATCATCGAGATTATCAGTTTGAGATAGAAAATTGCTTTTGCATTAGTGATGTAGTTGGAGCAAAAAAATTATATATTCATCTTGAAAAAACAGATCATGTAGTGCCATTTGAATTTACTTGTAAATATTTGCCAATTGGTAAAGTATAAAAATGAAACCAATTATAGCTATTTTGTTAGATTATGATGAACGCAAAACTGCCCAAGGCGGTTATTCAGATCGACCTTGGTATGCATTAAGGGCTGACTACGCACAATCGATTACTAATAATGGTGGAATTCCGCTATTGCTGCCATATATCGATCAGTATATAGATTCCTATTTAGATATATGTGATGGCTTATTATTGCCAGGTAGTGACTATGATATTAACCCAGAAAAATACGGTGAGAAGCTTCATCCTAATACCAATCCTTCTACCGGCGTGCGTGAGGCATTTGAAGAAAAATTAATGCGAAAAGCGATGGATATTGCTATGCCAGTATTGGCTATATGTGCTGGTCAGCAATTGCTTAATGTGATGTTAGGAGGTACGCTTATTCAATATATCCCTGATGTAGTTAAAGGTGAGAGTATGCATCGGCATAAAGGTGACCAAGCTGATGATTATCATGATATCAACATTTTTGAGGATACATTGTTGCATCGTATCATTGGAGTAAAAAGTTGCAAAGTTAACTCACATCATCGTCAAGCGATTGGAAAATTAGGAAAAGATTTGGTGGTTAGTGCTGTTGCACCTGACGGAATCATAGAATGCATAGAACACCAAATTCTTCCATTTTGTTTAGGTGTGGAATGGCACCCTGAATATTGTAATAATGAAAATGATGTTAAAGTTCTGCAAGCTTTTGTTAAAGCTGCTGCTTCATTTCATACTTCGCGTTAAATATTGTGATCAGACTTAATAAAAGAATCAGCAGTTCAGGATTTTGTTCACGGCGAAAGGCCGAGGAATATATTTTCGCTGGTAGGGTTAAGGTTAATGGGGAAGTGACTATTTCACCTGCTACTAGTGTTAGTGAAAAAGATAAGATAGAAATTGATGATCAGGAATTGAATAAAACTCCAAAACCAAGATTATGGATTTATTATAAACCGGTGGGTTTAATAACTTCATATCGTGATATGTGGGGGCGTCCTACTATATTTGATAATTTACCTGAAGGAATGCCGAATGTAATTTCGGTTGGTAGATTAGATTTGAACTCAGAAGGGCTATTACTTCTGACTAATAGCGGTGAGCTTGCAAGATTTTTTGAATTGCCCAAAAACAAGATGCAACGATGTTATGAGGTTCGTGCATTTGGTAAGCCTGATATGAAACAGCTTGCTTCTCTTGCTAAAGGTGTAGAGATAGATGGTTTTAATTATGGTAAAATTCTTGTAAAGTTTCTTCAAGGTACAGGAATGAATTCATGGTTTGAAGTAATTATTTTTGAGGGTAAAAATCGTGAAATTAGAAAAGTTTTTGAGCATTGCCATTTAAAAGTTAATCGCCTTATTAGAATAGGATTTGGACCATATGAATTGGGTGACTTACAAGTTGGTGAAGTTCAAGAAGTGGAAATTAATAAGAAATTTTTAGAGCAATGCAAATAATATCAGGAAAATTAAAGGGCTATAAAATAGTTACGGATAATAAATGTGATTATCGTCCAACAACAGCTAGAGTAAAAGAGGCGATCTTTAATATACTTTCTAATGGTTCTTTTGTGAAAAATGGTAAGCCCGTTTTAAAAGATGCGGTAACTATTGACCTTTTTGCAGGAACAGGAGCACTTACTTTTGAGGCGATATCAAGAGGTACAAAACATAGTATTCTGATAGAAAAGGACTTTAAGCATTTGCAAATGCTTAAAGTTAATATTGAGAAATTTGGATTGAGTAAACAAGTGAGTGTGATCAAAGGTGATGCTACTACTTTACCGCATGCTAAAGTTAAGTGCACTATTGCTTTTATTGACCCACCTTTTAATCAAAAACTAGTAGACCCAACTTTGGATAGTTTGGTAAAGAAAGGTTGGTTAGAGAAAGATGCAATAATTGTTATTGAAACACATTTTAAAGATCAATATAATCCGGATCATAATTTTGAAGAGTTGGTTAGCAGGGCATATGGCCATGCTTTACTAAAAATTTATCGCTTCATAGGACTAAGTAATGACTAAATTAATTGCGGGAACAAGTAATAAGATATTAGCTGAGTCGATAGCGAAAATTTTGGAATTGCCATTAACTTATTGTGATATGAGCCAGTTTAATGATAAAGAAATTAGTATCGTTATTAAAGATGATTTAGCTGATCAGAATGTGTTTATCATTCAATCAACTTCTTCTCCTGCTAATGATAGGTTGATTGAGTTATTATTTATTGCAGACACTGCCAGAAGGGCAAATGCGAAAAAGATAACTGCTGTTATTCCTTATTATGGTTATGGACGCCAGGATAAAATGGTTGATAGCAATGGCCCAATTTCAGCAAGTTGTGTGGCGATGTTAATTGAGGCTGTTGGAATTAGTAACATTATTACTGTTGATTTACATTCTCAGCGTATAGAAGAATTTTTTCGAATTCCAGTGGTTAATCTTAGTATTACTGAGATATTTGCTGATCTTATTAAAGCCAAAAATGCTACTAATGTAGTTATTGTTTCTCCGGACTTAGGAGGGGAAATGCGTGCTAGAAGGGTTAGTGAATATTTGAATGCAGCTTTTGTTATTGTCAGTAAAAAACGTTATAAGGCAGGTCAATGTGAGGCTGAAAGTATTGTTGGTGATGTTAAAGATAAGGTTTGTTATATTATTGATGACATTGTTGATACAGCTGGCACTTTATGTAGTGCTGCCGATATTTTAATGGCAAATGGAGCTAAGGAAGTGCATGCTTATGTTACTCATGGGGTTTTATCTAAAGATGCTGGTGATCGCATAAATAATTCTGTGCTTAAGTCTTTATATATTTCAGACAGTATTTGTAATTTGGGCAATGGTTTAAGTAACAAAATCAAAACTATAACTATTGCAGAGTTAATGGCCAAGCAGTTGAAAGCTTTAGTAGCATGAAAATTTTAGCAATTGATACCGCATTTAGACAATGTTCAGTTGCGCTTGCTATTGATAATAAGCAGGTAGCTTTTTTGCAATCTCAAGAATTATCAAAACAAAGTGAGGAGTTATTTTCTTTTATTAATCAAATACTTAAAGAACAAAAACTTACTTTTGCTGACCTCGCTGCGATTGCAGTAAATATTGGCCCTGGCAGTTTTACAGGTGTACGTATTGGTGTGGCTGCTGCTAAAGGTTTGAAGCTTGTGTTGCCTAATATAAAATTGATTGGTGTTAGCAGTTTGGAATTATTGGCAAGCCAAGCAAAAGATGGCTTTAATAGGATTATTGCGGTTTTAGAAGCTGGGCAAGAAGAATATTACGTGCAGGTTTTTGATCAGAATCTAGACACTATTTCAGAGTCAAGATGCTGTGATTTATTTGAGTTAATACAAATATTTTCATCTCATACTGAAGCGGCAATAATTAGTGGCTGCCATCTAGCATATGATGGTAAGTATGTGATGGGAGAGACTAATGCAGAAACAGTTCTTAATAATGCTTATGGTAAGATTTTATCAGTTAATGAATTAGATAACATCAATCCATTTTACATAAAAAGTCCTAGAATTTCAATGCCAGCGAAAAAGTAAACTAAGGGCCAAGTACTAAATTATGTTGCTTAATATGCAATACCTATGAGCAGACCAGTAGTCACCGTCTATGCTCATTTTGGTTTTGGTGCGCCTGAACATATCTTTTTGAGTGATCTATTACAGCTGATTGACCCCGGGATTTAGGCATAATCTGTTTCATAACTTTATCAATTTCTCTTTGAACAATTATACTACCAGCAATTCCTTCTGCGCTACCTATCTCATCCGACAAAACATTTACTCGATTAGTCATTATATTCAATGAAACTGACCCAGCCTTAGGATTATTGATATCATTTGTTTTTAAATGATCATATATTGCCTTTAATACTAAACTCTCTCTTTCTAATCTTATTGTACTACCGGCTTCTCCTAACTCAGGGGAAAATTTTATTTTTAATATTTCTCTTAGATTTTCGGGTTTTAAAAATTTTATAGCTTCTTTTTCATCACCTCTTAACCCTAATGTACTGACTTGATATTCTAATAGTGTCTTAATTACATCCACTTGACCTTTTTTTATAGCACAATGCAATGCAGTTTTGCCAGTTCTATCCTGGATCTCAAGCGATCTCTGTTTATCTATTCCATCTGTTTCAAGCATCAGCTTAATTAAGCTTACATTATCAAAGTAAGTAACGGTGTGTAGTACCGTGCTGCCAGATGTATTCTGTATCTCAAATAATCTTTGTTTATCTATTC
>CAMCSP010000026.1 GCA_945877755.1 Rickettsia typhi | reverse complement strand
GCGTTGCAGCCTAATATGTCGCTCCTATTGGCTTCATCACACTTGTCACCTCCTGTAATGCAATAGTTGCTTCTATGCTGTTGGTTAGACTTTGCATAGGTTGGATTCTCACCAACTGATTTTTACGCACTTTCCTTGGCGCACTTATTATCGTTTCTTTCTATAGTTAATGAGCAACGCAGTGTAAATACTGGCTCTCACAAATTTTTCTAGCAATATTTTTTAAACAAAACAGCTAAAACTATACGTCAAGATTTACAACTTTCTTGGCGTTGGCTTGGATAAAATCACGACGAGGTTCAACTACGTTACCCATAAGAGTAGAGAAAATTTCCTCTGCAGAATCCACATCCTCAACACGAACTTTTAGTAAAGTCCGGCGTTCAGGATCAAGTGTTGTATCCCATAACTGATCAGCATTCATCTCACCCAAACCTTTAAAGCGCTGTAAAGCACAACCTTTTTTACCAAGCTCTAGAACATAGGTAAGAAGCTCTGATGGATAGCTCATCGCATTACGTTGAGTTTTATACTCGATGTTACAGCCAGTAGCAAAATATGGAGCTAATTCTATGCCATATTCATTAAGACGTTTAAGCTCCGGCAATTGCAAGAATGGGCGATCAAATGTGAATTGATTGCTGATCCCTCTGAAATGCTTAGTAAACACGATTTTTTCGCCATCAATTAGTTCATAACTCCATCTGATGTTATTATCATCACGAATATCTGCATTGAAAATGGCGATGATTTTGCTTAACAATTCCTCAAGCACTGATGTTGAAGTCAAGCTTTGTTCATTACATAAGCCATTTAATGCACATAATTCCATAAGATGTGCTGGTACCCTACTGCTTAGGCTTTCTAATAGATTGTTGTAATTAGACAATCTATTGATAAATTTTTTGAGTTCATCACCAGCAAGAGTTTGTTTATTACTAAAATGAACTACCATTTCACCAGTTGCTTCAGTAATTAAATAGTCATGAAGCAAACTATCATCTTTTAGATAGGTTTCGCTACTACCACGTTTGATTTTATAAAGAGGTGGTTGGGCAATATACAAATAGCCTTTTTCAATAATTTCTTTCATCTGACGGTAGAAGAAAGTAAGCAATAAGGTTCTAATATGTGCACCATCAACATCCGCATCGGTCATGATAATGATTTTATGATAACGAATTTTGCTTGAGTCAAAATCATCCTGACCAATACCACAGCCAAGAGCAGTGATCAATGTACCGATTTGGTCTGAGCCAAGCATTTTATCAAATCTTGCACGTTCAACATTAAGAATTTTTCCGCGTAATGGTAAGATCGCCTGGAATAATCTGCTTCTTCCTTGTTTAGCATTACCACCGGCAGAATCTCCTTCAACGATGAATAATTCTGATTTCGCAGGATCACGTTCCTGACAATCAGCAAGTTTACCAGGCAAATTGGCAACGTCTAATACACCTTTACGTCTAGTAAGCTCACGCGCTTTTCTTGCGGCTTCACGAGCGTTAGCTGCCTCCATGATTTTAGAGATAATAATCTTAGCTTCATATGGATGCTCTTCAAACCATTTATCTAAAGTTTCACCCGCAACAGCTTCAACAACAGTACGAACTTCAGAACTAACAAGCTTGTCTTTAGTCTGTGATGAGAATTTTGGATCAGGAACTTTTACCGATAGGACGCAGCTTAAGCCCTCACGAGCATCTTCACCAGTAAGTGCAATTTTATTTTTCTTAGCTAGGTTATTATTCTCAGCATATTTATTGATTGTTCTAGTTAAGGCACTTTTATAACCAATTAAGTGAGTTCCACCATCACGTTGTCTGATGTTATTAGTAAAGCATAGGATATTTTCATGATAGCTATCATTCCATTGCATTGCTACTTCAACAGTCATGCCATCTTGTTCACCTTTAACAACGATTGGAGTATGGGCTGCAACTTTACTACGATCGATATATTTAACATATTCTTCGATTCCACCTTCATAGAAAAATTCTGTTTTGTTCGATTCTCCACTTTTTAAATCCTCAAGAACTATTCTTACGCCAGAATTCAAAAATGCAAGTTCCCGCAAACGATGTTCGATTGTAGCATAGTTAAAATCAATGGTGCTGAAAGTTTCTTTGGATGGATAGAACACCACTCTAGTTCCTTTTTTACCTTTAGTATCACCAACAACTTTTAATGGGGCAGTAACTACACCATGCTCAAATCTGATAAAATGTTCTTTGCCTTCGCGCCAAATAGTTAATTCTAACCATTGAGATAAAGCATTTACTACTGAAACACCAACACCATGCAAACCACCAGAAACTTTATAAGAATTTTGGTCAAATTTACCGCCAGCATGAAGTTGTGTCATTATAACTTCAGCAGCAGAAACACCTTCCCCCTCATGAATATCAACTGGAATACCCCGACCATTATCTTCAACAGTCACAGAACCATCAGAATTTAAAGCAACATAGACCTTGTCACAATGACCAGCAAGAGCTTCATCAATAGCATTATCAACAACTTCGTAAACCATATGATGCAAGCCTGAACCATCATCCGTATCACCTATATACATCCCTGGTCTTTTACGAACTGCATCTAAACCCTTTAAGACTTTGATCGAGTCTGCACTATAATTTGCTTCTGCTTCTAATTCTTTGTTTTCCATAATTCACCTAAAATTTACTAAACACTTATCAATTGTGAGTTTTCTATCTTAAAAAACTGACTCTCATTTTTTATTGGCACAAAAGTTTCACTTTCCGTCCCAGTAATCCAAGCCTGAGCTTTGGTATCTTTTATTATCTGGCACAAAGTATCACGCCTATTTTCATCTAAATGCGCCAACACCTCGTCTAATAAAAGAATTGGTGTTTGAGCCCGCCATTTAATTTGAGCAAAAACTTCTGCCAAAAAAATAGATAATAACAATGATTTTTGCTCACCAGTAGAACATTTATCAGCTTGTAAGTTCTTATCTTTGTAATATACAAGCAAATCTGATTTATGTACACCAACATTTGTACGCCCTGTGGCCGCATCTAAACCACGATTTTTTTGTAAAATCTCCCTAAACTCACCTTCTAATTGCACAGCTGGAACTTTATGCACCTTAGACTCTATTTCACCAGACACTACCATTCGCGCCTTTGGAAAAGGATGATTAATCTCATCCATAATTTCTTCAATATACTCAACAGTCTGTACCCTACTTGCAGCAATGGGTATCGCTATCTCAGCCATGTTGTTTTCCAACGCACTTATCCAATTTATATCATAATTTTTATCCTTTAACAACCTTGCTCTTTCTTTCATTGAGTGCTCATACGTCATTAAATGCTTTGTATGGCTAGGTTCAAAATTTTGAACAATTCGATCAAGAAATTTCCGTCGAGTTGATGCGCCGCTGATAAACAACTGATCCATTTGAGGTATAATCCAGGAAATAGTAAGAAGTTTTGTAAGTTCTGCCTGAGTTTTGATATTTTGATCATTAACTTTAACATAGCGCTTACTTCTACCATCTTCGCTAGATTGCGGATCCAGCCAAGTTTCAATTCTCTCATGACCGTAGAAACTAGCTATTTCAGATTCTATGTGCCAGCAACTACTTGCTACACCCTCATTACTGATATCTGATAATTTACATCCTCTGATCCCTTTACCTGGGGAAAGTAATGAAATTGCTTCAAGAATATTAGTTTTACCTGAGCCATTTTTTCCAGTAATAACAATAATATTATGTTGAAGTGATGATTTAAGATCTAAAGTTAAGTAATTGCGAAAACGACTTAATTTTAATTTTTTAACCTTAGCCACAGCAATTTCTTCTTCTTTAATTTTTTTATCTATAGTCATAATTACGTTCCTATATGACGATAGAGAGGACAATAAAGAGAGTGAAAATAATGACAAGGATAATAGAAAGAATAATGAAGATAGCCAAAACAAGAATGAAAAAATAACCTACTTAACACTAAACTCTCATTGGCATAAGTATATATTTAAATGATTCATCATCACTATCCTCAATAAGGATCGAAGAGAAAGAATCCTTCAATGATAATAACACCTTTTCACCGGTAATTACTGTCATACCTTCTAATAGGTAGCGTGCATTAAAGCCAATTTCAATCTTTTCTTTAACATTAGATTTAATCGAGATCACTTCCTTACCACTGCCCCCAAACTCACTATTCGCAGTGAATGTTATAATATCTTGCTCAATTGATAATTTAATCCCTTTGAATTTCTCATCATTAATCGTCGAAACCCGATCTATTGCTTTAGAGAATAATTTACTATCAATTTCGAGCTTAAGCTGATTGTCCCGCGGTATTAAGCCCGTATAATCAGGAAATTTAGCATCTACTAGTTTAGAAATCATGGTGATATTATCACACATGAATTGGATCTTACGAGAAGATAGAGAGATTTTTATGTCTTCTTTAGATTCATCAATAATTTTTCTGAGTTCAATTACTGTTTTTTTAGGAATGATAATTTGTGGAAAATCATTAAGGCCGGGAATTTCTGCTATTTGCACGATAGATAATCTATGGCCATCAGTTGTAACCGCATTTAGCACTCCATCCAAATGCAAATGCATACCATTCAAATTATATCTAGTATCCTCATTACAAATTGCAAATTTAGTTTTATCGATAACCTCCTTCAGTCTATTTGCTACTATAGTAAAATTATGACTGAAATTATCACTATCAATTATAGGAAAGTCTTTAGTTGGCAATGTTGATAATGCAAAATGGCTTTTCCCAGAAGAAATATTTAATGTAGTTGGTGCATCTTTAGTGATAGTGAGTTTAACATCAAAATTTTCATCCAACTTACGTACTATGTCAAATAACATATGTGCAGATACAGTAAATGCACCATGATGAGTAACCTGAACTTGAATTTTTTCAGTTATTACAATTCCCATATCTGTAGCAGTTAGCTCTAACGAACCATTACTATCAGCTGCGACTTTAACATTTGATAAAATAGAAACAACATTACGACGCTCCACAACGGTCTGTATATGTGCTAATGCTTTAATTAATATTGATTTTGTAACATTTATAGAAAAAATCATATTATACCTAAATTAACATTCTAAGATTCTTTTTAATAACCTAATATCTTCACCAAGTTCTATATCTGCAGACATCAGCTCTTCTACTTTCTTAACTGCATGCATTACGGTAGTGTGATCTTTACCGCCAAATTTTTTACCTATCTCTGAGAGGCTTCGTCGAGTTAAAGATTTAGCAAGATACATAGCAATTTGACGCGGTCTTGAAATTGATCTTAATCTCCGAGGTGAAGACATGTCAGAAACTTTAACGTTAAATCTTTCAGCAACTTTTTTCTGAATATCTTCAATAGTTACTGCTCTTTCATTTGAACGCAGCAAATCTCGTAAAATTTCCTTAGTTACTTCTAATGTAACTTCACGGCCAATCAAATTAGAATGAGCGATAACTTTATTTAAAGCACCTTCGAGCTCTCTAACATTTGATGAAATTTTTGCTGCTAAGAATTCAATAACATTTTGTGGAATAGAAATATTCATTTGATCAAGTTTAGACTGTAAAATACCAATTCTAAGTTCGTAAGTAGTACTATGTACATCTGCAACCAACCCCCAACCAAGTCTTGAACGAATGCGTTCTTCCATATCTTCTAAGTCAGAAGGAGATCTATCACATGAAATAACGATTTGACGGTTATTATCAATTAGTTCGTTGAATGTGTGGAAGAATTCTTCCTGAGTACTATCCTTACCACAAATAAATTGGACATCATCCACCATCAGCACATCTACTGATCTGAATTGTTCTTTAAAGCTCATTATATCTTTACTACGTAATGCTTTTACAAATTGATACATATATTTTTCAGCAGAAAGATAAGCTACTTTCCTATTAGGATTATTTTTATGTATGTGCCAAGCAATTGCGTGCATAAGATGAGTTTTTCCTAAACCAACCCCCCCGTATAAAAATAATGGATTAGACCCAGCTTGTACCACATCTGTATCTGCAACTGCTTTAGCCGCAGCATATGCCAGCTCATTTGGTTTACCAACCACAAAATTCTCAAAAGTAAACCGACGATCTAAATTGGAAGTATTTGTATTAGTATGTTCAGTTATAATAGATTCATTAGAAATGGACGTTCCGACGCTTACTCTCTCAGGTTTTAAAATCTCAAAGTTAGAATTGCTTTTAGATTCGATAGTGATATTGATTTTCTTTACATTACTATTGTGCTGACGCCATAAATTCAACAAACGCTTTTCATAGTGAGTAGCAATCCAATCTCTAATAAATCTAGTGGGTACAGTAAAATTAATATGGCCATTAGCACAACCAACAAAATTTAGCTTGCTAATCCAGCTTTTAAATGTTTCTTCACCATATTCTTTTTTCAAAGAATTAGATACAGTCAACCATGTTTTTGAAGACGAATCCTCATCTGCATATTCTAAGATTTTTGGCTGCACTAGTAAATTCACACTCTTCCTCAAAATAATAAATTAGTTGTTCTAGATTGGTGATAACTACGTTATAATTTACTATGTTTATAGAAAATAAGTACGCGCACTCACAATTTTTACTGCTTGGATAGATTAAAGATGCATTATATAGTTGTTATAGTAAACAATTTTTTTTACTTTATTTTAAAAATTATAATTGACTTATTTTTCATACAATATTTTGTGTAAGATTTAATTTTAGCCACTATATGTTTTATTTAATATGAATGAATTGTTAAAAAAGAAATTAATTTATAGAAGCTGCAATCGTGGTTGCAAGGAAACAGATTTTATGTTGGGAAAATTTGTTATATGCGATATAAATAAGCTTAATGAAATGGAACTAAAACAACTTACTAAGCTATTAGAAGAATCAGATAATGATATCTATCATTGGCTAACTGGTCAAAAACCTATACCGTTAATATGGCAAAATTCATTAGTAGAAAAAATCATTAATTTTAATAAGACCCAAGACATTGTTAAATATTAAACCATTATTAAAGAATAAAATTATTAATCTTACCCCTATTATTGAAGGATGTGAGTTTTATGCTATTGCTACAATTGCAAATGAAACAAAGAATAACATTATTTATATTGCACGTGATGAACAACGAGCAAATGCAATTTTTACTGCTTGTACCTGGTTTATAACAAATAGAAAAATATTACATCTACCGGCTTGGGATAGCATCCCATATGACTTAACATCTCCTTCATCATATATCTTAGCTAAACGGATTGGAGTATTCACTGAAATCGCCCAAAACCCCTCTTTGCCAAAAATAATTATTACGTCAGCAAATGCTGCAATTCAAAAAATACCAACCCAGCAGGAAATTAACAAAGCAATTCTAGCAATCAAAATTGGACAGAAATATAACAGAGACATTTTAATCAAATATCTAATTAATCATAATTATATACGCACAACTACAGCGAACTCTATCGGTGAATTTGCAGTTAGAGGTAGTATTATTGACATAATAACTAATAATGATGGTGGCTATCGTCTTGATTTCTTTGGAGATGTTATTGAAAATATTAAGATATTTGATGCTGAATCCCAACTCTCTACAGCAAAAATAGACAAAATCTTAATTACACCACCTTCTGAACTTATATTATCTGAAGTAACAATCGAAAAATTTAAACAAAACCTAATTAGCAAATACGGGGCTAATGCAACAGCTTCTGATGCAATGCAAAATATAGCCAGAGGAAATTGGCATTTCACTGGTGTTGAGCAATGGCTACCTTTATTTTATGACAAATTAACTAGTCTATTTGATTTTGTAGGCTCAGAAGATATTGTAATGTTCGACTATCTTGCAAAACAAGCTGTTGCTGAGCAATTTGAAGAAATAAAACGTTGCTATGATGAAAGGAAATTAGAAATCAAGATTGATAAAAAACTTTATAGTGATCCGCTTCCACCAAATGCTTTATTTCTTGATGATAAAGAATTAGAAAATTCGATTCAAAACTCTACACAGATACATTGTCTGGCTACAGATAATGGCAATTCTAACACAAAAATAAAGCTAAATATCAAGCCAAATGAAAATCTTTTACATCTTGCCCAGTTAGAAAAGGTTTCAACGCTTGAGATTCTAAAGAGAATTGTTAATAAGAATTTTGTTATTTCTGCCTTAAGCAATGGATCTAGGGAACGAGTCGAACGTATATTCCATGACCATGAAATCAGCTTTACTAAACATGATGGTTGGGATTATCAAACAACTATGTCAGCAAAAACAGCTATTCTAGTCGTTTCACCATTAGATAAGGGATTTACTACTGAAAATTTTACATTAATTACTGAGCAAGAAATTTTTGGTGTAAAGATCCAAAACTCAAATATTAAAAAACATAAAAGCTTCCAGAAGCTTATTCAAGAGGTAAATAATTTTGTTTCTGGTGAAATAGTAGTACATATAGACCATGGTATAGGCAGGTTTGAAGGATTAGAGACTGTAGCATTGTCAACAACCAAACATGATTGCTTTAAGATTTTATATGATGGCGGAGACATATTATATGTACCAGTAGAAAATATCGAGGTAATAAGCAAATATGGTGTTGAAGGTGATGTTAGGCTAGATAAGCTTAGCAGCGCATCTTGGCAATCAAGAAAGGCCAAACTTAAAAATCGAATTAAGCTATCAGCTGAATATTTACTAAAAATTGCTGCCGAAAGACTAAGCAGAAAATGTGATGTTATCATTCCTAATGTTGGAGTATATGATGAATTTTGTGCCACTTTTCCATATCAAGAAACCGATGATCAATTAAGCTCTATTGAAGTAATAAAGAATGATTTAGCTTCAGGCATACCTATGGACCGGTTAGTATGTGGTGATGTTGGTTTTGGTAAAACAGAAGTAGCAATCCGCGCTGCATTCATAACATTAAAAGCCAGTGATAATGTTAAAAGACAAGTAGCAGTCATCTGCCCTACTACATTACTATGTAACCAGCATTTTAAAGTGTTTGCAGAGCGCTTCAAAGATTTTAATATCAATATTAAGCAATTATCCAGATTTGTGAGTAAAAAAGAAGCAGCGCAAACAATTGATGGAATTAATTTAGGCAAGGTTGATATTGTGGTTAGCACTCATGCTTTACTCAATGAGAAAATCCAATTTAATAATTTAGCATTGCTCATAGTAGATGAAGAACAACATTTTGGTGTAATACAAAAAGAAAAACTTAAGGAGAAGAAGGCTAATGTCCATGTATTGTCGTTATCAGCCACACCAATACCACGAACCTTACAAATGTCGCTCACCGGGATTAAAGATCTAAGTATTATTGCTACACCACCAATAAATAGATTGGTAACTAAAACCTCAGTATTAGCATATGATTCTATCATTATTAAGGAAGCAATGTTGCGTGAGTTCCATCGTGGTGGCCAGATCTTCTATGTTTGTCCAAGAATAAGTGATATGAGTGACGTTATTGATATTGTCTCTAGCTTAGCACCTGAACTAAAAATAGTTTCTGCTCATGGCCAAATGCCACCAACTAAACTAGAAAATGCTATTCATGATTTCGAGAATCGCAAATATGACGTGCTGATCTCGACATCCATTATAGAGTCGGGGCTTGATATGTCTAATGTCAATACGATCATTATCCATCGCTCTGATAAGTTTGGACTCAGCCAACTTTATCAATTGCGTGGGCGGGTTGGTAGAAGTAAAAACAAGGCTTACGCTTATTTCACTATACCAAACAAAAATTTATTGCCAAATGTTATTAGAAGGCTAGAAATATTGCAGAACATAGATTCCCTTGGAGCTGGATTCTCGGTTGCTAGTCATGATATGGATATTCGTGGGTTCGGTAATTTACTTGGGGATGAACAATCCGGTCATATTAGAGAAGTTGGTATTGAACTTTATCAAGAAATGCTGCAACAAACACTTAAAACACTTAAGTGTGATAACGGAGTTGAATTAAATGAGAAATGGACACCACAAATTAATCTAGGGCTATCAGTGTTGATACCAGAAAATTATATTCAGGACTTAGAGTTACGCCTTAGCCTTTACCAAAGAATTGCAACCTTGGAACATGAAAATGAAATTGAGTCCTTCGCCGCAGAAATGATTGACCGGTTTGGCTCATTGCCTGAGGAGTTTGAACATTTAATTACTATAGTGAAATTGAAAAAACTTTGTCTGCAAAATAATATTCGTAAAATTGATGCCGGTCCTAAAGCAATTATGTTTGAGTTCAGCAAAAATAGCTTGGACAAAGCTGATAAGATAATGGCACTAGCCACCAATAACCCAGCGCAAATAAAGATTAGACCAGATAATAAAGTATTGCTGAATATTAGCTTAGATGATCCTAATAAAAGAGTGTCGATAATAAATAAGTTTATCGGGCAGTTGAGATAGAATAATTTTAAATCAAAAAATTATAGTGAATCCCGTTTATTGCAAGATTACCAATTAATTCTTTGGCTTTGCCTATCACATATTTTAACTAAACTGCACGGATTTATAAAACTCATTGAATTTCTTACGTTCAGACGTTCTAAAATCGCGATAAGGTTTTTCTAAACAAACCATCATCATCCCTAAAGAGGCTCCTAAAGAATCGAATACTGCTAAGATTAATTCTCCAGCAGTAGCAACTGCAGCAATCAATGAACAACCAATAGTAATCAGACTAAATAGCATAACTGCTAATTTGCGGTAAAAATTGCAACTGCTATATGCCTGTTTTATAGCATCCATAGTACCACTTATTTTTGTGCCACCGTTTTTTCTTAATAGGTTGACGATATCTTGATTATCATTGTCCTCAGCTATAGAAAGCGCAGTGTCACCTTGTTCATTGACATAATTTAAAAATGCCTTCCGGGCAACTAAGGTTTTTATCAATGATAAATTGCTATAACTCGTAGCAAGATGTAATGGACTATTACCATAACGATCTTGCTTGTTAATATCTTTAGTGTGATTTAATAACATATCTACAGAAGCTAAATCACCGGTTCTGATAGCAATATGCAAAGGCAATTCACCATATTTATTGCAAATATTAGCATCGGCGTTATAGGCACAAAGTAATTCGATTAATTTAGAATTGCCAAGACTTGCAGCTATATGTAGCGCAGTATAATCTTTATCGTCACATTCATTAACATCTAATCCGAGATTAAGCAAATCCTTTAGTTTTCCAAGATCACAGGAATAAACTAGTTGATGAAATTTATGGACAAAATTACCTTTCATTGCCTTCTACTTTTATTTAAAATATTTATGAATTAGTTTAATTATTATGAATAAAAATAGTTAATAAATAATTAATTTTATACATATTTTTTAAAATAATTATCTATTTGTAAAGAAATTAATATTCTTGTAGTAGTTATTAATTTCTTAAGCATTGGAAATAAATAAAGATAAAATATTAGTGTCGCCTTTCCCTTCATCACCTTTAATGAGCGATAGCCCTAACCAATATGCTTGGGCAGAACAGCAACAAATGGGGTTAAAAGATCATAACCATTCATCAATTCGTTCTAGATGTTCATATTCATTATAGCTTGGACGGTGTTTATAACTTGGGCAGATAATGTAAGCTGTATTTTCATCCAAATAGATTTCTACTAATTGCTTAACACCACTATTGGCAGCTTGTATTAATTTACTGATATCATGTTTGATTATAGATAAATTACCAAGTTTGCTGCCGCTAGCAAGTTGAGCATAAATTAATTCTTCGACTATTAACCTTTGGCCAACATCAAGGTCAGTAAAACCACCCTGCTCTGCTATTAAAGCCTCTAATGTGAGTTGCGGAGAATGACCGGTGAGAATATCAATACTAGTTGGTACAATACCAGTTTTGAAATCCATTATACTGACTAATCCATTATCAGATTCAATACGATCAGCTTTTGCCGTAATCGCAACTGGTCCATATTTAGTATCGAAAATGAATTTACCCTTGATTTCACTATGAATTTTATTTGTTGGACTTTTACGCCTGATAATTTCGAACTCTACAAGCCATTTAGCAATTTCAGCAAAGCGTGGCAGCCAAATACGCTGAATAATTGGACGAGTAGAAATATGTTTAATGTTTTTTTGTGCTAGACTAAGCAAGGTTGATAAATATTGATCAGGACTTAACCCCACGAATAACTTATTAAACTCATCTATCACCGAATGGATAAAATTACCAAAATCACGCTGATCTGGATCTTTATCAATCGGATCAAGCGGTTTTAGCTTAAGAATTTTAGCTGCATAAAAACTATAAGGATCACGCATTAATTTTTCAACTTGTGTAACAGAAAGCTCCTTGGAACGAAGTTCAAAAGGTGGTTTTGGGGCTTCTGGAATATAATCATTATATTCTTTAGGTAAAAATAGCTGTTCTGCCCAATATTGCAGCTTGTGCTTTTGTGGTTTAACTTGATCTAATTTATCTATCTTCTTCAATAATGCCTCAAGACGAACTAACCACCTGGAGGGAGTTGTCGGTGAACCACCAATTTTATTAGAACGAGTAAGTAGAATTTCCGGCATATGCGCCAGACAATAAAAATCATGGGCAGCAAGACCAATTTTATACTCATCAGGCACAAGGCCTAACTCATTAGCAATACCACTATTAAACCACGGATCAACAGCGATATTACCTGGCCACACACCCTCATTTAAGCCAGCAAGAATAACTACATCAAAATGCAACAGCCTACTTTCCATTGGGCTTAGTATATCGATTACGCTATTTTGATAAGTATAATATTTTTTACCTTGAAGCAATTTACTAAGAATAGACCAATAGTCTTGAGAATTACTTTCTCGTAGAATTTTGGAACTATTGAGAATTTCGTTTAATGCCTTAGACACCGCACCACCAGAATTATCACCCCATAAAGCCTGGATACTGGATAGTTGTTCAGCAATAACAATATGCGAATGAAGCATTTGTGAAAAAATTGTCAGTGACTTTAAAGGTTTGATTATTTTTTCCAAATCACGAAGCACCTCTAGAATAGACTTATCTTTAACTAAATTCATCAATTCTTCTAAAGATATAAAGCTACAAATGCCTCGCAAATAATCAATCTCAAGTTTATATACTATATCTAGCAACTCAGATTTATTCCGATTCAAGCAAAAATATTGATGTTTTAATAAGGCAAGAAGATTTAATGGAGAGAAATCATAGACAACATCAATTATTAGCTTAAGGAAAGCAATTTGTGGCGTATAGGTTAGCAATACTCCATGGGAATCATTAAGCTTAATATCCCAAATTTCCATCAAACTACGCAGTTTTATTAGTAAATCAGTATCATTACTTATCACTGCTACAGTTTTTGTAGTTAATAATATTTCACGAAGCTTTAAAGCTATAACAGCAGCTTCTTCATGTTGTGATTGGCAATCGATAATCGTTAAATTATTTAAATCATGAAACTGCGCAGAAGACAGCTCACTCCATTGATCTACCGTGCAGACAGAGCGCATAGCCTCCTTCAAGAGTTTATTACGCGACGTATGATAATAGGTATCGCTCCAACTCTTTAGTGAGTTGAAATCTACTCCGGCTTCCTTCATAAAAGATTGAAGGTAAAAGAGTGGATGATAATAATCAATGTTTTGTAAACCATCTTCCCCATCACTAGGGTCCACACCTCGTAATACGACATAACCATTTGGTAGCTGTGCAAGAGCTTTAAGTAGCCTGGAAGTTGATTTTACACTACCACTAGAACCAGCAGCAATCACTGGGTAAACTAGAGCATGATCATTCCAAGATTCAATACGTTTACTCAGCTGTAAGTTACGCCGCTGGATAAAATCAATTTTATTATGTTTTTTGGCTAAATCAGGCCATTTAGAAGCAAGAACATGAAGATATTCGATTAGATTATTTACATGTTCTGGCACATCGCCAAAAGAGATATAATTAAGTTTTGAAAGATCAATCTCATCTCTATGTAATCTAGCAAGTAGCTTAGACAAGCCTTGAGCAATATCTATTGCCTTAACAGAAGAAAGCTTATTAAATAATGTACTTAGAAGCAATAGTTGATCTGTTTGATTAAAAGATTGTGGAATGGTTAAGTCAAAATCATCAATAAAATCCGAGGGTAAAATTTCATCCTCTTCGACATCACCCATCGGAAGAATCTTGGGCAACATTATTGAACCATTTTTTTGCTCAATCAAAAGCTCAGTTAATTTCTGACAAGACCTTCGTGTAGGCAGTAAGATGGTAATTTTTGATAATTCAATATCAGCAAATCTTACGGAAATACCTTTGGTTAACTCCAAAAGAAAGTCCTGTTCTGCAGATATATAGAATAGATTCATGCTATAGTTTTTTACTATTATCTAAAACTCGGTATTCGCTAGAAAAATATATTAAAGGATCACCCTGCTTTTGTTCAACTAAATTCACCACTTTACAGATAAAAATTATGTGATCACCACCATCATGCTTCATAAACACCTCGCACTCAAGAAATGCTAAAGTATCTGCAATTGCTGGAGAGTCTGTTGCGGTATTGATAACAGTTTTAACTTGGGTCCAGTCTTCCTTTAATGGTTTAGCAAACATTTCAGAAAGATGCTTCTGCTCTTGAGAAAGAATATTGACTGTACAATAATGACACTCCTCAAAATGATTATAAGGATATGACTTTTTCTTCAGGCTAAATAGAATTAAGAGTGGTTTTAATGATACTGAATTAAAAGAATTAACAGTAACCCCTATTTTCTTACCATTTGCCGCTAAAGTTGTAACTATTGTAATTCCAGTAGCAAACCTACTCATACAACGTTTAAAAAGGTCACTATTTACATTCATTTTAATATTCCTCAATCGCTAATATGCAATCCTAACAAATAATACTCTGCAAAGCAAGGACTGTTGTCTTGTCCGTATTTTTGATCAAGCAAACTTTGTTTTTATGAGTAGAACCTTTGATGATTGTAATCAAAGATTTAGCTATCCCAAGTTTAGCAGCTAGTAGCTCTATAATTGCAATATTAGCTTTGCCATTCTCTGGTACACAAGTCACATAAATTTTAAGCACATTATTACCATCTTCTCCAATAATTACTTTTCCTATTTTATTTTGTGATGCTTTTGGTGTAACTTTGATGTATAAATAAATACCATCATGTTGTTGTTTATATGGACGCAACTCAGAAAACATAATGTTTATGTTTGTTGTTAAATGGGGAAATATTATGCGAATTCTTTTTATATTACTAGCTTATTTATCATTCTGTCTATCAGCCTCAGCTGATCAAAGCCTTGCCAACAAAATAGAAGCAATAATTGCTGAAGAAGGCGATTTGAATGTTGGTATTGTATTTCAAAATTTAGATAGCAATGAAATTCTGTATGAGCGACATCCTAATCGTTTGTTTGTTCCAGCAAGCACTATCAAGCTGTTTACAGCTTATGGTGCGTTACATTATCTTGGTGCTGATTATAAGTTTAAAACTATCTTATCTTCCGATAATAAAAATGTTAAAGAAGGAGTGCTATCATCCAACTTATATATAAAATTCAATGGCGACCCCTCATTGACTAAATCTAATCTTGAAGAAATGTTAGAAAGTATAAAACAGTTAGATGTGAAGCAAATTAACGGTGATATTATTGTCGATGGAAGCTTTTTTCCAGGGCATGAAGGTTCTCCAGGCGGATTTGGCTGGTATGACCAAGTTTTTTGTTATAGCGCACCTAAAACCGCAATTGTTATTAATAGTAACTGCGCTGAGAGCTTTGTTGGTGTTACTTCCACCAATGCATTAGTAAAAGTAAAAAATGAAAATAAGGATATACTGACCATCAGCAATAAAATGCTTACTGGCAAAAAGGGAGAGAATTGTCCTTTTGAGTCTCAATATATTGGAAATAATCAATATGAGCTTTATGGCTGTATGCCTAAAGAATGGGAACCTGTAAGATTGAATTTTGCACTACAAGACAATGAAAAAATGATCAGAGATTACATTGTTTCAATATTACAAAAAAA
>CAMCSP010000025.1 GCA_945877755.1 Rickettsia typhi | reverse complement strand
TTTTAGATTCAATCGAAGAAAATCTCGTTCAAGGGGAAAACTTTTTTATCAGTTAATACAACAAGCGCTGACAATTGATCCAGTACCAGCTAAATCACTATATACTACATGTAGTAGCTAGTGGAGTAAACTGCATAGCCAGGTAAAATAATAAAATTAAGTCACCATTTAATAAGGGGACTTTTAACCTTTATGGCTATCATTCTATGGAGTTTTAGTCTGAAATTAGTTCCTCTAGTTGTTGCAACCATCATAAGTTTTACTATACCTTTCTTTGTATTAATATTAGCAAAAATCTTTCTAAAAGAAAAAATAGGTTATTTTAGGGTATTAGTAACTATTTTAGGGTTTGTAGGTGTATTAATCACATATAAATCTACTTCATATGAATTAAATATAGCAGTAGCAATATTGCTAGTCGCCTCGTTTCTATTTGCTGCTATTGATGTATTTAATAAAAAGCAAATTCAAAAAGAAAATATAGTAACTGTACTATTTTATACCTCTATAATAGGGTCAGTAATCAGTTTTATGCTTGCTTACAAAAATTGGCAGAGTATGAGCATACATGAGGTACACTTCATGATATGGTTAAGTGCAGGAAGTAATCTTCTATTATATAGTATATTAAGAGCTCTCAAATTTGTTGATATCTCTCTACTGGCTCCATTTAGATTTATTGAATTAATAATTGCAGCAATAGTAGGATATTTATTTTTTAGAGAATTACCTTCTAATGATCTAATAATTGGGTCTATAGTAACCTTTATAAGTGCTGGTTTTCTTGGATGGATTGAAATTAAAATGGCTAATAATTCTAATAACAACGCTTAGCTTGACATGTGATCAAATAAGTGTTTTATTTTGGAGATCACAATTATAGGTTTAAACAATGAATTTTACGACCGACATTGCAATCATAGGGGCCGGTCCTGTTGGTTTGTTTGCCATTTTTGAAGCAGGCATGTTAAAAATGAAGTGCCATGTGATCGATGCTTTGGATTTCGTTGGCGGGCAATGCGCTGCATTATATCCAGAAAAACCAATTTACGATATACCTGCTCATCCAGTCATAAGTGCCGCACAGTTAATAAGTAATTTAGAAGAGCAAGCCAGTCCTTTTTCTCCTGTTTATCACCTCGGTCAACAAGTTATAAAACTTGAGCAAAACTCAGATACATCCTTTACCATTATCACTTCAAAAAACACCATAATCAATGCTAAAATTATACTAATTGCTGCTGGCTGTGGTGCATTCGGGCCAAACCGACCTCCAATAGAAAATATTGAAGAATTTGAAAATAAATCTGTATTTTACATGATTTCAAAAAGTGAGAATTTTAGAGATAAACGCATTGTAATTGCCGGAGGTGGCGATTCAGCAGTAGACTGGGCTATAATTTTAGCACAAATCGCTAAATCAGTAGCAGTTATTCATCGGAGAGATAAATTCAGATGTGCTCCGGAAAGTAGTGATAAGTTACATGAGTTGGCTAAGAAAGGAAAAATTGACTTGGTAGTGCCCTATCAACTTGAGGCAATTAAAGGCTCAAATGGCTTAATCGATCATATAGTTGCCTCCTCTCTTGATGGTGAAAGCAAAATCTTAGAAGCGGATGTACTGATCCCATTCTTTGGGCTTTCAATGGAGCTTGGCCCAATAGCTGAATGGGGTCTAAACTTATCCAAAAAACATATCGAAGTTAATCCGGTAACATTTGAGACTAATATACCAGGAATTTATGCCATAGGAGATATAGCAACCTATCCAGGCAAATTAAAACTTATTCTAAACGGCTTTGCTGAAGCCTCTATGTCTACTCATGCAATGTATCCAACTATATATCCAAACCAAGCTTTACACTTTGAATACTCTACTACTAAAGGTATTAGCAAGTAATGACCTCAGAAAATAAAATAATCGACGGAAAATCCATCGCTGAAAACCTCAGAAAAGGAATATCTCGTCAAACAACTATGCTTAAAGCATTTAATATTATCCCAGGCCTAGCTGTAATACAAGTTGGCCACAATCCAAGCAGCACAATATATATAACAAATAAAATTAAGGCAGCAACCGAGACCAATATACACTCTTTTGTATTTCAATTTGAGGAAAATACTAATACCAAACAACTTAAAATGAAAATTGAGCATTTAAACAATGATCCCAAGATTAACGGCATCTTAGTTCAGCTCCCACTCCCAAGTCATATAGACTCAATAGAGGTAATAAATGCAATTGCACCGGAAAAGGATGTTGATGGACTAACGACAGAGAATGTTGGCAGACTGGTTACTAAACAAAAAGGCCTAATACCATGCACACCAGAAGGTTGTTTACTATTAATCAAAAGCATTGAACCGGTAATAAAAGGCTTACATGCAGTAGTAATTGGAAGATCTAGTATAGTTGGCAGACCAATGTCTAATTTACTTGTCAATGAAAATTGCACTGTAACTATTGTTCACTCTGCGACTCGTGATATTGAGAAAATTTGTAAACAAGCAGATATATTAGTTATTGCAGCTGGAAAACCTGGCTTGGTAAAAAAGGGATGGGTAAAAGATGGAGCAATTGTAATTGACGTAGGAATTAATAGAATAACCAAGCTCGACACCACAAAATTATTAGGAGATGTAGACTTTGATAATGTTTTTCCCAAAGTGCGTGCAATTACGCCTGTTCCTGGGGGAGTTGGTCCAATGACTATTGCCTGCTTACTAAAAAACACAATAGAAGCAACTATGAATCAACGAGGCTTAGTGTTCGATAAAAATGATCATATCGTAAAAAAAGATAAATTGAAGAGTTTATAATTGATTAATTTCAATTATTGTATTATTGTCTACTGAATCAAGTAATATTAATTAGGGAAAAGTTATGGCAAGAATAACTGCCGAGGATTGCAGAGAAGTTGTAAATAATAGTTTTGAGCTAGTATTGCTGGCAAGCCAAAGGGCTAAAGAATTATCTAAAGGCGCTGGGGCTACTGTTGAACATAATAAAGATAAAAACCCCGTGATAGCGCTAAGAGAAATAGCATGTCAGTCCATAGACGTAGAATCAATGCGTAGTAAGTGTATAAAAAGTTTACAAAAGCATGCTAACCCAGATGTAATCGACAATAACCACACATCAGAAGAAGCAGAATTATTCAATCAAGATGGACAAATTACTGTAGAAAATGAATTGATAAGTGTCGATAACTACACTTTTGATGAGGATATTGATTCGGAAGATTAAACGATTACGTTGTAAAAGTTATGACTGTTAATTACGATTCTCTAGTCACCAAAGTAAGTTCATACGATATCTCCTCGTCTGTAAGTTTGTTAGAAAAAGCTTGCAAATTTTCTATGGAAGCCCATAAAAATCAAAAACGCGAATCAGGCGAGCTTTATTTCGGACATCCTCTTGCAGTAGCAGAAATCTTAGCAGATATGAAGCTAGACAGCGCTACAATAATTACAGCATTACTACACGACACTGTTGAAGACACCGAGGTAACTCTCGAACAAATTAAGCAAGAATTTAGTGAAGAAATATCGAATTTAGTTGATGGTGTAACTAAATTAAACAAAATTGAATCTCAATCTGAAAATAAAAGGCAATCAGAAAATTTTCGTAAATTATTAGTTGCGGTATCTCGAGATATAAGAGTTTTGTTAGTAAAACTTGCAGACCGATTGCATAACATGCGCACTATTAAATATATGAATTCAAAAGCACGTAGACAAAAAAAAGCTTTGGAAACTATAGAGATTTATGCGCCCCTTGCTGAAAGGATCGGGATGCAAAATCTAAAAAATGAATTACAAGATATTTGCTTTGCAGAATTACATACCGATATCAGAAAATCAATTGCAAACAGATTAGACTTACTACGCAATGAAGGAAACCTGCTTATCGGTAGTATTGTTGCAGTATTATCCAAATTAATGCTAGATAACAACATTGCTAGTACTATCATAGGACGAGAAAAAACTCCCTACTCTATCTGGCAAAAAATGAAACGAAAGAATATTAACTTTGAACAATTGTCTGATGTTATGGCTTTCAGGGTTATTGTTAATGACATTGACGACTGCTATCTAGCGTTAGGAGTAATTCATCAAAATTACCATGTGGTTCCAGAATCATTTCATGATTTTATTAGTACGCCAAAGAAAAATGGATATCAATCTATCCATACCGTTGTCATTGGTCCAAAAGATCAAAAAATCGAGATGCAAATTAGAACCAAGAAGATGCATCACTTAGCAGAGCTAGGCGTAGCAGCACATTGGTGCTATAAACAAGATTATGACTTTAGCAATGATCAGCAAAAATATAACTGGGTCAGAGAATTGCTAACAATTCTAGAATCCACCTATGATTTTAATGAATTTTTAGAAAATACCAAATTGGATATGTATTATGATCAGGTATTTTGTTTTACGCCAAAAGGTGAAGTTGTAGCACTACCTAAAGGAGCTACTGCTATTGACTTTGCTTACGCAGTACATTCAGACATTGGAAATCATTGTGTGGGAACAAAAATTAACTGCCGAGTTGCGCCCTTAACTTCTGTTTTAGAAAATGGAGATCAGATTGAAATTATAACTAACCCTACTCATAAACCATCCCCAGCTTGGGAAAATTTTGCTATAACTGCAAAAGCTTTGAGTGAAATTAAAAAATATACACGTGCGGATAAAAAACAAGAATATATAAATCTTGGGAAAGCAATAATCTCTAAGGCTTTTGAGCAACAAAATAAAGAATATAGTGAAGAAAACCTTAAGCCAGCACTAATTGCATTTGGAAAAAAACATACAGAAGAATTACTACAAGCCATTGGTGAGGGGATAATCAGCGCGGATAGCTTGATGAAACAACTTTCACCAACTAACAAAGCGTATAACTTATTGAAAAAGAAATTTTCGTTTCTATCTTTTAGTAAAAACAAAACTGGAGCTAAAGATAATCGTATTTCAATAAAAGGTTTGATACCAGGTATGGCTGTACATTTTGCCGGATGCTGTCACCCAATCCCGGGGGATAATATTGTTGGAATAGTTCATAGTGGTAAAGGAATTACAGTACATTTATCTGACTGTGAGATGTTACAAAATTTTGCTTCAACTCCTGAACAATGGATAGAGTTATCCTGGGATAAAGATAAAAGTAAAAAAACATATAATGCAACTATCAACTCCCTATTACTTCACCAACCTGGTAGCCTTTCAACTATCACTACTGAAATCGCAAAATTAGATGCAAATATCAATAACATAAAAATAAACAGCAGATCCAGTGATTTCTTTGATGTTTCTATAGATCTTGATGTCAAAGGATTAACGCATTTGGAGAATATCATGGCTACACTCAGAAACCAACCTTGTATACACTCTGTAACAAGACATATAAAACCATAAGCAAGAAATAAAGATGATTCTAGGCATTGGCAATGACGTAGTATATATCCCAAGAATTGAAAAAATTTATAAAAAATATGGAAATAAATTTTTAAAGAAAATTCTTACTGCAGAAGAAATCAAGGTTTTAGGCCTAAAATCAGAAAAACAAATATGCAGCCATATCTCTAAAAGATTTGCTGCAAAAGAAGCTTTGGTAAAAGCCATTGGCACAGGCTTTAGAAATAATATTTCAATGACAGATATGGAAATATTTAATGATAAATTAGGTAAGCCATATTACGTCCTCAATCAGAAACTAACTGACTTTATTCATCAAATGACAATAAATGAAAAGTTTGTTACGCATTTAAGCCTAAGCGATGAATATCCTATAGCTGCAGCCTTTACGATTATAGAAAAATTATAAAATATAGTATATTAAATAATACCCTTACTTTATCAATGGCTTAGTCAGATTAATAATCCAAATATGTGTATTTTTATTAAGCTCTGAAGGCACGCTATCTACCATATTGCATTGATCAGCTGACTTACATTCATTTACTTTAATGTGACTAATACCAAAATCATTATCATTAGTAACTGCAATCGTTTTATTATCTATAATTGCCAAACCTTCCAATTTTTCATATTCCCATCCATATGTTTCTGCAACAAATAGCACTTCTTTTTTAACCATACGAATATCTTGCAACTCTAACATTGCCCCATATTCCAAGTCCTTGCCATTAGCTAACTTAATGTCACCAATGTCTGAGGCATCTTTAAGGTCTATTTTATAAATAACATGACTCATTTTCTTGTCTTGATCTACCACTTGCTCTGCGACTAAAAACTGACTGTCACTAATTGCTGCTAAGTCACTAACTTTTATTTTTAATTGTCCAATTAACTGGCTATCTCTTAGAGGATACGCAAACATACGAACTTTACCACTTGTTGGATCTAATTCTAACATCCTAATAAATCGAGCTGTCTTTTTCGTTTCACTATTAATATCAAGCGCAGATTCCAATATAGCATATACTTTTCCGCTTGGCGTCACATCCAATGCTTCAAAACCACGATTCATTTGCCTATGCTTAAGTATTCCAGGCAATCCATCTCCTGGAATGTATGATTTAATTATAGATCCATTGCTATCTACAAAATTAAGCGAAGGCCCGTACTCATCACCAATCCAAAAGTTTCCATCTTTATCCAAAGATAAACTTTCTGTATCTAGACCAAAATGAGGATTTTTAATTTCTTCAGTATTTGCTGTTAGCATCTTTTCTTTAGCATTGTAGTAATTTGTTAAACCGTTGATAGGCTGATTATCCTTGGTTATAGTCTTATAATCTATTACAGTTGCTGATATACCAGGATTAACTTCAACAAGAGAAATAAAAGGAGAAAATTTAGGATGAAAACATATAAGACCAGAAATATCTTTTGAACCTATTTTAAGGTTTTCTACAGGATAATTTGGACCTCTATCACTAATACTATAGAATAGTAGGCTGCCGTTTTCTAATTTTTCTTTAAATTTTAAACTGGAACCTATAGCTGGAGGAAAAGATGGAACTAAATTAACCACTTCTGCAGTAAAACCAATTTTATATTTGGTAATATTAGTAACAACTCCATCATTAAAAATCTTGTCCTCAACTCCAGTTTTATTAGAACAACCTAACAGAAAAAATAAAGCTAAAAAGAGTTTGATCGTTTTGAAATATGACATATTAATTTGCCTTCAAACATGGCTAATAACAAATATCTTATATAGATATATAGAATTTGTCCATTCTATATATCTATATCATCTTCAAAAATATAGTCAATTAAACCCCATTAAGGAACTATAAAAATCACTTCATAATTTATTTTTCTCTGCTATCATCGACACTTAACTAAAATAGGTTCAGCTTACTATGCACATAAATAAACTAATGCTTAATTATGTCGGAGGAATACATTTTTCCGGTATCGGTGGAATTGGAATGAGCGGTATAGCAGAAATACTGCATAATCTTGGATATACTATCCAAGGATCTGATCTTGCAGATAATTATGTCACTAAAAGACTCAAGGAACTAGGGATAAAAATTGTTCTAGAGCAAGTAGCAGAAAATATAAAAAACGTTTCTTTAGTAGTTAAATCTACAGCTATTAAAGATAATAATCCAGAAATTGTTGCAGCACGTCAACATAAAATTCCTGTGATCTCTAGAACAGAAATGCTCGCAGAGCTATTGCGACTTAAAATTTGTGTAGCTATCGCCGGGTCACATGGTAAGACCACAACCACATCTTTAACCGCTTGTATGTTTGAAGCCGCACACATGAACCCAACCGTTATTAATGGTGGCATTATCAATAATCGTAATACTAATGCCTATCTAGGCAATGGTGACTTTGTTATCGCTGAAGCTGATGAATCAGATGCAACCTTTATCAAAATCCCATCAACAATTGGAATTATTACAAATATTGACCCTGAACATATGGATTATTATAATACTTTTGAGGATCTAAAAAACGCCTTCCGAACTTTTATCTCAAACCTACCTTTTTATGGTTTTGGTGTTTTATGCATCGATCATCCAGTAGTCAAAGAAATTGCATCTTCAATAACAGAACGCAAGATTATTACCTATGGTATTGACTCAAAAGAATCTGATTTAAAAGCAATCAACATAAGGCAGGATCTTAGTGGCTCTATTTTTGACGTAATAATCTCTGATAACGTCAAAGGAACGATTAGAGAATTAAAAAATATCAAATTACCAACGCCAGGCCTCCACAATGTGCTCAATGCATTGGGACCAATAGCAATAGCCTTAGAATTGGGTTTTGCAAAAGACCATATCATTAATGGATTTAACTCTTTTAACGGCGTAAAAAGACGTTTTACTCTAACAGGGGAATATAATGGTGCAAAATTTATAGATGATTATGCTCATCATCCTGAAGAAATTAAAGTTACATTAAAAACAGCACAATCAGTGGCAAAATTAAACAATGGGAAAGTAATAGCTATTTTTCAGCCTCATCGTTATAGCAGATTGCAAAATCTTTTTAGTGAATTTGTTCATTGTTTTAGTGATAGCGATATTCTCTATATAGCAGATGTTTATGGCGCTGGTGAAGCAGTAATTGAAGAATTAAATAAAGAATTACTGTTAAATGTAATTAAACAAAGTAAGGCTCATTCTGATGCGAGACTATTAATGTCGCCAGATGATCTGCCAGAAATTATCAAGAATGATGCTAAACCTAATGATATAGTGATTTTCCTTGGTGCTGGGAATATAACTTATTGGGCCAACGACATTGTCAATAAATTATAAACCATTTAGACCAAACCATGTCGCTAATAGAAAAACTACCAAAAGTAAAAGGAACATACAGAGAAAATGTGGATTTATCATCCACAAATTGGTTTCAGGTTGGAGGAAAAGCAGAAATACTATACAAACCAACTGATACTGAAGACTTAGCTTATTTTTTAAAGCACAAAAATGATAACCAAATTACCATGCTTAGTGTTGGATCTAATGTTATCATTAGAGATGGTGGTATTAAGGGAGTAGTGATTAAACTTGGTAAATATTTTAACAGCCTAGAGGTAAATGATACCACATTAACTGTTGGAGCAGCTACTTTAGACTTTAATGTTGCTCAATTTGCTGCAAATCATTCTTTATCAGGGTTAGAATTTTTAATTGGAGTTCCTGGCTCTATTGGTGGAGCAATTGCAATGAATGCAGGAGCTTATAATATGGATACTGCTGAGCATCTTGTGTCTGTTGAAGCAGTCAATATCAATACAGGTGAAATCCGTAATTTAAATAAACAAGAATTAGGTTTTGTTTATCGGGGCAACAGCTTAGATGGTCAGTTTATTTTTACCAAGGCAACTTTTGTACTAAGAAAAGATTCCAAAAATGACATCTTAAAATGCATGGAAAATATTATAAAGGCAAGAAGTGAAGCACAGCCAATTAAAGAAAGAACTGGCGGATCAACTTTTAAAAACCCAGCTGAAATTAGCGCTTGGAAACTTATAGACCAAGCAGGATGTAGAGGTTTAACCATCGGCGGAGCTAAGGTTTCTGAAAAACATTGTAATTTCTTGATTAATACTGGCAATGCTACTGCTGCTGATATTGAAAATTTAGGTGAATTAGTCAGGAAAAAAGTGTTTAATAATAGTGATATCAACTTAGAATGGGAAATAAAACGAATCGGGAAAAAATAAGCATGAGAAATACCATTATCTATCCAATGCAGATACCTAAAATTGTAAATGACCGAAACAGCACTCATGTTGCTTTTATATATGGAGGTATGTCTGCTGAACGAGAAGTATCAATAATGTCTTCGGCAGGATTAATCAATGGACTTCTAGAATCTGGTTACATGGTTACACCTATTGATATGGGTTATGATTTTGCTAAAGTGATTCTACCATTAAAACCCGATTTGGTTTATAATGGACTATATGGAACATACGGTGAAGATGGTTGTGTACCAGGTGCATTAGAAATCATGGGATTAAAATATACCCATTCAGGAGTATTAGCGTCAGCCGTGGCAATGAATAAGATTTTCTCAGGACTATTCTTTAAAGACCATGGCATTAAATGCGCAAACAGAAAAGTTATTGAGCGTAACCAAAATATTTCCTCAGACCCAATGCCAAGACCTTATGTTGTTAAGCCTATAAACCAAGGTTCAAGTATTGGTGTTATTGTTGTCTTTGAGGAAGATGATTTCGAGTTTGGTGATTATGATTGGGCCTATGGTGATACCATCTTAGTAGAAGATTATATACAAGGACAAGAAATAAATGTAGCGGTGTTAGGTGACAAAGCAATCGGTGCATTAGAAATAAAGCCCCTAAAAAGAAGGTTTTACGACTATGAATCTAAATATCAGGACAATATGACTCAACATATTATGCCTGCAAATTTATCTGCAACTGCATATCAAAGAGTTTTAGATATATCAATTAAAGCCCATACTTTGATTGGTTGTAAAAGTGTTAGCCGAGTCGAGTTTATATATAATGCAAAAGAAGGAGAAAACGGTGAGTTTTATATACTAGAAATCAATACTCACCCGGGCATGACACCATTATCATTAGTACCTGAGGTTTGTGCTTACTATGGTATTACCTTTGCTCAACTGGTTGACAAAATAGCTCAAGATGCATTAAAATGACACCCTCAACCAATCGTGATAAGCATTATAAAAAAATAGGTACCAAACGGTACATAAGAATATTTGTACGTAAATTATTCTTTTTAATATTTCTAATTATATTGATTAGCCTCACCGCGCTTATTTTATATGACAAAGAATTTGTAGTCACTACTTTTGAGAAACATGTAAATGATTTCAGCAAGAAGATAAATTTCTCCTTAAAGAAAATTGAGCTTCAAGAACAACTAAAATACTGTCCTAGTATTAGAAACTTATTAGACAATATAAAACCTGACACCTCTATATTCCTAATTTCAATTTCGGATATTAAAACTAAACTTGAGTCACTTGATTGCATTGGTTCTGTTGGTATAGAAAGGGAATATCCAGATACTATCAAAATTCAGGTACATGAAAAACAGCCCATCGCAATTTGGCAGAATGAACAGGATTTTTATTATATTACTGAAAATGGTAGTGTAATGTCTATTCGCAAACTAAGAAATATTGAGAAATTTATTGTGATCGCCGGCAGTAAGGCGCCTATTCATACTCCTGATCTAGTAAGTTTTTTAGCACTAGATCAAGAATTAATGTCTGAGATTATTTCAGCAATATGGGTTGGTAATCGAAGATGGAATATAAAACTCGCGAATGGAATGTTAGTTAAACTTCCCGAGGCTAACCCTGAAATAGCTTGGAATAAGTTTATTAAGATCATTAACAACACCGAATTTAAAGAAAAAAACTACAAATCAGTTGACTTAAGAATACAAGACCGCATCTATGCTACTGAGTAGATAATAGCTTAGATATATGTGCCTGAATTGCTAACTCTGTAGTTTCAATCGATTCTGATGCATCAAGTAGCACACAACGTTGTGGATTTTCTTTAGCAATTTCTAAAAAGCCCTTTGCTACATTTTCATGAAATCCCTGACCTAAATTTTCATAACGATCATCAATATTTTGCTTCTTTTGAATTCTGCGCAAACATTGTTCTAAAGATACATTTAAAATAAATGTAAGATCTGGATTAAGATTGCTAATAATACTCTTATGTAAGTCCTTAATTAAATTCAAGCTAATGCCACTTCCATATCCTTGATAAGCCATAGTAGAGTCAACATAACGATCACAAATTACGATATAGTTTTGCTCAAGATGTGGCCTAATAACCTCATTTACATGTTCATTTCTTGAAACAAAATGAAGAAGTAGCTGGCTCACACCATCAAATTTAATATGCTTATTTAGTAAAATTTGTCTAATGACTTCAGCAGAATCGGTTCCACCAGGCTCACGTGTTAAAAACACCTTAAGATTCTTTGATAATAACCAATTATACAAAGATTTGCTTTGAGTAGATTTACCACTACCCTCACAACCTTCAAAGGAAATAAAAAGGGCTTTCTGCATCATTTTAGTGGATAACTTGATTATGAACCAATTTTAAAGCATCAGTAATATCATCACTGGATAATGCTTTGTGACAATTAGCTGTAAGATAAGATCTTGTAACAAGAATAGCTTCATCAATAGCTTTTAATTTAAGCTTAGACGTAGCTTCTTTTTGATAGATAACAACCTTTTCATCATGCATACGCTTTCTGATCTCAATTTGCTCGTCAAGTTTAATTTTAGACTTGTAAAGCAAAGCTGACACATTTTCCTCAGTTTGACGAAGCATAATTTTTAATCTCGATGCTAAAAGGGAAGCCTCTTCTTCATAAAATTCCAGATATTTTTCTGACTCTATACGTAACTTGGTAGATTCATCAATTTTATCTTTTACGTTTTTTGAATAATCTTTTAAATATAAAGATATTTGCCTAGCTACCGGCCTATATACTAGTATGATAAAGATTAAAAAACTAACCGTTTCCCAAAAATGAGTATCCATTTATTAACCCCTCATTGTAACAAATATTTTTTTAAATCTTTCTGATCAATTTTATTATGAGTAATTTTTTCTATCATCATTGCTGCCGTTGCCAGCGAAATATCTTCCAATTCACTACGTACAGTTGAACAAAATTTCTCCAACTTTAGCTCTTGCTTTAACATATCTTTAGCCAAAGTTTCCTCTAATGCAGCTAACTGCGCTACAGATATTCCTTTTGATTCAGCAACAGCAGAATTCATTCTAGCTACACTAGCATCTTGAGCCATTATCATTTTAGCTTCATATTCATCTTTTAATTTATTTGCTTTATTCGTTAGATTATCAGCTATAGCTATTTCTTCATTGATGTGCTTTACGCGTTTATCAAACACAACTTTAAATTTAGGCAGAACTACTTTTGCCAACAAATAATATTGTGCAATAAAAAATATTGCTAACCAAAAAATCTGCGAAAAAAATGCATTAAAATTAAATAGCGCCATATCCTAAATTAATTATAAGAATAATAAAATCATCGCAATACCGAGTGAGAAAATACCCATTGCTTCTGCCATACCAGCACCAATGAATGCATAACGTGACATCTTGCTTTCAGCAGATGGATTACGCGCAATCGAATTAATTAAAGATGCAAAAATCATTGCTACAGCTATCGCCGCACCAAACATGCCTAAAGACATTAATCCTACAGCTATATACTTAAAAGATACTGGATCCATTATTCACTCCTAAAAAAATTAATTAAAAAAACCATACTCAGATTAACAAAATACAGCACAACATACAATCAAAATATTCCTAAGGCTAATGCAAGTTAATTGCATCATTTAAATACACACAAGTTAATATCGTAAAAATATAAGCCTGAAGAATTGCTACAAAAAACTCAAATCCTGTAAAAACTACAATGAAAGAAATTGGCAATATTCCAGCTACCCCCATCATCATAACAAATCCTGCTACCACAGCTATTAGTATATGACCAGCCATCATATTAGCTGCAAGCCTCATTGACAAGCTTATTGGTCTAGTACAGTATGTAAAAAATTCAATAACAATCATCAATGGTGCTAGAAACCACGGCGTTCCACTAGGCAAAAAGAAAGAAAAAAAGTGAAGCCCATGCCTAATAAAAGCAATAACAGTCACCGTTATAAATACTGCTATTGCTAATGCAAAAGTCACAACTACTTGACTAGTAACAGCAAAGCCATGTGGTATTAAACCGAGTAGATTCAATGTTATGATAAATAAAAACAAACTAAATATAAAAGGAAAATATTGTTCACCTTTACCAGAGGTGTTTTCATTCAAAACCTTTAAAACAAAATTATAGACTACTTCTGCACCAGACTGCATCCCACCTGGAATAGTTTGTAATTTTTTTGCAGTAAAATAAAAAAACGAGCCAATGATAGCATAGGCAAAAAACATGAAGAGCGAAGAATTGGTAAAACTAAGATCATAATTACCTACATGTAAAGATAATATATCGTTAATTTTAAACTGGTCTAGCGGTGATGATGACATAATTACTTTTGCCTCGAAAGTTTATAAATTGAATAATAACCAGCAATACAGGATAATAATAGGCAAATAATTTTAAAAATCAATTGAGTTTTCATTAAATAATCCAATAAAGACCCAACAAGAATACCAGCAACGACAGAAGAAACAAGTTCTATACATACACGAGAAGCAGTAACTTTCGGAACATCTGAGTAAACCGGCTTTGCCTCACGCTTTTTATATTCTTCAATCTTTTTTTTAAGCTCTTTCAGACCCTTATCTTTATCTTTATGCATCTTTTAACCTTTGATCAAGTAAATCAAACAACTTCTTTTCATTTATTGCTCCTATAATTTTTTCCCCATTAATGATAAGCGTGGGCGTGGAATTAATTTGTAAAATATTATGAGCATCAAGACGTAATTTAATTATTTGATTTTCGATGTTTTTATCATTAAAACATTTCATAACTTGCTCATGAGATAGACCCCCCAATTTTCCAATGTCTTCAAGCACCTGAGTATAATTCCTAGTAATAGTCCATGAGCGCTGAGTTTCAAACAAAGATTGTAAAAATAAGTAATATTTTTTTGCCCCTCCACAAATTGGTAAAACCGCAGCTTTTGCGGCTTGTTCATTTAATGGATAATTTCGATGAATGTATTTCACCAAACCAGTGTCAATATATTTCTTCTTAAGAGTGGAAAAAACATTATTGTGAAACCAAGCACAAGTTGGGCAAGATAATGATGAGTATTCAATAAATGTAACTTTAGCATTGGCACTACCCAGCACATAATCACTAGGCATTTGTACAAAATATTTTTGTTGATTTTGCAATGACTGCTCAGCGCAAACAAGGTCAGATGTAAAAATCATCAATAGTATTATGTAGTATATCGGTTTCATGTAGAACATCTTAAATCTTCAAATTTTATCCTATTATATAGTTAGATAAATGGCAACACTGACTTTATAGAGCTAGAGTCTCTGTTCTTTCTTTTACACTCGTTACTTTATCAACCCAACTTTTTTTTGCCGTCCGCTCTAGATCTGCCCTAAAAATAGTTAATCCACTGGTATTTACTTGATCAAGTAAACCTTGAACACGACTAGAGCTCTGACCGATATTACTAATAGTAATAGCGTTTTGCAGCTTCCCATCCTTATAAAACAACACATCCGCACAGCTGGAACTAAATTACCGTTAATATCAATTCGCTGAATTTGAACTATATATTGACCTTTTATACCCTTGCATTGAATATTAAGATTTTTACCATTAGCTACAATATGAAAAGATTCTTTTTGATCGGAATTATAAAAAACCCAAATACTTCCCCTAAAAAGACTATTAGTAACCGCGCCCTCAACTTTCTTCAACTTACCAAGATTTTTTGCTATGAAATCTTGTTGTTCCAAACGTTTTTTTTCATCAAGCTCTGATTGAAGAGATTTAAGATTTTGAACAACTTGCGCAAAAAGATCTTCAGGTTGATCAACATTACCCGTAGCAAATGAACTTGGCTCAAGATTTGAACCATACTGTATAATTAAGGCTTTACGATGCTCTCCTTGCTGCTCAATCTCTTCTAAATGCCTTTTTCTAATTTTCTGTATTTCATCTGAAGAATAGGGAACGACACGTTTAACTACCGTACCAGATTTTGCTAATTCTCTTATTTCTTTACATACTATTACACCGCAGGAAGTATCATCATTGCTGCATTGTCTCCTAAAATCAAATCTACTAGGAGAATTTGTTAGCTGATAAATACTTAAAGATAAAGAACGCGAATTAGTGAGAATTCTAAGTGTAATAGCTCCAGCTAAATTATAAAAAAAATCTTGATTCAATAAACCATGACCATAAGGATCATGTAACTGTACATCAATACTTACATTCAATCTTCTCTTAGCAACCAAAATCTCACAAGTTACCCAATGATTTCCTGTGCAATAGGGAATTAATATTCTAATATTTGTCGGGTAGAAACCATAGCACTTACTCCATATTTAAATTAAAGTTAGTCTCAATGCTATGGTAACCCCCACAGAACCGTGCTTGCGATTTTCCCGCACACGGCTCTTCAATGAAACATTCGCTATAGAAGTTAGAATTAATACATCG